>NZ_JBFAGG010000008.1:26079-392045 GCF_040653595.1 Sphaerisporangium sp. NPDC051011 | reverse complement strand
CAACAACCAGCGCCGCCGCGTACGGTTGGCATGCACACATCACATGATCAACCCAGCGGCATAAGGCGAGGCATCCCCCTCAAAGTTGAAGAGCCACTTTAGGCCCATGCTAATCGGTGTAGCCGGGGTTAGCTTAGGAAGGGAGCGTAGGGCGGGATTCTTGGGTCTTGGCGAGAGTGGTGCTCTGGCCTCGGACGTTTGCAAGTGCGGTGGGGTCGGTAAGTATAGCTCGTAAGACGAAGTCGGCGATGTCGAGGGGGCGTTGAGCGAACAAGGCCTCGCAGCCCTCACCCTGGAGGCCGTGGCCGTCCGCGCCGACTGCTCCGTGCACAGCCTGTGCGGGGTGTTCGGCGGAGGCGATGACCTACTCCACGCCATCTACGAGCGGCACAGCCCGCTCCTGGACATCGAACAGACCCTGGCCGGTGCCGGTCACGACCTGGCCGCCACCGTCGGAGAGATCTACCGGACGCCTGCGCACGCCCTCACCCGCGAACCCCGCATCATGCCCGCCGTCCTCGCCGAAGTCCTCGCCCGCCCTACCGGCGCCCCTTCCCCGGCCTCGCCGCCCGCTACGCCCCATGCCTGCTGACCGCGCTCGGCACCTGGCTCGCCCGCGAAGTCGACACCGGACGCATCCAACCGATGCCCCCGCTCCTGCTGCTCCAGCAGATGATCGGCCCCATGCTCATGCACTTCCTCACCCGGCCCACCCTGGAGAACGTCCCTCAAGTCGCCCTCCCCGACATCGCGACCACCCACCAGGAGTTCGCCCGGGTGTTCCTGCGCGCCGTCGCCGTCGACCTCCAGCCGCCCACCGGAGAACCCACGCCATGACCGCCCTCACCCGCATGACGGGCCCTGTCGAAACGCCTCAACCCTCTGCTGAAGCCGGCCGCCCGCCGCCTACCGCCCCTCGCGGTACTCCACCATCAGGGCCGGGAGACCGGCCGCCTCTACGACACCCTCGTCCGGGCCTACCGCACCGGCAACGGCTTTATCGTCGCCCTCGCCTGCAACGAGAACGCGCAATGGGCACAGAACCTTCTGACGGCAGGAACCGGCGAAATGACCCGCGCGGGCAAGCGCCACACGCTGACCGAACCACGCCGCCGAGGCCCCGACGGGCTCCGCGACCTCCCCGCACCCGCAGCCGCCATGATGCGGGCCCTCCGCATCACCGAGTTCCTCCGGTTCAACGCAAGTCCAAGATCCTGACCGCCGACACGCCGGGCACTCCTGCTCTGAGCGCATACACGGGGACTTGAACCCCTATGGCGCTGACCAGCGGTTTCTCAAGCTGCCGTATTGAACCCCATGGCGTGGAACGCAAGAAGCGCCAGGTCAGAAACCCGGCGCTTCTATGGTGGTACGTGTCCGAGGGGGGACTTGAACCGTTCTCCCATCTTCTGGGGCCTCAGCTAGACCCGTGGCTGGAGACCACCTGATCCGTAGAGAAAGCCTCATCAGCGCCACCTCACGCGGTTGACCTGCGACGTCGTCGCGCCTGCGACGCGCAGATGCCGTTTGTGGGAACGGATTGGGAAACCGGCGCTGCCCGGCGGCTCGGTGGCGGACCCTGGACAGCCTGAGCCGACGGTTTTACAGAGCCCTGTCCAACTCCTCGTGATTGCCCACCTGAGCTGGCAACACGTTCACTTCCGAGATCCGTTACCCCCCGCCGCGACGCGCATGCGACGCAGATGCTCGGAAGCGGCGACGATCGATCACCGATCCCGTCGTCTTACCGCTCTGCACCGGGGCTGATCAGCGATCAGAGAACCTCTTAACGTACCTGACTTTGGTCGCTCAGATTTTTTTTGACGCAAGATTCTTCATGATATTTCCGGCGAGCTGGTCGCGAGCCAGGGCACCTGCGCTGATGCAGGCGGCCACTCCGCATACGATCTGCGGCCACGTGGGGAGATCCGGGAAGTTTGCAGCCACGCTGAACAGCATCGCGAGAGCGGACAGGATCACGGCACGCTGAGAGCGCCGAGGGCCGTCGCCCCTCCTGCGCTGCACCCGTCCTGCCACGACTCCAGCGTAGATCACGCTCCCTCAAGTGTGCGGGCAAACCAAGAAAGCCCTTGACCAGGAAGCCAAGGGCCCGGTTCTCAGTGATGTTTGTCGGGGTTAATGGCTGTAGCACCACCTCCACCATTGTGCGCAGGTCGTCGTACAGGTACCCGTACGGCACCCGGTCGCCGTACATGTCCATGTACTGCTGCAGCGACCGCACCACCACCGGCCGGTCCACCGGCCCGCGCTCGGTCATGCCCGCCACAGCTCGTCCACAAGTACGCGCATCGCTGCTCAAATGAGTCGGCTCGTATACCCGGCGGCAACTAGTCGCCGAAATGCGGCATCGACCTCATCCGGGTATGGCTGCTCAACAGCAAAGCCCTTCTTGGCGTATTCGGTGATCCTTTGGGTGTCGCCTACCAGCATATTGATTACCCGGTCTACATCTCCGATGCTCCGCACGTAGTCATCGAGCGACAGCGGGAGCGACGCACACATCGCCTCGACCTCGGGCCACAACTTCTGGCACGTCGCGTAGGCACGTCGCTGCTGGTACGGCCGACAGATGAGGACCGCTGACGCGACGGTGATTCCGTGCTGCTCTAGGAGGGCGCGGGTGCATGTGAAGTTCTCCCCCGTGTTGGTCGCGTGAGGCTCGACCAAGATGGCGTCAGCGGGAACGCCGAGTTTGACGGCGTGTTCCTTATAATGGACGGCCTCGCCACGGGGAAATCTGCTGACCGTGGTGGGGGCGTTGGCACCCGTGAACACGATCAGCGGGAACATGCCCTGCTGGTAGAGATCAGCAGCGCAAGTGGCCACCCCGAGGTCATGACTTCCGAGGCCAATGCCGACGTCCGAGGGTCGAACGACGTGATGCATGTTGTGGTAGTCCCACAGGGTCTCGACGTCGGCCCGGAGGGCATCGGGTACAAGAGCAGTGGGGGTCATGGCCCTGCCCTCTCCTCAGTCGGGAATCTTGAACGTGTACGACCACGCGAAGCGGGACGCGGCGTGAACGCCCCGAGCGAATTCGACCAATCGCCCCTCACGCGTGAAGGTGCGCCGCCGAAGAATCATGACCGGCTCACCGGCGGGCAACTGGAGCATTTCCGCTTCGTCCGGCGTGGGCATTCGTGCGTGGATCGTCTCGGTCATGCTGTCCGGCTCCAAGCCCTGAAGCGTCAGGACGGCGAACCCTCCCCCGCGGCCGGCGGGTCCAGGCGTGGGATCAACGAGAGGGGTCCCCTGCACATCTTCGGGCCGGTAGTAACTCGTCAGCGTGTGCGTGGGTGAGTCTCCTTCTTTGACGAGCCGTGCTCGCTCGTAGACCTGCGCGCCTGCTGAGAGGCCGAACGCTTCAATCACTTCGGCGTCTGCGTCGACCAACCGAACCGTCTGCGTCTGGTCGGTCGGACTCCAGGCGCGCCCAGACGCCTCTCGATCGGCAGCGAACGCGACAAGGCCGAACTTCCACTTGCTCTTGGCGTAACGCTCGACGCCCAACCGCTTCATGGGGGGCCGCTCCCGGACGACGGTCCCCCTACGCCGTACTGGCGTGACGAGTCCTTCGGCTTCTAGCAGCCGCACGGCCTGGCGGACGGTCTTGATGTTGACGCCGTACTGCTCGGCAATCTCCTCCTGTTTCGGCAGAGTCTTCCCCGCTGGGTAGTCACCCCGCCGGATGCCCTCGCGCAGCACTTCGGCCAGCTCACGGTAGCCGACAGCCATCTGATCCCCTCCACTTCGCACCCACTCATAAGGGTAGCGCTATCGGCCAATCCAGCGGCTTCGTGACAATAGAACCGGCTCTATTGACAAGCTCCGCAGGTTCAGGCGTAATAGAGCCAGCTCTAATCGAGTGCAGCCGGAAGAACTGGGAAGGCGGCGCAAGCCGCACGCCAACGGGCTGTCGCGCTTGCTCTTTGAAAACCGCATCCGGGCTGCCGCCTCCCACTGAAAAGGCGGTTCTAGCAGGGGAAACGCCCCTGCGCAGACAGCGGGACGGCCCCCATCCGCCAAGACATGGGCCGTCCCTGGACTCCTCTAGCAAAGGAGCTACACCCATCATGTCCCAGTGTCTGCACTGCAACGGCACCGGTGAGATCTGGAACCCGCCGGTCGGTCCCATCTACTGCGGTGGATGTGGCGGTACGGGGGTGGCCCGATGACGGCCCTGGTCCACTCCCCCTCTGGCCGCGTTGAGGTGGTGGTTGAGTCGTTCGGCTACGGGCACGGCCCGGCGCCGGAGGCCGATCTCACCATCGACGCGCGCCGCCACCTGCGCAACCCGCACCATGACCCGGCCATGCGGCACCTGACCGGCCTGGACGAGGCGGTTCGGGTTCACGTGCTGGCCACCCCGGGCGCCGCCGGGCAGGTCGGCAACGCTGTGCTGTTCGTCTGGTGCCTGCTGTTCGATCTCCCCGGAGACCACGACGAGCCGGTCAAGGTCGCGGTCGGTTGCGCCGGTGGCCGGCACCGCAGCGTCGCCATGGCCGAGGCCATCGCCGCCGGTTTCCGCGAAGTCGGGGTCGTGACCGTGGTCCGGCACCGCGACGTCGGCAAGCCGGTCATCCAGCGCACCACCGCGGCCATCGCCGCGTCCCGCCCGTAACTCCTTCTTGTCTCTGCCGGGGCGGCTCGTTTCCGCCAAGACCCGAAGCCGCCCCGGCCGTCTCCCCTCCCACCTCGTATGAGCAGTCAAGGAGCACTCGCCATCATGGCAAATCCCGTCCGCCTGCCCAGCGTCCGCCCGGCCGCGGGCACCTCCGCGCACGTGGTGGCCGTGGAGCCGGTCACCCCGCAGCTTCGCCAGTCGGCGCGCCTCACCGGTGAGCCGGTGTGGGCCGCGGTGGAGCGCTACCAAGGCCGCATGGTCAAGGTGTGCGCCGCCGGGGATGACCTGGCCACCGTGACCGCCCGCGCCCGCGCCGCCGCCGGCACCTACGGCGCCACCTTCACCGCCCCGCACCCCGCGACGCTCGCCACCACCGGAACGCCCGGTGCGCTGGGCGAGGGCGCCGGGTGCGTCTACGACCCGCAGTTGCACACCGGCCCCGCCCACGCCGAGACCCCCGCGCAGCGGGCGGCGCGCGTGCAGGTGGCCCGCGAGGTGTGCGAGGACTGTCCGGTCCGGGCGCTGTGCCTGCCCTACGCCCTGGCCGCCGCCCCCGACACCGGGGTGTGGGCCGGCCGTACCACCGCCGAGATCACCGCGCTTTCGGGGGCGCTGGTCGAGCTGGGGCAGGTGGCGTGATGGGCCGCATGCGTGCCGCGTTCTTCGACCCCACCGGCGCCCGCTACGGCATCCCGACGTGGCCGTGGCGGATGGCACCGCCGCACCTGCTCACCGTCCGCCAGCTCACCGCGCGCGGGCTTCGCCCCGGCGGTCAGTACGTGCAGGGACAGGTGTTATGGCGCTCGCGCCGCTACCACGCCCGCGGCGGGGTCCGCGCCGCCTACCTCTACGACCAGCGCCTTGCCCTGCCCAAGCGCACCGCCACCCCCGCCCAGCTCCAAGCACTCGCCAAGGCCCTTGCCGCCCGCCGTACCTGCCCGGACTGCAAGACCGACGCCGGTTACGTGCTGCCCCGCCATCTCGGCGTCTGCCTGGACTGCGCCGAGACCTCAGAAAGGAGGGCCGCGTGATGGCCGCTGGATCGGCGTTGTGGCACCCGGTGGCCGGTGTCGCCGGTGTCGCGCCGCGTGGCGGTTCCAAGAAGGCCGTCAAGCTCGCCACCGCCGCCCGCGAGGCCGCCGACGTGCGCGCCTTCCAGGTGGACCCCGACGTCGTCGCGCTGCGCATCGAACGGCTCCGCGGCTGGGTCTACCGGCTGTCGTGGGTCGCGATCGTGATGGGGCTGGCCTTCACCGCGGTCAACGTCCAACACTTCGCCGCCGGCGACGCCTCGCGGGAG
Source organism: Sphaerisporangium sp. NPDC051011 (assembly GCF_040653595.1). Lineage (NCBI taxonomy): Bacteria > Bacillati > Actinomycetota > Actinomycetes > Streptosporangiales > Streptosporangiaceae > Sphaerisporangium > Sphaerisporangium sp. NPDC051011. The sequence continues at coordinate 386,100 of NZ_JBFAGG010000008.1, read as the reverse complement.
GATGCGGGGTGGTGGTCGGCGTGGCTGCTGGACCCGATGGTGTCGCTGATCCTGATCGCCACCCTGATCGGGGAACAGGTCATCGCCCGCTACCAGGTCAAGCCGGGCGGATGGATCCGGGGCACCAAGTGGGCCGCGCTGGCCGCCACCTACGCCATGAACACCTGGTCAGCGTGGGAAGTACTCGACCCGGCATCGATCCTGCTGCACTCGGTGCCGCCGGTCATGGTGCTGTGCGCGACCGAAGCCGTGACCCTGCTGGGCCACCAGATCAGCCAAGCCGTGCAGACCGCCTGCCGCCAAGCCGCCGCCCAACTGGCCGACACCGAACCGGCCGGACCCGCCGAACCGGCCGCGCCGCCGATCGATCGGGACGCGCTGGTCGCCGAGGTCCGCGCAGAGTTCACCGGCGCCCTGGCCGCCGTGGAAGCCGACCTCCGTGACGCCGTACGGGCGCTGTCCGTACGCCCCGGACCCCGTACGGAGCAAACCCGTACGGACGCCCCCCGTACGGACCCGTCCGGTACTGACCGTACGGACGACCCCCCCCGTACGGAGACCGACCAGCCGCCCGCGCCGATGGACCGCGAGGTGTTCATCTCCGAGGTCCGCGAGCAGATCCTTTCCGCCGCCGGGCGCCGTGACCGGTGGGAACCCAACTATCCCGCGCTGATGGGACACGCCGGACGTAGCCGGTCCTGGGTGGAAAAGGCCGTCCGGGAAGCCCGGCTCAGCGTGATCGGCGACCAGCCCCGTACGGCCCTCACCACCCGTACACCCGGCACCGACCAGCCCCGTACGGACGCCGACCCGGCCCGTACGCAGACCCCTGCGCACACCGAAGGAGGTGACCACCCGTGACCGCCAAATCCACCACCGCCGAAGACCAGACGCCCGCCGCTCCCGCACCCGAGCCGCCCCAGCACGACGCCCCGCCCCCTGCCCCCGACCACACGACCGCCGAGACGCCGCACGCTGCGCACGCCGACCCCGGCAACGGCGCCGACGCGGGTGCCGACGACGACGCCGAGGAAGGCCGCGAGGGGATGCCCGCTGCGCATCTGGCCGTGGGCGGGTTGTCGGCTACCGCCGCCCTGCTCGCCGGCCTGTATCAGGCGGGCGGGGTGTGGGGCCTTGCCGCAGGCGCGACCACCCTTACCGCCGGGGGCGGGGCGATGGCCTACGCCCGGTGGCGCCGCCGCCGCGACGACCGGCCCGCGCGCGCCGCCCGGCCCCGCCGCGAGCGACGGGCGCCCCGCGAGACCGCGACCGCATCCCCTGGCCGCGCCGGAACGCGGGGCGGTGGACGGTCCGGGGCGTGGTTCGGCGGACCGTCCGCGCGCCCGCACCGGACCGGCCGCGACCGTGGTACGCCGGCCGCGTTCCGCTCCTTCGGCCGCGCCGCCGGGCGTGGCGGACGCGCGGCCGGTCCGGCATCCGGTCCGAGCATGCCGCGCGGCCGGTCGTCCGCGGGCGGGCACCGGCGCGCCGGCCGCCGCGGCGCGTCCGGTGGGGCGGCCGGTGGTGGGCACGGTGTGCGGGGCGCCGGTGGACGTGCGACCGGCAGGGCGATGCACGCCACCCGCCAAGGCGCCCGCCACCTGCGCAACGTCGGCCGCGCGATGGGGCACGGTGCGCGCCGCTGGGACGCCGAGATGACCGCCGGAGCCCGCGAGCTGGTGAACGGCGCGCGGCGCCGCCGCGCCCGCCGGGCGTCCGCCGACGGCGCCCGGTCCGCCGACGCCGCGAGCGATCGACGGGGGCGGGTGCGCCGCGTGGGTGAGGCCGCGGTCCGCGGTGCCGTCCGTGGGGCCGTCCGTGGGGCGCGGCGGGCGGGGGCGTGGGCCGACCGGCGGACCGGCCGCCGCGCCTCGACCGCGTGGGCCGCCGCCCGCACCGCCACCGGATTCCGGCACGCCCGCCGCGCCGCGCTTGCCGCCCGCGCCGGGGCACGCCGCTGGGACGCCGAGATGACCGCCGGGGCGGTCGCGCTGGTGGCATGGTTGACCGCCTGGTGGCGCCGCCACCGCAAGAACGCCAAGGCCGATACCGGCACCGCGGAGCCCGACCAGACCGCCACCCCGAACGCCGAGACCGCCGAGGACACCAAGGACGGCAAGGACGACAAGGCCGCGGCGGGGGCGCCGGACGCCGAGGAATCGACCGTCACCGGCACCGCCACCTGTGCCGGATGCGGCCGGACGTACCGGATCACCCTGCCCGCCGGGGTCAACGCCCGCATGGTGCTGTGCCCGTGCGGGACGGAACTCCACTTCTTCCGCAAGAGCACCCCGGGGCAGGCCGACCAGACCACCACCGACACCACCGGCAGTCAGGAGGACCCCACCACCACGACCCAGAACACGACCGAGACGACGACCGAGACCGAGACGAGCACGACGGGCCGTGACCCGCGTTGGCGACGGCCCTACACCAGCCCATCCGCCCCACACATCTTCAGGAGTGCTCAGACCATGACCGCGTTCCCGCTGGTGGCCGCTGCCGCCGAAGTCAATTCCGCCGCCGCCGCGCACGCCCCGGCCGACATGTGGACCGTGGCCCGCGAGCTCGACCAGTTGCACCAGGTCCCGGCCAACATCGCCATGTCGATCCGGACCTACGTGATGCGCCTTCAGGGCGACTACCCGATCAACCCGATCGTGGTGGAGGCCATGCACCAGCTCTACCAGGGCCTTGCCCAGCTCGTTCCGGTCGCCGAAGAGGTCGCGGTGCTGTTCCGCCGCATCCACGCCGATGACCTCCAGCGCGGCGAGGCCCCGCGCACCAACGAACCGCTGTGGGACGCCGGCCGCCGCTGACCCGGCTCGCGCCGGGCCGGTGCCTGCCCGCCCGGCCCGGCGCCCCCGCCACCCCCGCTGATCTGAGAGGAGCGTGACATCCGGTGGGCACCACCACGACCACCCGCGGCACCAAACCCGGCACCAGCGCTGCACCGCCTGTTGACTGGTCGCTCAAGCCCCGCGGCCCGGTCTCGGCGACCGTCCAAGGCACCCTCGCGCTTGCCGCCCTGGCCACGGTGGGCGATGTGACCGCGCTGGATCCGATCTGGGCCGGCATCGCCACCGGCGCCGGAGTGCTCGGCGCGGTGGTGGCCGGTGCCCACCACGACCGCACCCCCACCGCGATCTTCTACCGGCTCGGCTGCTGGATCGGCGCCGGCGGCTGGTGGACCTACACCCTGATCAACAGCCCGTGGACGCTCAACACCTGGGCCGCTCTCGGCATCGGCGCTCTTACCGCCGGGCTTCTGTCCCCGCTGGGCCGTCGCGCTCACCCCGCCCGCCCGGCCGCTCAATCGGATGCGGGGCAGGGCGGGGCGCTGGTGCCGCGCCGGTACGCCGAACTGGCCGCCGAATGGTCCGACCGCATCCACCGGTGCTGTGGCCGGTTGCGCGTGCAGATCGAAGACGTGCAGGAATGGCCCACCAAAACCGGGTACAGCTTCCTGATCCTGCTGCCGCCCGGCGGGGCGACCGTCAACCGGCTGACCAACGCCGCCGAGGGCATGGCCAACGACGCCCGCCTCCCCAAAGGCTGCGGCATCGAATTCGTGGAAGGCGACCTTCGGGGCACGGTGTGGATGCACGTGGCCACCGTCAACCGGCTGGCCCAAGACCTGGACCACCCCGGCGACTACACCCCCCGATCCGTCAACGCCGGGATCACCATCGGCGAATACCGCGACGGCACCCCCGCCCACCTTCAGGTCCGCCAGCCGCGAACCATCGTGGTCGGCACCACCGGCAGCGCCAAGACCGGCACCCTGCACACCATCACCCTGGAGCTGGGCCGGTGCGTCGATGGCCTGGTCTGGCACATGGACCTCAACGGCGGGGGCGTCTCCCAGCCCTGGCTACGCCCCTGGCTCGACGGCCAGACCGAACGCCCCGCCGTCGACTGGGCCGCGCCCTGTCCCGAAGAGGCCCTGTTGATGGCCGCCGCGCAGGTGGACATCACCAAGGAACGCAAAACCGCCTACTCACGGCGCCGCATGGACGCCGACTCCCAGCTACTGCCCATCGGCCCCGACGTCCCCCAGATCACCACGATCCTGGACGAAGGCTTTGAGATCCTGTCCCCCACCATCCGTGACCCCGCGCAAAAGCTGATCCGCAAGCACGTGGAAGAAGTCGCGCGCATCGGCCGCGAAGGAGCCTGCCAGCTCCTGGTCTCCGCGCTGCGTTCCACCTCCGACACCGTCTCTACCGATCTGCTCGCGCTGTTCCACAACCGGATCATCATGGCCGGTGGCAGGCAAAAGGAGATCGACTACCTGTACGACTACGCGCAAGGCCCCACCGTCGCCGACCTGGCCGGCCCCGGATCCGGCTTCCTCAAGGTCTTCGCCAACGAGGAGATCCGCGCCTGGAAAGCCTGGTACACCAAACCCCGCCGCGACATCCACCCCGCATCCCTGTCGATCAGCCGCACCCGGCCCGACCTCGACCCGCCCAGCAAAGCCGCCGCGGGCATCGCCTACGCCACCCGGCATGAGCGGATGCGCTGGCTGTTCTCCACCCCGCAAGAGCGCGCAAACCTGCCCCGCCCCCGACCCATCCCCCTCCCGGGCATGCGCGACGACCGCGGACGAGAGGTCATCTGGGATCCCGCGCTCACCCACCCCGCCGACGGCCACCCCGCCCAGCACGCCCCCATCCCCGCTGCGGTGCCGGCGACCACCCCCGCACCGGCCGCGCCGGTTCCGGTGCGCCCGGCACGCCTGACCCTGATCACCGGCGGCGCCGACGACGCCTCACAGTGGGCCGACCCGATCGAACTCGCCCGCCACGGCCAGAGCCCGGCCGTCTCGACGGCATCGGCCGCCGACTGGCCCGACCCCCGAACCGCGACCCTGCAAGCCCAGCAGATCCCCGTATCGGCCCCCGAGTCGACGCACGACCGGCCCCTCCCGCAGATCGTGGCCCGCGCCCTGACCGCGTTCGGCGCCGACACCCGCATTCACAGCGAGGCCCTTGCCGCCGCGCTCGGCATCTTCCTGCCCGACCTCGACGACGACGGCAACCCCAAACCCGACACCCTCACCCTGTCCGCGCTGCTGCGCCCGCTCGGTATCACCACCCTGCCGCGCGCGTTCGTCCGCGCCGGTATGGAACGCCGCGGATACGACCGCGAAGACTTCCACATCGCCGCCGACCGGATCACCTCCGGTGACCTGCCGGTGCCGCCCGAGGTCGCCGACTGGCCCGCCGCCTGACCCGGACACCCCCCGGACGACCCCCGGACGTCCGGGTCCGACGCCCCCCGGACACCCGGACACCCCCCGGACGTCCGCCCCGGACGCCACCTGAACAGGCGAAACATCGACCCGTCCGGGGTGTCCGGGGGGACACACCCCCCCGCCCTGACGGCGTTACCGGCCCGCAGACCCCTCCCCCGGGACACCCGGACACCCCTGCCGTCCCCACCACCGCCGAAGGCTGTGATTCGCCATGCCGAAAATCGCCGCGCTCGCCCTGCTCGCCGCCCTCGCGCTCGCCGGCGCGCTGCACATCTCTCCCGCCCTGGCCGTCCTGCTGTTCCCCCCGGCCGCCGCGCTCGCCCTGATCGGCTACCGGCACGCCCTGACCCGCCACCCCGAGACCCGCTGCCGCCCCTGCCGCGGCACCGGCTACCGCTACAGCCTGCTTTTCGCCCACAGCCGCGGCTACTGCCCCACCTGCACCGGCACCGGCCGCCGCCCCCGCGCCGGCGCCCGCCTGCTCAACGTCCGCTGAACCCCCGAAGGAGACCAACCGTCATGACCGGCCTGTCCGACTGGATCACCCGAACCATCCACGGCCCCGGCGGCCTGGATGACTACCTCGACCACGACCCCATGCCCGACCCCCAGACCGGCGCCGTGGAATGGGCCCTGCGCTGCCTGGCCAACCCCCAATGCGAGGGATCGGCCGAGGTGCTCGCCGCGATCATCGCCCGCCGCGCCGCCCTCTCCTGCACCGCCCCCGGTACCCCACGCATCCCGGAGGAACGCGCCTCGTGAAACCGCCGCCCGCACCACTGCCCTACGCCCTGGCCGCCGCCGCCCGCGGTTGGCGCGTCTTCCCCCTCGCCCCCCGCGACAAGGTCCCACCCCGCGGGTTCGACTCCTGGGAGGACCGCGCCACCACCGACCCCGACACCATCCGCCGCTGGTGGGCCCGAGCCCCGTTCAACATCGGCATCGCGTGCGGGCCGTCCCGGCTGGTGGTGCTGGACCTGGACACCCCCAAGCAGAAGGAGGGGCTTCGCCCCCCGCCTTCCTTCGACCTGCCGGGCGTCACCACCGGCGCCGACGTCCTGGCACTGGTCTGCGAGCGCGCCGGCGAGCCGTTCCCGACGTTGGAGACCTTCCAGGTCCGCACCCGCCGCGGCGGAACCCACCTGTACTACAGCGCCCCTGCCGACGGCCCCGAACTGCGCAACACCGAGAGCGACAAGGGCAACGGGCTCGGATGGCTGATCGATACCCGCGCCGCCGGCGGCTACGTCGTCGCCCCGGGCAGCTTCGTGGACCTGCCCGACGGCACCGGCCCCTACGAGGTCATCTACAACGCTGCCCCCGCCCCGCTGCCCCCCTGGCTGTCCAAGCGTCTTGTCCCCCCGCCCCGGCAGAAGGCCGAACCGGTGCAACTCGCCCTGACCGCCGACCGGCGCGGCGCGTTCCTGCGCGCCGCCATCACCGGCGAACTCGACCGCATCGCCGCCGCGCCGACCGGACAGCGCAACATGACCCTCTACCTTGCCGCGACAGCGCTAGGCCAGCTCGTGGCGGGCGGCGCGCTGGATGAGCACGAGGTCAAAGAGCTGCTTGGACAGGGAGGGGTGGACGCCGGACTCACCCCGTCCGAGACCCGCCTCACCATCGCATCCGGGCTCAAGAACGGCGCCCGCCGCCCCCGAACCATCGCCGCGTGACCCGCCCCGCCTCCCACCCTGGAGAACCCGACATGACCACACACCAACCCGCCGCAAGCCGCGGGGCGGCCCTGCTAGACGCCCTACGCGACGCCCTCACCCGATACGTGATCCTGCCCACCCCCGAAGCCGCCGACGCGGTCACGCTGTGGATCGCAGCCACCCACGCCCAACCCGCATGGGCACACGCCCCGCGCCTGGTCATCCGCGCCCCGGAGAAGCGGTGCGGAAAGTCCCGGCTGCTCGACGTGGTGGAAGCCACCTGCCACGACCCGTTCATCACCGTCAACTCGTCATCCGCCGCTGTCTACCGGTCGATCAGCGACGACCCGCCCACGATGTTGGTTGATGAGGCGGACACGATCTTCGGGCCGAAGGCGGACGGCAACGAGGACTTGCGGGGCCTGCTCAACGCGGGACACCAGCGCAACCGGCCCGCCAAGCGGTACGACGCCAACACCTGCCGAGTCGAGTCCATCCCGACGTTCGCCATGGCCGCGCTCGCCGGCATCGGCGCCATGCCCGACACCATCGAAGACCGCGCCGTCGTCATCCGCATGCGCCGCCGCGGCCCCGGCGAAACCGTCGCCCCCTACCGCCACCGCCGCGACCGCCCCGCCCTCCGCCAGCTCGCTGCCGACCTGTCCGCGTGGCTGCGCGCCGACCTGGCCGCGCTGGAGCAGGCCGAACCCCCCATGCCCGTGGAAGACCGCGCCGCCGACACCTGGGAACCTCTCGTGGTCGTCGCCGACCACGCCGGTGGAGACTGGCCCGAACGCGCCCGCGCCGCCGTGCTCGCCCTGACCGCCGAAGCCGACGACAACGGCCAACCCTCCCCCCGTGTCCGCCTGCTGACGGACTGCCGCACCGCGTTCCGGACCGATACCGCCCTGCCCACCGCCACCCTGTTGGAACGGCTCAAGGCCGATCCGGAAGCCCCATGGGCCGACTACGGACCGGCAGGGCTCACCGCCATGAAGCTGGGCGCCCTGCTACGGGAGTACGACATCCGATCGGACACGATCAGGTTCCCGCCTCCCGTCGGACAGGCGAAGGGATACCAGCGCGCGGACTTCGCCGACGCCTGGGCGCGCTACTGCCCTCCCATCGACAGCACCGAAAACGGCCCGCCGGCGACGACGGAACCCGGGGACGTGCTCCCGTTCGGGAGGGGGAGCCGTACCAGCCGTACCAGCCTCAACGCCGCAGGTCAGACGCGGTACGGCTTGTAGCCCGGTACGGCTCAAGCCGTACCACCCACCGATCTTGGTACGGCTTGAGCCGTACCACCAACCAAGCCGTACCAGCCCTGACCAGCAAAAACGAGGCTGGTACGGCTGGTACGGCTACCCCCCTCAAAAGTGGGCGCACGCTCCTCGACCACGCCTCCTATCGTGCTCTTGGAAGGACACACATGGCTTCCGCCCCCAAGGATCATGTTCGTGTAGTGCTTCCGTCCGGCCCTCCGACGTTGACCCTCGACGCCGCCGGGGAGTTGCTGGAGATCCTGTTGGAGGCTCACGCACAGATGCAAAGCCACGCTCTGTCCGATGCCGCCTGACGAAAGGAACACGATGCGGTTCGCCTTCTATGGTCGGGTCTCGACCGAGGACAACCAGGACCCCGAGTCGTCGCGGGCCTGGCAGATCACCCGGTCGCGGGCGCTGATCGAACCTCGCGGCGGGGAAGTCGTGGCGGAGTTCTTCGACGTGGACAAGTCCCGCTCGATCCCCTGGCAGCGCCGCCCTCGCGCGTCGGCTCTGCTGGCTGAGCTGCGCGATCCGCACCGGGGGTTTGACGCCGTGGTGATCGGCGAGCCGCATCGGGCGTTCTACGGCAACCAGTACGGCCTGACGTTCCCGGTCTTCGAGCACTTCGGGGTGCCGCTGTGGGTGCCCGAGGTCGGCGGGCCGATCGACCCGGCCAACGAAGCGCACGACCTGGTGATGAGCGTCTTCGGCGGGATGAGCAAGGGGGAGCGCAACCGGATCAAGATCCGGGTGAGAACCGCGATGTCGGCCCAGGCTCAGATGGAAGGGCGGTTCCTGGGAGGGCGCCCGCCGTACGGCTACCGCCTGGGGGACGCTGGCCCGCATCCCAACCCGGCCAAGGCCGCTGACGGCCGACGCCTGCACCGCTTGGAACTCGACCCGGAGGCCGCGCCGGTGGTGGCCCGGATCTTCGCATGCTTCCTGTCGGGGTATGGCCTGTTCTCGATCGCGGAAGATCTCACCCGCGACGGTATCCCGAGCCCGTCGGCGCACGACCCCGAGCGCAACCGTCACCGGCCCGGGGTCGCGTGGTCCAAGAGTGCGGTCCGGGCCATCCTCACCAACCCGCGCTACACCGGTCACCAGGTGTGGAACCGGCAGCGTAAGGATGAGGTCCTCTTGAACGTGGACGACGTCGGGCTTGGTCACACAACCAAGCTGCGGTGGAACACCCAAGAGCAGTGGGTGTGGTCGGAGAACATCGCTCACCCGCCGATCGTCAGCACCGAGGACTTCACGGCCGTGCAAACGACCCTGGCGAGCCGGGGGGACCGCCACACCGACAAGACCAGGAAGCGGACTCCCAAGCCCTACCAGCTCCGAGGGCTGCTGTTCTGCGGGCTGTGTGACCGCCGGATGCAAGGGCAGTGGGTGAACGGGGCGCCGTCCTACCGGTGCCGCTTTCCCGAGGAATACGCCCTGGCCAACCACGTCATGCACCCGCGCAACGTGTATCTACGGGAAGCGGTGATCGTGCCGCGGCTCGATCAATGGTTGGGACGCCTCTTCGCCCCGGGCAACCTGGAGCGCACGCTCCGAACCTTGGCGGGAGCACGGGACATCCCGTCGCCCCGCGACCAGGGGGCCGCCTTGACGCGGCAGATAGCCGATTCCGATCGGAAGCTGTCGCTGCATCGGGCCGCGTTGGAGGCCGGGGCCGATCCCGCGGTGGTGGCGGGGTGGATCAGGGAGGAACAGGCCCGGAAAGCAGAGGCGGAGAACAAGCTGCGAAGGATGCCGCCGGTTCGGGTCGTTCAGTTCGACCACGAGCGCCTGGCGGTCATGTTGCGGGAGTTGGGGGACGCCGTCCGGGTGCTGAATGAGGCCGATCCCGAGCGGAAGGCCAAGATCTATGCCGGGTTGGGGGTGCGGTTGACCTACCACCCCGGAAAGCGAAAAGTCCTGGTCAGTGCGAGCGCTGACCAGGACAACATCGGCCAAGGGTACGTGTCCGAGGGGGGACTTGAACCCCCATGCCCCGTAAAGGGCACTAGCACCTCAAGCTAGCGCGTCTGCCTATTCCGCCACCCGGACGAGTGGTGCCTGCACGCGGGAGTGTCTTCCCGCGTCGGCTGCACCAGGTTAGCAAACTCCGGGCAGTGCGTCATACCGCGAATCCGGGCGGCCGCCGGGGGCGGAGGGACGTGTCCGCGAGAGCCCGGGGGCGGGGAGGGCTGTGGGCGTCGCGGGCAGGTAAGCGTGGTCGCGGGTGGTGGGCGGGAGGATGGGTGGGCGTGGTCGCCGGCGGACGGACCTGATCGCGGGCAGGTCGGCGGGGGTGGGCGCGTGGGCGGGAGGGGTGCCTGAGTAGGGGGAACAGGGGTTCGGGCGGCAGGATGGTGGGGTCAGCCCCTACCCGGACCGAAGGAGCACGCATGTCCGTGTTCAAAGGTGAGGATGAGGTCGCCGAGCTGTGCCGCGACCTGATCCGCATAGATACGACAAATCCTGGGGACAACACGGGCCCCGGGGAGCGGGTGGCCGCCGAGTACGTCGCCGGGAAACTGGCGGAGGTCGGGCTGGAGCCGCGCATCCTGGAGAGTGATCGCAAGCGGGCGAGCGTGATCGCCCGCATCGAGGGTGAGGATCCCGGCCGCGGCGGGCTGGTGCTTCACGGGCACCTCGACGTGGTCCCCTTCAACGCCTCCGACTGGAAGTACCATCCGCTGAGCGGCGAGGTCGCCGACGGGTGCGTCTGGGGTCGGGGCGCGGTGGACATGAAGAACATGGACGCCATGATCCTCGCGGTGGTGCGTCAGCGGCTGAGCGAGGGGCGCAGGCCGCCGAGGGACGTCGTGCTCGCGTTCACGGCGGACGAGGAGGCCGGGGGCGCGTACGGGGCGCAGTGGCTGGCGACCGAGCATCCGGAGCTGTTCGAGGGCTGCACCGAGGCGATCGGCGAGGTCGGTGGGTTCAGCGTCTCGGTGGGCGAGGGCAACCGTCTGTATCTCATCGAGGCCGCCGAGAAGGGCATCGCCTGGATGAAGCTGACGGCGACCGGGCGCGCCGGGCACGGGTCCATGCTGAACAGCGAGAACGCGGTCACCGAGCTGGCCGAGGCGGTGGGCCGCATCGGCCGGTACGAGTGGCCGATCCGGCTGACGCCGACGGTGCGCGACTTCTTCAAGGAGGCGTTCGACATCGAGGTGGAGGCCGACGACGCCGAGGCGGCGGCCGCGAAGCTCGGCCCGCTGGCCCGCATGATCGGGGCCACGCTGCGCAACACGGCCAACCCGACGATGTTCGACGCCGGCTACAAGGCGAACGTGGTCCCGCAGGTCGCGACGGCGCATGTGGACGGGCGGTTCCTGCCCGGGTACGAGGAGGAGTTCTTCGCGACCATCGACGAGCTGATGGGGCCGAACATCACCAGGGAGTTCGTGTACCACGACATCTCGCTGGAGACGGCCTTCGAGGGCCCGCTGGTCAAGGCCATGGCGGACTCCCTGCTCGCCGAGGATCCGGGCGCGCGGGCCGTGCCGTACACGCTGTCGGGGGGCACCGATCTCAAGGCGCTCAGCGGCCTGGGCATCCGCGGGTTCGGGTTCGCGCCGCTGCGCCTGCCCGCCGACCTGGACTTCTCCGGGATGTTCCACGGCATCGACGAGCGCGTGCCGATCGACTCGCTCAAGTTCGGCGTGCGCGTCCTTGACCGCTTCCTGGACGCGTGCTGACCGGTTCCAGGGAAACGCTTTGCCGTTCACTGCTCGTGCTGATACGGTAACTTTCCGTTGAGGGGTTGGTGTACACACGATCAGCCCTGCGAAAGCTGGGCTGATCGAGGGTGTTCGGGGAGGTCGCGTGGCACGCACCGGTCTGGGACCGCGGGTGGGCGAGTCGCCCGCCGCGGCTCGGTGCGTGCCCGCGGCCGCTTCGGGCGATCGGGCTCAGACGATCGCGACGCGGGAAGTCCGGATGGCACGGTTCGTGGCCGGCTCCCGGTTCGGTCGTCTGCTGGCCGTCAGCGGTCTGATCGCCGTCGGCTGGGTCCTCGGCCTGCTCTTCGGCCTCGCCGGCACGGCGTCCGCGGAGCCGCACGTCCCCTCGGGGCATGTCGCCGCGGCCGGCCGCGCGGGCGAGGACGTCCAGGTCTCCCCGGTCGTGGCGAGCCAGGACGTCCTGGGCTCCCAGGCCGTGGCGGGCGCCTCCGCCGGTACGTCGGCGGCGGCGCGCGGTCCCGCCTTCGCGCCACCACCTCATGCACCCCTTGTCGCCTCCGGGCCGGCTCTGGCCGGCGGTTTCCCCACGGTGAGCGACACCGCCTCGGCCGATGCCGGGGCGATGGCGGGACGCAGTGTGGACGGGCTCACCAGCCAGTCCAAGCCCGCACATCCCACGCCATCCACCGCCGATCACTCGGCGGGGGCCGACGGCATCGTGCCCCGGGGTGGTGGTTCCGGCCCGTTCGGGCCGGGTCTGGGGGACGTCGCGCGGTCCGTCTTCGACCCGCGGCTCGTGGTCGCGCCCGCCGTCACGGCGAGTGCGCCCGCCCCCGTCGTCCGCACAGCCGCGGACGATCCCTCTTTCTCTCCCGACTGATCCCCGCCCTCTGCCGGTACGGGCCCGCTGGGGTCGGCCGGTCGCGGAGCGCGCCGCAGATCACAGCTCTCCTCGATGGTGGCTCTTCACGAGAGTGACGCCTCGGAGACGACTCTTCGGGAGTGCTGTGAGCGGTCTCCGCGCGGGTGACGCGTCATCTCCCGCATCCGCGTCGACGGTCATCGACGGTCACTGTGGTCACGGTGGCCGGCGGCGGTACCAGTGGCCGCACCTGTGGTGGGTACCTCGCATCTCCGGTCCCACCAGGCGAAATCCCGCTTTGAACCGAGATTTCCGGTGACCGACGTCCCGTGAAAGGCGCACACGACCGTGTGCGTGACCCGCGCCCGGCATGCCATTCCGGGCGGTGGCACTCGGCACGTCGTCGCCTGGCGACATCTCGAACCGCATCCGCAGCCACGGCGCCTCACAGCGTCACGACGGCCACGCCAGCCACGGCGTCACGGCGTCACGGCGGCCGGGTCACGGCGGTTAACGGCGTCACGGTGGGACGGCCCTGAGATGGGCCGGACACCCGGCGCCCGTCAGGAAGGCCGTCCGCCACGCGGGTGTGTCAGGAACTCCCCCCAAGAAACAAATCCCCCCGGAAAACAAGGAGCGAATCAATTATGCGTACGTGGGCGAAGGGCTCCGCTCCCGCCGCACTTCTGGCGGTCGGCGTCCTGGCTTTCAGCGGCGGCACGGCCTATGCCGACACCTCCGGCACCGGTTCGGTGGGCGGAGGCAACCAGATCGACCTGCCCATCACCCTTCCCGTCGACATCAGCGGCAACGCGGTCGGCGTCGCGGGCCGCGCGTCCGCCTCCTCGCGCGGCGGCTCGTCCGTCCACGGCGGCTCCGGCGCGTCCGCCACCCCGGGCACCACCAACGGCGACGGCAGCGTCCTCGGCGGTAACCAGGTCAAGGCGCCGATCACCGCGCCGGTCAACGCCTGTGGGAACGCGGTCTCGGTCATCGGGCTGTCCGACGCGGGCTGCCGGGGCGGGGCCGAAGTGAAGGGCGGCGGCAGCGGCCTGGCCGGCGCGGGCGGCAATTCGACGGACGGTCGTCACAGCGTGCTCGGCGGTAACCAGGTCGTCGCCCCGATCACCGCGCCGATCAACGTGTGCGGCAACGCCGTCGCGGTCATCGGCCGGTCGGCCGCCGGATGCCGGGGCGGCGCGACGGCGAAGGTCGGCGGCGGGCAGGGCGCGGGCGGCAACCGTACGTCCGGGCGCGGGTCGGTGATCGGCGGCAACCAGGTGGTGGCCCCGATCACCGCGCCGATCAACGTCTGCGGCACCTCGGTGGCCGCGATCGGCCACGCGTTCTCGGGCTGCCGGGGCGGCGCGACCGTCACCAGGGGCGGCGACGGCTACAACGGCCCCGGCGGGGGCGGTGGCGCGGGCGGCAACTCCACCGACGGTCGTCACAGCGTGCTCGGCGGTAACCAGGTCGTCGCCCCGATCACCGCGCCCATCAACGTGTGCGGCAACGCCGTGGGCAACGGCGCCGCGACCTGCCCGGGCGGCGTCAGCGCCCCGGCCGCGGGCATCGGCGGCGGCGCGGGCGGCAATCGTACGTCCGGGTACGCGTCGGTGCTCGGTGGGAACCAGGTGGTGGCCCCGATCACCGCGCCGATCAACGTCTGCGGCACGTCCGTGGCCGTGATCGGCCGGGCGTTCTCGCACTGCGCCGGGGGCGCGTCGGTCAAGGGCGGCGGCGGCCGCGGCGCGGGCGGCAACAGGACGGACGGCCGTCACAGCGTGCTCGGCGGTAACCAGGTCGTCGCCCCGATCAAGGCGCCAATCAACGTGTGCGGCAACGCCGTCGCCGTGCTGGGAGACGCCGCCGCGGGCTGCCTGGGCGGTGCGAGCGTGGGCGGCCAGAGCGCCGGGCACGGCGCCGGGCACTGGGCCCGCAGCTCGGGCGACGTGACCGCCGACAAGCGGCCCGGCCTTGGTCTGCTGCCCGAGATGCCGCTGGTCCCGGCGTTCCCCGCGCAGCGCGGGCCGGCCGCTCCGAGCCACCAGTCGAGCCTGGCGGGGGGGCCTCAGCTCCCGGCCACCAGTGGTCGCCAGAGGCCCCTCGGCCTTCCCGAGCTCCCCGTGACTCCGGGCCTCCCGGCGGCCCAGGGAGCCTCCGCCGGCGACCCGCTCGCCCCCGTCAGCAAGATCGTCTCTGGCACGCCCGCCGGGGACATCGCCGGTGGACGTTCCGCGACGGGCACCCTGCCCCTCGCGGGCGACAAGATCGGCCTGATGAGCGCGGAGCGGCCGCTCGGCGTCACGGGCATGAACGCGGGCTCGCTGGTGGCCCTGCTGGCCGGTGCGCTTTTCGCCGCCTCGGCCACGCTCGTCGCGAGCACCCGCCGTCTCCGCCGCAGGTGAACGACCCGGAGTGAGACGCCGGCGGAGCGACACCGCCGGTAGGACCGGCCGGTTCCGCGTCGCGAGCCGCGCGACGCGGGGCCGGGTGGCGCCCGGTGAGCGCCGCGACAGCGCTCACGCGCGTCGCCACGGAGCGGACGACGGGCCGCGAGCCATGCGGTTCTGTTATAGATCGTCGGCTCCGGGCGGCGCGACGGGAGTCACGAGCACTACGTGCGGACGCGTGAGGTCAGAGGGGTCTTCGACGCCTGTGGCACACGCGTGAGGTCAGAGTCACAAGCACTTCGTGCGAACGCGCGAGGTGGGGTCACAAACCCTTCGCCGTGATCCTGCGGCGGAGTCACAGACGCTTCGCAGTCTGCGAACACAGGCCGCGGCCCAGGGCCGTGGGGCCCGGTTCGCGCGGCGGAGCACAGATGCTTTGCCCGTTCCGGGGGCGCGGCCCGGGGCGGGCAAAGCCATGTCCAGGGTTTACAGTGGGGTGCCGAGGATGTCGAGGATTACAGTGTGCTGGCCACCCGCAGGATCTTCCGGCGCAGCCGGACGTACCGGCGCCCGTCGGGATACAGCCTCAGACGGTCCAGCTCCCAGTGCCCGTACTCGGCATGCTCGGTCAATACCCGGCGGGCGGTTTCCCGTGTGGTCCCGCGCGGGAGGTACAGGTCCAAATAGGAGTACTCGAGCACTGCTATTAGTCTCCGAAGGGTGTGCAAGGGGACGCTGGCACTCTCTGGGCTCTATTCTGCGTCCTCGTGGGTATCGGGTCCAGGTAGGTGGAACACCGGTAAGTGACCGGGTAGTCCGACGGGGAGAAGTTTCCGACGACGGGTTACCTTCATGCCTGTGACGGATCACCCGGCCAGCCGCCCACGGCGGGCCGGGAGCGACCGCCAGGAGAACGACAGCGAACAGCGAGGTAGGAAGCAGCGTGCCAGCCAACAACGGCAACGCCGGCGGAACCCGCCTGGTGATCGTGGAGTCGCCTGCGAAGGCGAAGACGATCGCGGGGTACCTCGGGCGTGGCTACATCGTGGAGTCCAGCATCGGTCACATTCGTGATTTGCCCGAAAAGGCCGAGGACATCCCCGAGAAGTTCAAGGGCGAGGCATGGGCCCGCCTCGGGGTCAACGTGGACCACGAGTTCGAGCCGCTCTACGTCGTCAATCCGGACAAGAAGTCTCAGGTGTCCAAGCTGAAGCAGCTTCTCAAGGACGCCGACGAGCTCTACCTCGCCACTGACGAGGACCGCGAGGGCGAGGCCATCGCCTGGCACCTCCAGGAGGTGCTGAAGCCCAAGATCCCGGTGCACCGCATGGTGTTCCACGAGATCACTCCGCAGGCGATCCGGGACGCGGTGTCCAACCCCCGCGGCCTGAACCTGCGCCTGGTGGACGCCCAGGAGACCCGGCGCATCCTCGACAGGCTCTACGGCTACGAGGTCAGCCCGGTCCTGTGGAAGAAGGTCAAGCCGCGACTGTCCGCCGGCCGGGTGCAGTCGGTCGCCACCCGCCTCGTGGTCGAGCGCGAGCGCGAGCGCATCGCGTTCACCTCAGCCGAGTACTGGGACCTGCAGGCCCTCTTCGACACCGGCCGTGACGAGGACCCCCGCAGCTTCCGCGCCACGCTGACCGGCGTGGACGGCCGCCGGGTGGCCCAGGGCCGCGACTTCGCCAGCACGGGCACCCTGAAGAGTGCCGAGGTTCTGCACCTGGACGAGCAGGCCGCGCGGGCCCTGGCCCAGCGTCTGGAGGGCTCGGCGTACGCCGTGACCTCGGTCGAGAGCAAGCCGTACACGCGCAAGCCGTACGCGCCGTTCCGGACGACCACGCTGCAGCAGGAGGCGAGCCGCAAGCTCGGCTTCTCGGCGAAGTACACCATGCAGGTCGCGCAGAAGCTGTACGAGAACGGCTTCATCACCTACATGCGTACCGACAGCACCACCCTGTCGGATACTGCGCTGGCCGCCGCCAGGAGCCAGGCCGTGCGGCTGTACGGCGCCGAGTACGTCCCGGACAAGCCGAGGGTGTACGCGAGCAAGGTGAAGAACGCCCAGGAGGCGCACGAGGCCATCAGGCCCTCGGGGGACGAGTTCCGCACTCCCGGCGAGACCGGGCTCAGCGCGGACATGTTCCGGCTGTACGAGCTGATCTGGCAGCGCACGGTGGCGTCCCAGATGAAGGACGCCGTCGGCGAGTCGGTCAGCGTGCGCATCGCCGGCACGTCCTCGACCGGCGAGAAGGTCGAGTTCAGCGCCACCGGCCGCACGATCACGTTCTACGGCTTCCTGAAGGCGTACGTCGAGGGCGCGGACGACCCGGCCACCGACCGCGACGACTCCGTGCGCAGGCTGCCGAACCTCCACGAGAACGACCCGCTGACCGCGCTGGAGCTCGGCGCCGAGGGACACGCGACCAGGCCGCCCGCCCGGTACACCGAGGCGTCGCTGGTCAAGGAGCTGGAGGACCGCGAGATCGGCCGCCCGTCGACGTACGCGTCGATCATCGGCACGATCCTGGATCGCGGGTACGTCTCCAAGAAGGGGACGGCGCTGGTGCCGTCCTTCTTGGCGTTCGCGGTGGTCAACCTGCTGGAACGGCACTTCGGCAACCTCGTCGACTACGACTTCACCGCCGACATGGAGAAGGTGCTCGACGACATCGCCAACGCCCGCGCCCAGCGGGTGCCCGAGCTGCGCCGTTTCTACTTCGGTGACCACGGCCAGGGGTTGAAGGAGCTGGTCAGCGACCTCGGCGAGATCGACGCCCGGGAGATCAGCTCGTTCCCGATCAACGGGACGGATATCGTCATCCGCGTCGGCCGGTACGGGCCCTACCTGGACCGCGACGGCGCGCGGGTGAACGTCCCCGAGGACCTCGCGCCGGACGAGCTGACGGCCGAGAAGGCGGAGGAGCTGTTCAAGCAGCCCTCGGGCGAGCGCGAGCTGGGCACGGACCCGGTCAGCGGGCACAAGGTCGTCGCGAAGACCGGGCGTTTCGGGCCGTACGTGACCGAGATCCTCCCCGAGGAGGAGCCGCCCGCCGACGGCAAGAAGAGGGCGAAGAAGGACGCTCCGAAGCCCCGCACCAGCTCGCTGTTCAAGTCGATGTCCCTGGACACGATCACCCTGGACGACGCGCTCAAGCTGCTCTCGCTGCCGCGCGTGCTCGGGGGGATCGACGGCGAGGAGGTCACCGCGCAGAACGGCAAGTTCGGCCCCTACATCAAGAAGGGGACGGATTCGCGCTCGCTGACCTCGGAGGACGAGATCTTCACGGTGACGATCGAGCGGGCCAAGGAGCTGTTCGCGCAGCCCAAGCAGCGGGGCCGGGGTCGAGCGGCCGCCGCGCCGCCGCTGCGGGAGCTCGGGAACGACCCCGCCACCGGCAAGCCGATCGTGGTCAAGGAGGGGCGTTTCGGGCCGTACGTCACCGACGGCGAGACGAACGCGTCCCTGCGCAAGGACGACTCGGTGGAGCAGATCACCATCGAGCGGGCGGCCGAGCTGCTGCAGGAGCGCCGCGCCCGCGGGCCCGCGCCAAAGCGCACGCGTGCCAAGGCGGGGGCGAAGGCGGGCGCCAAGTCCTGACGTGCGAAATTTCCGTCGTGCCCGGAGGTGCGCCTACCAACCCGGGCGCGACGGAAATTTCCGTTTTTGCCGGGAAAGTGGAAAACCTATCCGGCGTACGGCTGCGTGAACCCCTCTCCGCGGCCCTGAGCGGCCCGTAGCGGCCCGAGAACCCGTGATCGGAAGCCGGAACCAGGGCCCGGTACATGAAACGCCCCCAGCGCCCGGCGTGGGCGTCCAGGGGCGTAAGGGGCGAACGGCTCAGGCGAAGAGGGCGCGCCCCCAGTAGTCGCCCGCGTCGCGCAGCCCCGGCGGGCAGGCGAACAGCCCGCTGGAGACGTGCTTGATGTACTCGTTCAGCAGGTCCTTGCGCGCCAGCTCCATCTGGATCGGGACGAACTGCTTGCGCGGGTCGCGCTGGTAGGCGATGAAGAACAGCCCGGCGTCCAGCCGCCCGAGCCCGTCGGAGCCGTCCACGTAGTTGTAGCCGCGCCGCAGCAGGTGGGCGCCGCCGTGCGTGGACGGGTGCGCCAGGCGGACGTGGGCACCCATGGCGATGGCGGGCCCGCCGTCCGCGCCCTTGGCGTTGAAGTCGATCGGGTCGAACTCGCGGGACTTTCCGAGCGGCGCGCCCTCGCCCTTGTCCCTGCCGAAGATCTGCTGCTGCTCGGACAGCGGGGCGCGGTCCCAGGTCTCGATGTTCATGCGGATCTTGCGGGTGACCATGTAGCTGCCGCCGGTCATCCACGCCGGCCCGTCCCCGGGGGCGACCCAGAGCTGCTGCTTCAGCATCTCGGCGTCCTCGAGCTTGAGGTTGTCGGTGCCGTCCTTGAAGCCCATGAGGTTGCGCGGGGTGGCCTGGGCCCGCGAGGTGGACGAGGTGCGGCCGAAGCCGAGCTGGGACCAGCGGACCGACACCTTGCCGAAGCCGATCCTGGCGAGGTTGCGGATCGCGTGGACGGCGACCTGCGGGTCGTGGGCGCACGCCTGGACGCAGATGTCGCCGCCGGAGATCTCGGGCAGGAGGGCGTCGCCGGGGAACTTCGGCAGGTCGGCGAGGCCGGCGGGCCTCTTGGCCGCGAGCCCGAACCGGTCGTCGAACAGGGACGGCCCGAAGCCGATGGTGATCGTCAGCCCGGAGGCCGGCAGGCCGAGCGCCTCGCCGGTGTCGTCCGGCGGGGCCTCGGGGACGCCGCCGACCGCGCCGAACGTGCCGGCGTCCTTGCCCTGGGTCATGCGGGCGGCGGCCGCCGTCCACTCCTGGAGCATGTCGACGAGTTCGTCGCGCTTCTTGGTGACGACGTCGAAGCTGACGAAGTGCAGGCGGTCCTGCGCGGGGGTGACGATGCCCGCCTGGTGCTCGCCGTAGAAGGCGACCGGGTCGGAGGTCGAGGCCGCGGCGGCCGGGGGAGCGCCCTCCAGGAGGGTGCGCGAGGCCAGGACGCCGGTCCCCGCGGCGGCGACCCCGGCCGCGCCCAGGCCGAACAGCGTGCGGCGGTTGATCTGTTTCATCGCGTCTCCTCGCGGCCCTGGGCCCGCCCGCTCACTTGGCGATCACGGCGGCGACCTTGCTGATCGGCTCGGCCAGCGCGTTGATCGAGTCGGACAGCTCCTTCAGGTCGGCCTTGGACAGCTCGGTGTGGAGCTTCCAGCCGTCGCCGGAGCGGTGCTTGCCCAGCGTGCCCTCGGCGGCGGCGAACTTCTCGTCCAGGGTCGTGACCAGGGCGGGGTCCCGTTCGGTGAGGACGGGACGCAGCGCGGCGATCGCGCCCTTGGAGCCTTCGAGGTTGGCCGAGAAGTCCCACAGGTCGGTGTGCGAGTAGCGGTCCTCCTCGCCGGTCATCTTGACCGTGGCGACCTCGTCGAGCAGGCCCTTGGCGCCGGTCGCCAGCTTGAGCGGGGACAGCGGCTCGGAGTTGGCCCGGTCGACGATCTTCTTCACGTCCGCCATCAGCTTGTCGGCGATGGGGCCGTCCTTGCTGATGTCCTTGGCCTCCCACAGGTCCTTCTCGATCCTGTGGAAACCGGTCCATTCGGCGCCCGGCTCGATCGCGTCCTCGCGGGCGTCGATGGCGGGGTCGAGGTCGCCGAAGCTCTCGGCGACAGGCTCGATGCGCTCCCAGTACGTCCGCGCGATCGGGTACAGGGTCTTGGCCTTGTCGACGTCGCCCGCCTTGACGGCGTCCACGAACTCCTGGGTCTTGACCAGCAGGGTGTCGGTCTGGCTCTTGACCCAGCGGCCGTAGTCCTTGGCGGCCTGGGCGAGCTGGGCGTCGTCGGACAGGGACGCGGCGGTGCCGCTCACCTTCAGCGGGTTGCGGATGCCCTTGCCGATCATGCCGGGCTTGCAGGCCGTCTCGTACGCGCCGGCGGGCAGTTCGACGATGACCTCGCGGGTGAGGCCGGGGACGATGTTCTCGACCTCGCCCATGACGCGGTCGCCCGCCGCGTAGACGTAGAACTCGGTGACCTTGCTGCCGCCGTTGGTCACCTGGAAGGTCGAGGTGCCGGCGGGCAGGGCGGCCGTGGAGACCTTGCACTCGGTGTCCGAGGCCGCGACGGTGATCTTCCCGGGCTTGCCGGAGGACTGCGCGGACGTGTCGCCGCCGCCGCTCGTCGACGAGCATGCGGTCAGCCCGGCGAGGGCCAGCGCGCCGGCGGTGATGGCAGTGGCGGTA
Source organism: Sphaerisporangium sp. NPDC051011 (assembly GCF_040653595.1). Taxonomy (NCBI): domain Bacteria; kingdom Bacillati; phylum Actinomycetota; class Actinomycetes; order Streptosporangiales; family Streptosporangiaceae; genus Sphaerisporangium; species Sphaerisporangium sp. NPDC051011. The sequence continues at coordinate 364,721 of NZ_JBFAGG010000008.1, read as the reverse complement.
CGCATGTTTCTCCAGTTCACGATGGTTCTAGACGAGGTTTTGGGGCCTGGGTTCAGGAGGCGGCGGACGCCGGCGTGGTGGACGGCGCGCGCGACGCCCCCGGTCCCTTGCGCGCCGGCATCAGGAACAGCACCAGCACCGGCACGAGGTATGCGACCCAGGCGATGGTCTCGATGGTGGTGGGCTGCGGCGTGAAGTTGAAGACGCCGTTGAGCAGGGTGGTGTACCAGGCGTCGGGCGGCAGCGCGCCGGTCAGGTCGAAGGCCGGGGCCGTCAGCACCTGCACCAGGCCGCCCTCGACGAGGTCGTGCACGCCGTACTTGAAGATGCCGGCGGCGACGATGATGAGCAGCAGGCCCGTCCAGGTGAAGAACTTGCCGAGGTTGATGCGCAGCGCGCTCTTGTACAGCCCCCAGCCGAGGGCGATCGCGGTGGCGATGCCGAGGGTGAAGCCGATCAGGGGGGAGGAGGTGGTGCCGGCGCCCTGGGCCGCGGCGAAGAACAGCAGCGCGGTCTCCAGGCCCTCGCGGGCGACGGACAGGAAGGCCATCACGACCACGGCGGCGGCGCCGAGACCGAGGGCCTCGCTGAGCTTGGCGCGCAGGTCGCCGGAGAGTTTGCGGGCGGCGGTGCGCATCCAGAAGATCATGAAGGTGACGAAGATCGTGGCGGCGATGGACGCCACGGCGTCGAACAGCTCCTGCTGCCGGGAGTCGAGGTGGGCGGCGGTGAACGTCAGCAGCGCGCCGAACCCGACCGACAGGGCGACGGCGGCGGAGACCCCGCCCCAGACGTACGGGAGCCTGTCGCGCCGGTCGCTCTTCACCAGGAAGGCCACCAGGATCGACACGACGAGGGTCGCCTCAAGGCCCTCCCGGAGGCCGATGAGATAGCTGGCGAACACTGTGGTCTCCCTGATTGTTGCTTAGCCTTGCCTAAATTAGGACAGCATTACCTTAGCGGTGGCAAGTGGGTGGCCTACAGGGGCCATTCCGTGTCGCGAGGCCGAGATCATGCGAGGTAAGGCTTGTGTGGCGTCCGCGCCACATCGGTTTCAGGCTCGTTCCCCGCCCGCGCCCGCGCCACCCCGGACGCCCGCGCCTGCGGGGCGCCGGAAACATGGCGGAATCCGGCCTTTCACTGCATGTCGCCTGCGGCGGGCGGTGGGAAGGTAATACGCTCGGGGGCTGGAGCGGCAGGCGCGGCAGCGTCCCCGCCACCGATCCAGTCCAGCCCAGCGAACACCTGGATACGCTGACATCATGACCACCTCTGGCCGGTCCGCGCGCCGTAAACCCCCCCACGTGCTGGCCAACGCACCGTTCCGCCGGCTGTGGACGGCCATGGCGGTCTGCAGCCTGGGCGACTGGCTGAACATCATCGCCATCACCGCGTTCGCGGCCTATCTCACCCAGGGGTCGGGGTTCCAGGCGCAGAGCCTCGCCATCGGCGGCGTCTTCGTCGTCAAGATGCTCCCCGCGATCCTCCTCGGCCCGCTGGCGGGCGCGTTCGCCGACAGGTTCGACCGCCGCCTGACGATGTTCACCAGCGACCTGCTGCGCTTCGCGCTCGTGCTGTCGATCCCGCTGGTCGGCAGCTACCAGTGGATCATCATCGCGACGTTCCTCGTCGAGTGCGTGAACCTTTTCTGGGTCCCCGCGAAGGACGCCACCGTCCCGAACCTCGTGCCCAAGGAACGCCTGGAGGAAGCCAACCAGCTCAACCTGCTGGTGACGTACGGCTCCGCGCCGGTCGCCGCCGCGCTGTTCGCGGTCCTGTCGGTGGTCATCGAGGTCGTCGGCCAGGCCGTGCCCTCCTTCACCTGGCACCCGGCCCACCTCGCGCTCGTGCTCAACGCGGTCGCCTACGTCGTCTCCGCGTTCCTGATCTTCACGCTCACGAGCATCCCCAAGGAGCACACCACCAAGGTCTCCTCGCCCTCGGTGCTCCGGCAGATCATCGACGGCTGGCGGTACGTCGGCGCCAACCGCATGGTGCGCGGCCTGGTCATCGGCATGCTCGGCGCGTTCGCGGCGGGCGGCGCGGTCGTCGGTGTGGCCAAGGTGTACGTCGTCGCGCTCGGCGGGGGCGACGCCGCGTACGGCACCGTCTTCGCCGCCGTCTTCGTCGGCATGGCGCTCGGCATCTTCTTCGGGCCCCGGCTGCTGCGCGAGCTGTCGCGCCGCCGCCTGTTCGGGCTGGCCATCGTCACCGCGGGCATCGTCCTCGCGGCCACCGCGCTCATCCACAACCTGGTGATCGTGGTCATGCTCGTCGTCGTGCTCGGCGCCTGCGCGGGCATCGCGTGGATCATCGGATACACGCTGATCGGCCTTGAGGTCGAGGACGCCATCCGCGGGCGCACGTTCTCGTTCCTGCAGTCCCTGGCCCGGGTCACGCTCCTGCTCGTCGTCGCCGTCGCCCCCGCGCTGTCCGGCCTGTTCGGCAAGCACGCGATCTCGATCGGCGCCGGGCTCGTCTACCGCTTCGATGGGCCCAGCCTGGTCATGCTGATCGGCGCCGTCGTGGCGATCGTCGTCGGCGTGCTCGCCCTGCGGCACATGGACGACCGGCGCGAGGTCCCCATCGGCTCCGACCTGATGGCCGCGCTGAAGGGCGAGCGGTACGTCGCCGACAGCGGCGAGCCGGCGCGCGGCATGTTCATCGCCTTCGAGGGCGGCGAGGGATCGGGCAAGACCACGCAGTCCCGGCTGGTCGCCATCTGGCTGCGCGACCAGGGCTTCGACGTCGTCCAGACGCGCGAGCCCGGGTCCACCAAGGTCGGCATGCGCCTGCGGGCGATCCTGCTGGACTCCGCCCACCACGGGCTGTCGGCGCGCTCGGAGGCGCTGCTGTACGCGGCCGACCGCGCCGAGCACGTCGAGAAGGTCATCCGCCCGGCCCTCCAGCGGGGCGCGATGGTCATCTCCGACCGGTACGTCGACTCCTCCCTCGCCTACCAGGGCGCCGGGCGCGAGCTGGAGCCGCAGGACGTCGCCAAGGTCAACTCCTGGGCCACCGGCGGCCTCACGCCCGACCTGACCGTCCTCATCGACGTGCCGCCGTCCACCGGCCTGGCCCGGCTGGCCTCGCCCGCCGACCGCATCGAGGCCGAACCGATGGAGTTCCACGAGCGGGTGCGCCGCGAGTTCCGGGCGCTCGCCGCCGCCGACCCCGACCGCTACCTGGTCGTGGACGGCACGCAGACGCAGGAGGAGATCTCCCGGGTCGTCCAGGACCGCGTCCGCGAGATCCTCCCCGACCCCGTCCCGCAGGAGACCGAGGCCATCACCGGCACGATGCCCGCCATCCGCGACTAACCTGGCCGCGTGACAGTCTTCGACGACCTGGTCGGCCAGGAGCAGGCGGCGGCGGTGCTCCAGCGCGCCGCGGCGGCCGCCGCCGAGGCCCTCGCCGGCGGGCGCGGGGCGGGCATGACCCACGCGTGGCTGTTCACCGGCCCGCCCGGGTCCGGCCGCTCGGAGGCCGCGCAGGCGTTCGCGGCGGCGCTGCTGTGCCCCGACCTCGGATGCGGGCACTGCGACATGTGCCACCAGGTCGGCGTCGGCTCCCACCCCGACGTCGAGACCGTACGCCCGCAGGGCCTCTCGTACAGCGTCAAGCAGACCCGCGAGCTCGTCCTCAGGGCCTCGGGGGCGCCGACGCTCGGCCGCTGGCGCGTCATCCTGTTCGAGGACGCCGACCGCGCGACCGAGGCCGCCGCCAACGCCCTGCTCAAGGCCATCGAGGAGCCGCCGCCGCGCACGGTCTGGCTGCTGTGCGCGCCCTCGCCGGACGACATGGTGATCACCATCCGGTCCCGGTGCCGGGTCGTGACGCTCCGCACGCCCTCGACGGCGGCCATCGCGCACGTGCTGGCCACCCGCGACAACGTGTCGTTCGAGACGGCCGAGTTCGCCGCCCGCGCCACGCGCGGCCACATCGGCCGTGCCCGCCGCCTGGCCCTGGACGAGGAGACGCGGCGGCGCCGTGACGCCGTCCTGGCGCTGCCCCGCACGCTGACCGGCCTCGGCGAGTGCGTGGAGGCGGCCGAGCGGCTGGTCAAGACGTCCTCGGAGGACGCCGAGGAGGCGACCGCCCACCTGAACGAGGCCGAGACCACCGAGCTGCGCAAGATCTACGGCGAGGGGTCCACGGGCAAGGGCCTCAACAAGGGGCTCGTGCGCGGCGGCGCCGGGGCGATGAAGGAACTCGAGGACCGGCAGAAGTCCCGGGCCACGCGCATCAAGCGCGACTCCCTCGACATGGCCCTGCTCGACCTGGTCGCCTACTACCGCGACGTCCTGGCCGTGCAGTTCGGGGCGGGGGTCGAGCTGTCCGCCGAGGACCGCTCCGCCGATCTGGAGGCGCTGGCCTCGTCGAGCTCCCCCGAGGACACGCTGCGGCGCATCGACGCGATCATGCTCTGCCGCGAGCGGCTGGCGGCCAACGTCAACCCGCAGATCGCCGTCGAGGCGCTGACGCTGTCGTTGTGGCGGCCCCGGTTGTGAGCGCCTTGCCCGCCTTTTAGCCGGATATCGGATGCCGAGCAACCGGAGGAAGGCTGCCGCGTCTCTTGGACATGCAGGCTTCCGAAATCTCGGAGCGCACCTCCGATCCACGTGACGCCGAGGACGCGATCACGGCGCTGTACGCTGGCCACGCGCTCGGGCTGACCCGGCTCGCGCTCGTGCTGGTCGGCGACCGTGAGAGCGCGGAGGACGTGGTCCAGGAGGCGTTCCTCGGCCTCCACCGCCGCTACGGCGCGTTACGCGACCCCGCGAACGCGCTGGTCTACCTCCGTAGCGCCGTCCTCAACAACGCCCGCACCGTACTCAGGCGCCGCCGGCTGCCGTCCTGGTTCGCCGGCGCCTACGAACCGCCCGTCTGGTCCGCGGAGGCCGCGGCGCTGCTCGGCGCCGAGCGCCGCGCCGTCCTGAAAGCCCTCCACCAACTGCCACGCCGCCGGCGCGAGGTGCTCGTCCTCCGCTACTACGCCGAGTTGTCCGAAGAGGAGACCGCCCAGGTCATGGGCGTCAGCCGGGGCACCGTCAAATCCACCACCGCCCGAGCCCTGGACGCGCTCGGCCGCCTCCTGGGGGAGCATCCGTGAACGACGACATCATCGCAAGACTCCGCGACGCCACGACGGCCGTGGGGGACACCGTCCACGACGTCCCAGGGCTGAGGTTCTCGGCCGCGGGAATGGAACGTCCCGAGCCGCGCCGGAAGAAGTCCTGGTTCGTACCCGTCGTCGCGGCGGCGTCCGTGATCGCGGCCATCACCGCGGGGGCGGTGGCCGTACGCGCGGGCACAGGCTCCCAGGTCGCCGCGGCCGGGCCCGCCGCGGTGCCGAAGTTCTTCCTCATCGCCTCCACCGGCTCGCTCAGCGTGCGCGGCACGGACGGCGAGCAGGTCGCGAGCGTCCCGGCGCCCTCGAAGGACGAGGTCTTCTGGTCCGCGCAGGCCGCCGAGGACAACCGGCGCTTCTACGTCTCCACGGTCGGGCCCGGGTGCCAGGGGCACTTCTACCGGCTCACCGTCGACGATTCCGGCGCCGCCCAGGCGTTCGACCGGCTGCCGATCGAGCTGTCCGAGGGGACGGCCGACCCCCTGGCGGTCAGCGGGGACGGCTCGAAGCTCGCGTACGCGATCCAGCCGTGCCGGGCCACCGATCGGACCGGCGGACTGGGGGTGGCGGACACCGCGTCCGGCGAGACGCGCACATGGAAGGCGGAGGAAGGCAAGATCTTCACGAACGTCGCGATGAGCGGCGACGGGCGGTACGTCGCCTACCAGTACCCGAACGTAGTGCGCGGCTACGGGACGAACACCGCCGAGGGGGGCGGGCGGTTCCTCCTGACGGATCCGCGAAAGACGCCAGGCCCAGACACGTCGGCCGGCGGCACCGTGATCGTCCCCGCGCCGGGCGACGCCACCTCCGTGCCCGCCGGGCCGGGCGTCCCGCCGATCGGCGCCACCACCGGTTCCGCGCCGCCGTCGGGCGACGGCACCGCCGTGCCCGCCCCTTCGTCCGGCGGTGTCACCCTCGAGTCGGCCGTCCCGCCGAGCGGCACGGCCAAGCCCGATGCCCAGGGATACGGGACAGGTGAGGGGCCGAGCCGGGACATGGCCACCCCGGCGTCCCCGCCGCCCCCGGGGCGGACGACCCGCGTGGTGCCGCCCTCCCCGGGCGCCCCCGGGGCCGCGAGCGAGCCCCCGTCGGGGCCCGAGGCCGTTCCGGCGGAGCCCGCGGTCCCCATGGCGTCGGCCACCGTCGCGGTCGACCCGCGCACCGGCGAGGTCCTCGGGCCGGACAAGTCGGGCACCACGCCCATCCCCTCGGGACGGGTCGAGATGGCGCCCGATTCGCCGGACGTCTACCTGATCGACACGACCGTCGAGGGCGAGGACCTCGGCACGAGCCGGAAGATCACCCTGAGTTCAGAGGCGGTCGGAGGAAACGGCGGCCTGCAGGGGTACCGTCTCAACGCGGACGGCTCGCGGATCATCGCCTCGCTCGGCCGGGTCGTCCTCACGGTCAACGGGACCAAGGAGAAGGTGGAGCCCTCGACCGCGGCGATCGTCCGGTTCGACGCCTCGGACGGGCGGCTTCTGGAGACGGTCTACAAGGACGAGAAGGGCGGAATGCGACTTCTCGCCGCGGATGGCGCCTCCGAGCGTTTCATCGTCCGGCGCGGCGACGAGATCGCGTCCGTCACCGCCTCCGGCTACCAGGTACTGACCCACAACGACCACACCTTCCCCTCCGTGACCTGGTGACCGTCTGACCTGAGGTGGTTGACGCGATCTGAAGCGGCCACAGCCGGAATGTCCTCGGCCGTGGCCGCTTTCATCGCCCGGCCCGCGATTGTGGCCAGGTCAACTTCCGGTGGAGGATTGGTATTGCCTAGGTAAACCACAGGGCGCGTAATGTGGGCCAGAACCGCGTCGGCGTGATCCGCGAGGCTCGCGCCGGGCGTGGTTCACGTCGGCTCGGGCAGGCGCCCGCGGCCGTACCGGCGAGGAGGCGGAGGGTTCCATGGGCATGATCATGGCCGTGAGCTTTACCCGCTACGGGCGGCTCTACTACCTCGACCCGGGCGGCCACAGCCCCAAGGTCGGTGACAAGGTGCTCGTCCCCACCGACGCCGGGCCCGAGGTGGCCGAGTGCGTCTGGGCGCCGCAATGGGTCAGCGAGGACATCGACGGCCTGCCGGTGTGCGCCGGCATCGCGGGCGAGGAGCACCTCGGCCGCGACGAGACCAACCGCCGTCGCCGCGCCGAGGCCCGCAGCGTCTCCAAGAGGCTGATCAAGCGGCACGAACTGCCCATGAAGGTCGTCGGAGTCGACTACCTCGACGCCGACAACGTCTACACCGTGTACTTCTCCGCCCCCCACCGCGTCGACTTCCGCGCCCTCGTCCGCGACCTCGCGCGCAACCTGCGGGCCAGGGTCGAGCTCCGCCAGATCGGCCCGCGCGACGAGGCCCGCCTGCAGGGCGGTATCGGCCCCTGCGGCCGCGACCTGTGCTGCGCGACCTTCCTCAAGGACTTCGAGCCGGTGTCCGTCCGCATGGCCAAGGACCAGGACCTTCCGGTCAATCCCCTGCGCATCGCGGGCGCGTGCGGCCGGCTGATGTGCTGCCTGAAGTACGAGCACCCCCTGTACCAGGAGTTCCGGGCGTCCGCTCCGCGCACCGGAGCCGCCGTGGACACCCCCGAGGGCCCCGGCACCGTCGTCGGCCACAACGTCCCCTCCGACTCGGTGATCGTCCGGCTGAACGACGGAGGACGGCGCTGCGCCTGCTCCCGTGCCGACGTGTGCTCGCCGCGCAAGCAGCACGACGAGAGGTACGGTGACCGGCTATCGCCAGTTGAGGAGTGAAACCCCAGGTAGAGGGGGTACAACCTAACCGCCGCGGGGATGATCAACTCCTCGGGTTCTGGCGACGGGGGACAGGTGGTCGGCGCATGATGCGCTTTTCCGGCGTTAGCCGTACGGCTACCGCCCTTGTGATGTCGGCGTTGCTCGCGGCGGCCTGCTCGGCCGAGGGGGAGTCGCGCGAGTCGGTGGACGTCGCGTCCCCGGCCGACCCGCCCGCGGCCGCGAGCCCCTCCGCGCCGGCCACCCAGGCGCCCGCCGCCGCCCTCGCCCCGTTCTACACGCAGAAGATCACATGGACGCCGTGCCAGGACGACTTCCAGTGCGGCAAGCTCGACGTTCCGCTGAACTACGCCAACCCCGGCGGCGAACGCATCCAGATCAGCCTCATCCGGCTCCCCGCCAGCGGGGGCAAGCGCATCGGCTCCATCATCCTCAACCCGGGCGGACCGGGCGGATCCGGCATCGAGTACGCGCGCGCCGCGAACGTCGTCCTCACCCCGGCCATCCTCGGGCGGTTCGACACCGTCGGCTTCGACCCGCGCGGCGTCGGCAAGTCCGCGCCCGTCCGCTGCCTGACCGGCCCGCAGCTCGACGCGTTCATCGGCCTGGACGGCACCCCGGACGACCCCGCCGAAGTCAGCGCCCTCGCCAAAGGCGCCAAGCAGTTCGCCGAGGGCTGCCAGGCGCGGTCCGCCAAGCTGCTCCCGCACGTCGGCACGGCCGACGCCGCCCGCGACATGGACGTCCTGCGCGCCGCGCTCGGCGACCAGGGCATCACCTACCTTGGCAAATCCTACGGAACCTACCTCGGCGCGGTCTACGCCGACCTGTTCCCGAAGAAGATCCGCGCCATGGTCCTCGACGGGGCCATCGACCCCGCCCTCCCGCCGGTGCCCACGGTCAACGCCGCCCAGGCGCAGGGCTTCGAGGTCGCGTTCCGGTCCTTCCTCGCCGACTGCTTCGTCCACAAGAACTGCCCCTTCCCGGGGCGCGACACCAACGCGGCCCTGTCACGGCTCACCGACTTCCTCAAGGCCACCGACCAGCGCCCGTTGCGCAACACCACCGGCGACGGGCGGGCCGTCGACGAGTCATGGGTGACGCTCGGCGTCCTGGCCGCCCTCTACGACAAGCGCAGCTGGCCCGTGCTCAGGACCGCCCTCGCCCGGGGCTTCCGCGGCGACGGCACCATGCTGCTCAAGCTCGGCGACATCCTCGTCGACCGGAAGCCCGACGGCACGTACTCCAACCAGACCGAGGCCAACATGGCCGTCAACTGCCTCGACCACTCCTACCCGCACAAGATCGCCACCTACGAGGAGGCCGCGAAGACCGCCCAGCAGCAGTCCCCGCACTTCGGCGCGTACGTCATGTGGGGCTCCCTGCCGTGCGACTACTGGCCGGTCAAGCCCACCGGCACCAACAAACCCCTGCGTGCCCTCGGCGCCCCGCCCATCCTCGTCGTCGGCACCCAGCGCGACCCCGCCACCCCGTACCAATGGGCCAAGTCCCTGGCCTCGGAACTCTCCTCGGGCGTCCTCCTCAGCTACGACGGCGACGGCCACACGGCGTACCGCACCGGCTCCACCTGCATAGACCAGGCGGTCGACAAGTACTTGATCTCCCTAACCCCACCGCCATCCGGCACCCTCTGCCCCAAGGTCACGTAACCAACCCGCCCCGCAGCGCCACCCGACCCAAGCCGGGCCTGGAGGGGCTCCTGACCTGTGCCGCCTTGGAGGGGCCCCTGACCCGGCCCCCTTGGATGGGCACTTGACCCGGGCCACCCATCCTGGCCACCGCAACGCCACGCGACCCACGCCACCCGTCCTGGTCGCCTCACCCCACCCTGACCTGAACGCCTCCACCCAGCCCTGGCGCAAGAACCACCGAAAACCTGTAGACTTCCACACGCTGCGGTCACCATCGCAGCCCGCCGCCTTAGCTCAGTCGGCCAGAGCGACGCACTCGTAATGCGTAGGTCAAGGGTTCGATTCCCTTAGGCGGCTCCAAGAGCACTAGTGCTCCGAACTGGGAAGACCCCCCGGAACGTGGTTCCGGGGGGTCTCTCGCTGACAGGGATCGTTGACAGGGCAGAGCGTGCCGCCCTGTGCAACGGTCGGGGCCGTCTCAGAGACCGAAGGCGCCCTCCTTGGCACCGGCGATGAACGCCCGCCAGGCGCTGGGGCTGACCCTGTGGACCGGGCCGCCCGGGTTCTTGCTGTCCCTAACGAGTACGAGACCCGCGACATTGGCCACCTCGACGCAGTCGTTATTGCTACCGCTGTAGCTGCTCTTGCGCCACCGAGCCGTTTCCGCCACGTCTGTCATCGTGATATCCCCCTAGCAATTTCCGAAACCAAATCCCGGGAATCGGACACGCTGAGCGCCGCAAGCGCAATCCGATCGAACCTTTCCCGGATGCGGGCCACTATCTCCAGATTCTCCTCGTAAAGGTCGCCAGCGACAGTCTCCACGAAAGCCACATCCGAGTCTGGCTCAGGGAAAGACAAGACAATGAAAGAGCCTTCCAGGCCCGCATGCGTCCCTATGGCCAATGGCACCACTTGGAGCTTCACCGTGAGCTTCCAGCTCATGGATTCCAAGGTCTCCAGCTGGGCCCGCATCACATCCGCCCCCCCAATGGGCCGCCTAAGCGCAGACTCGCAGACCACCGCATGCAAACAAGGCCCATCTCGCCGGTTCAGCAGACTCTGCCGAGCCATACGGGCAACTACACGAAGTTCCGTTGCCTTTGGGTCCTCATCCGGCCGACCCGCCCGCATGACCTCCCGCGCATAATCCGCCGTCTGTAGCAGGCCCGGAATCAGGTGCCCCTGCCAGGACCGAATTATTTCTGCCTCGTCCTCCAATCCCACATATGACCCGGTAAGAACTCCGTCGTAGTTGGTCCACCAACCACGCTTATGAGCATCGCGCGCCAGCTGAAGAAGCGACGCCTTCCGAGACTCGTCCACATCGTAGAGCGCCAAGATCGCCCCGACCTTCGCCGGCGTGGCGCGCACACGACCAGTCTCCAGACGGCTGAGCGTAGAGCTACTCCACCCCAGGCGAGTCGCCGCCTCTTCGAGACTCAGGGGCGCGGCCTCCCGGATGGCTCGCAGCTCTCGAGAGAGACGTCGCAGCCGGACACTCGGGTTCGGCGTGCTCGGACTTAACATAGTGCGTGCTCATCTTTCTGGCAGGGTTGCAACAGGGGGAATTCAACCAGTACACGGGTGGCCAGAGCCACCGATAGATCACTAAATGCACACGAAAAACGCCCGCCCCGCGATCACAGAGGCGGGCGCTTCGCTGTGATGTTCAGTCACAGGTGACGCACGAGGGTGGCGCCGGCGACGGGCTCACCATCGCGCGGACCGCCTCCCGGGCCAGATACGCCATCCACCAGCGGACGGCCATCTCCCCGACCACGTGACCGAAGTAGTCCGTACGCCCTTCACCCGATCGGCTCGACACGGTCAGCGTGTGCTCGTCCCCGCGCCCGTACGGGCGCACCCGCAGCTCCCCGTAGGTGTCCTGGGTCACGGCCAGTGTCGAGTCCAGCCTCCAACGGCGGGTAGTGAACGCCCCGCCCTCCGAGCTGGCAGACACCGTCACGTAGCGCACGTCGCCGTAGGGCTGATCAGCGCGCGACCGCCACGTGACATGGCCGTCGCGGCGCTGGCTCATGGACGACACCGCGGCGGCCAGCCTGCGCAGCGGCCCCCGCTCGGTCTGCCCGGCCACGTCGAGCAGCTGCACTACCCACACGGTCGGACCGGCCTGGGCCGGGCTGATCCGCATGAGGTGGTCCTGGACGAAGTCCAGGTCCAACGGACCCCCCGCCTCGATGCGGAGCCTCTGGACGACGTCAGTCCGGGTGGCCTGACGTTCCCTGATGACGCGGATCCGCTCTCGGGCCGCGTTCACGGCGCCGACGGGATCGGCCGCCTGGGCAGCCTCAGCCTCGGCGGCCGCGATGGCCTCCGGCGACAGCACCTGCCGCTCCCAATCCGCCAACGAGGTCATGTGCGGGTCGAGTGCCCCGCCGTGGGCGACGACCGCCTCGGCCGCCGCCAGGGCGGCCTGCTCCCGCGCACTGAGCAGGGTGGTCGGGTCGATGGCGTCCATGCCGTACTCCTCTACCTGGGTCTGATGCCGCGGGCCTGGCCATCAGGCCCGCGGTCCCTCGGAGGGTGATGAGGTCTGTCTACTTGTCACAGATGGACGAGCGGACGAGCCGCTCAGGGCTTGTAGATCTCCACGGTCTGCCCGTCGCGGAGAGAAGCGGCCATGTCGTGCACCAGGTCGCCCTGGCACAGGTCGAGGCCGGCCGCCTGGAGGGCACGCTCGGCGTTGATGGCGAGGTTGCCCCGCGTGATGAACGATCGTGCCTTCAGCGCTTCGCTGAGGCAGATCCACACCGACCGGGAGGTGCCCTCCCAGACCTCCACATCCACGTCGTCGTCGTAGCGGCTGCCGACGCGGATGTGGAGGTCCTCCAAGGCGGCGATGGCGGTCGCGCGGATGTCCTCAGCTCCGATGACCTCCAGGACCACCGGGCGGCTGTAGCCACGCACGCCGCTGACCTTGTGGTCCGCTCGTCGGGCGATCTCGTTGGCGGACACTCCGCCGGTGGCAGCGGCACGGATCGCCGCCCGGATGTTCCTGTCGGCGTCCTGGAGGGCGGCGGTTACTGCTTCCGCCAGTTTCTGCTGCTCAGCGCTGAGCTCTTGCCGGATCACCATCGGCTCCTATCGGTCAACTTCTTGACCGGAGCATATTGCGAGGAGGGTTCAACGGTCAAGAAGTTGACCGGTAAAGAATTTGATCGCATCGCGAACTGAAGTACAGGAACGCCGGCGCCCCGCCATCGGAGGTGACGGGGCGCCGATGGGCGAATCTCGCCGAGCGGTGCTATCCCTCGGAGAGCCTGTAGTACGCGGCGGACATCTGCCACAGGGGGCTAGCGGCTTGGCTTCCAATCACCGGCACCAGCACGGTGTGCAGCTCCTCGTACAGGTCGGCCCGGAGCTCCAGGCCGTGAGCGGTGACCAGCGCGTCGAGGTGACGTCCCCCGCGGGCCTCAACGGTCGAGTTCGCCGCGCGCTCACGCGGCACACCCGCCGCCCGCGCGGTCTCCATGCTCGCCAGGGCCCGCAGAAGCCCGAACGTCATACCCAGCGATACGGCCTTGTCGACGCCGTCCTCCTCGATCAGGTCGGCGCCGTAAACCTCGGTGTGCCTCTCGGCCCACCAGTAGTAGGCGTCGGCCATCACCAGGAGCAGGCGGGCACGCTCTGCCGGCTCGGTGGTGATGGCGAGTCGCTCGGCCGCGGAGTCGTGTTTGGGCTTGACGGACAGGTATTCCGTCTCATCGGCTGGCGTATCGATCATGTTCTATCTCCATCGTCGGGTTGTAGGAGATGCGCTGCTCCATCAGCAGCCGCGCAGAACCACGGCAGTGGCATCGTCGCGGTACCCGTCCTCATCGGGCTGGGCAGCGGCCACGAGGGCGTCCGCCAGGGCCTGCGGCTCGTGCTGGTACTTGCGGACCAGCGCGATCAGCTCCTCGTGGGGCACGCTGTCGTGGACGCCGTCGCTGGTGAGGATCACGAGCGGGTCAGGGATCTCCACGGTGTAGACCGTGGCCACCACCGCCAGGGACAAGCTGGTCCTGAGCCAGTTGTCGTGGTCCTCGGCGAGCTCCAGCGGCGCGCCGTTGCACCGCAGCTGCTCGCCGACGGTGTGGTCGGTGGTGTACTGCCGTAGGTCCGAGCCGGTCCAGCCGTAAGCCCGGCTGTCACCGACCCAGGCGACCCGCGTCTCCTCACCTTCGCGGGCCACCGCGACCACCGCCACCGCGTCCGGCTCGGGGTCATCCTCGTCGGGGCCCGCATCAGCGACGAGCTCGCCGGCGGACAGGATCCCCGCCAGGCCGTTACGGCGCGCGGCGACCCGAGCGGCGACCTGCGCCAGCAGGCGCGAGCAGGCCGCCACCTTCTCGGAGTTCCCGATCCCGTCGACCACCGCGGCCGCCGTCGTCAGGTCGGACGTCGTATGCACGGCCACCGCGTCGCAGTAGTACTCCCGCGTGCCACGCCGATGTGCGTGCGCGACCTCGAACCTCGGAGCGTGCTGATCGTTCATTGGACGGTCCACTCCCTCACGTCCGGCTCCAGCCTGATCTGCTGCCCCCCAGGGCCAACGATCATCCGGAACCTCACACGGCCTGGCTCACCAGCTTCCACCCATTCGGCGTAGACCCGCTCCAGTTCCTCCCACAACCTCCGTCCTCCGCCCTGGTAGACCTCCACCAGATCACCCGGCCAGACGCAGGCGAGCGCCCAGCAGTCCTGGTCGGCCGTACCCAGCCGCAGCGCCCAGACAGCCCCGCCGTCCAGCGGTTCCCAGCCCGCACTGACGATGACGAGATCGGGCACGGCCATCGCCAGGAACAACCGGAACCCGCCCTTCGAGGAAACCCGCCGCGGATCGACGCTCGTGCTGCTGGTGACCGTCGGGCCTTCCGGCGGCCAGTCCTGCGGCTGCTGCGCGCGGGGCATCCCGGTCTTCGTCGCGCCGCAGAACCGGCCGATCGCCGTCCCGCCATGGCGTACGTGCAGCTGCAGGAGATCCCTCCACTGGCCGTCTGCCGACATCCACGGGGCCACGATGAGGCCGCCGGGCCGGGTCTGCTGCACCCACGCGTATGGCACGTCGGTGACGCCGCAGGTGGCAAGCAGCCGGTCATAGGGCGCCCGCGGATCGTGGCCCAGGGCTCCCTCGCCGGTGACCACCGTAGGGCACTGCCCGGCGGCCGCGAGCGCGGCGGCCGCCGCGGTGGCCACCTGCGGGTCGTTCTCCACCGTGACGACGTGGTCATCGCCGAGCCGTCTGCTCAGCAGGGCCGTGATCCACCCGGTGCCGGTCCCGATCTCCAGCACCCGGACCCCGTCTACAACCTCCAGCAGCTCGAGCAGCTCCAGCGCGGCGCGAGGGCAAGGCAGGGAACTGGTCGGCGGGCTGGTGGTGTCGGCGACGTCGCCGTCGCCGCGCTGGGTGATGATCGCGGTGTTGGAGTAGACCGCCTTCCACCAGGCGGCCGGGTCGGTGTCACGGTCGATGAGGTGCTCGGGCTGGTCGATCAGGCGGTCGGCCCAGGCACGCCGCGGGACGAACAGGTGCCGCGGGACGGCGGACATGGCGGCCGCCCACACGTGGTTGTCGCTCATCGGCCCACGCCACTCAATACCCGGTCGATGTCCCGGCGCAGGTACCCGGGCCGGGACCGGTTGCCGATCACGATCGGCTGTTCGCTCAGCCCCACGCGGTACATCCGGTCCTGCACGTGGTCAACGGACCAGGCGCCATCGAGCTTGGGGTTGGCGGCGGCGAGCCGGTCCAGGATCGTCGAGCTCCACAGCCGGTCCTCGTGGGGAGCGAAGACGGCGCGGACCGCGCGGAGGTCCCCGAGGTTGTCCTGGACGGGTGCCACCTTGCGTCGGCGGCGCAGGCGAATGAGGAGCCGTTTCACAGTTCTCCTTCGAGTAGGGGATCGCGAGAGGCCGAGATCTTGAAGACCAGGGCAGGTCTGGGGGCCCGTCCACGCTTCACATGGGGGCGCGCGACACCGCTGACCTGCGCGTGGCCGACGGTCGAAATGGCGGCCATCTACTTCTTCTCCGGCTTCGGGGTTTGTTCCTTGTTCGTTATGCGGTTCAGCCTTTTGGCCGCTTCGCGCATGTTGTCCGTGATGCGCGCCTTGTCCTCTGGGCTACCTGCGTCGTAGGCGGCCAGCGCCTCGTCGAGGGCCGTTCTGTGGTCTCCCTTTTTCAGGGCCTTGCCCACCTTGTCGACGTGCTTCTGGGCTTCATCGCTGAACGGATCCTTGTTTTCTGCCATTACTTCTCTCCTTTGAGACGGGTGAGTAATTTGGGCAGTTGGTCTGGTTTTGTCCGCATCTCGCGGGCCCTGGAGCTGTCGCTGGGGCCGACGACTGGGGGCCCGAGGATCTAGTGGTAAGCGGGGCGAGGCAAGCAGCGCTGGGACCGCTCTGGGGAGCCTCGCGCCCTCAGCTCCCGCGCGTACTGCCAGGGACTCATCGGCCGGTCCCGCGAGTACGGACGCCGGCCCAGATGCCGACGCCGATGACGGAGCCGAGC
Source organism: Sphaerisporangium sp. NPDC051011 (assembly GCF_040653595.1). NCBI lineage: Bacteria > Bacillati > Actinomycetota > Actinomycetes > Streptosporangiales > Streptosporangiaceae > Sphaerisporangium > Sphaerisporangium sp. NPDC051011. Next base: position 348,665 of record NZ_JBFAGG010000008.1, on the reverse strand, counting down.
ACCGTGGCAACAGCCCAGGCCCCGACAATCAGCCAGGGAGTCGCATCCGACACGGCGAGTACCACGGCCACGACACAGCCAGCCAGTGCACCAAGGAGGGACCCCACGCTGATGTGGCACCCAAGGGACGGGCCATCGGGAAGGCGGTGCATCATGCACCACCGCCGGTCGCCGCCAGATGAGTCGCGGACGCGTCCAGTCCGGCGTCCGGACGTGAGGGCGGGATGGGGACGCCGTCGTCGCCGAAGGTCCACCCTTCGGCGGTCAGCAGGCGCCGGCCCTCGGCGATGCGGTGACTGCACCACGTGGACTTGAAGCCCGTGCGCTCGGCCAGCTGATACTTTCCGAGTACCTCTCCCGCCCTAACCCGTTTGGCCCACCATCCGGCGACTCGAAGTCTGTCCTGCTCAGTGGGCCTGTCCGGGGTAGGGGCGGGACGCTTAACGGACGCGTCCGCCTCCGCGCCAGCGCGTGTGCCGGCACCCGCGGAGCGGTGCGCAGCCGCGACAACGACGTCCGGACGCGTCCGCCCTGCCAGCCGAGCCCGCCACGAACGCACCTCCCGCGCCGGCGGCGGCAACTCGGCACCGGCGCTCGGCTGCTCGCCGTCTGTGGGGCGACCGGACGCCAACGTGGTCGCCGACCGGTCGCCGGTCACCCCCGCCTCGGGCAAGCCGCCGAGCCGGGCGGCGGTGTTGCGGTCCAGCGCGGCGGCGAGCATGACGGCCTCGCTGGCGCGGGGCTGTCGTAGGAGGGCGGGGTGGTCGTCGTCGGCCCAGGGCGCGGGCGCGTTCGCCAAGACCTGGGTGAGGTCCTCGGCGCTGCCCATGGCGCTGGTGATGTCCAGCAGCCGGGCACGGGTGGCGGGGTTGGTTGCCAGGTCGGTGTGCTCCACCGCCTGGTCCAGGCGACGGTCCCGCGCGGCGACCGCAGCGCGCACCTTGCGATCGGAGGCGCTGGCCTGGCGCAGCTGGAGCACGCGCTTGGCGGCCAGTGCCACGCGAGTCAGGCGGCGGTAGGCGTCGACCTCGCTGACGGTGCGGTCGGCGACCTCGGCCAGGCCGAGACGGACCATCGCCCGGTCTAGGGTGAACCGCCACTTGACGCGGGAACGGCCAGCGAGGCGCTGCCGCTCGATGGCCATGCCACGCTCCCACAGCCACGCGGCGACCACCGGGGCGGCGAGCCGGAAGATGGCCTCGGCGAGGCTACGGGCGTCCAGGCCGGACAGCACCGCCGACAGGCCGGTGAGCACCCACACCGCCATGCCGTCGATGCCGGCCGAGTAGTTCTCGCGCATGTTGCGGCGCGCGCGCACCGCGCTGGTGATCACCGCGACCTCGATGAACGCGAAGAGAAGCAGGCGCAGCGGCCCGTCGAAGCCGAGCACGTCACCGGAGAAGCGCCACATGCCCTGCGCGGACACCCCGGTCGCGATGCTGGCCGCGACGATGGTCAGGGTGTCCTCAGCCGGGCGGTTCTCGGCGAACTTGCGGTATGCGCGGGACACCGCGCGGTAGGCGGTGCGAAGGGCGAAGTACGCGAGCACGAGGGCGACAGCGACGAACGTGCTCTGCCACGTGGTGACGCTGGTGAACTTATCTATTACGGTTTGCATCTGATCGGGCCTCTCACACAGGTCCGGTTGTAGGAGGACCCCCGCCGCCGTTGGCTCGCCGGCGGGGGTTCTTTGCATTAGCGGAATCGGGGTCCGGCCGGGGGCTCCAGCCCTCACCGCAGAGCGAGCCACGCCCGGCCGGACATCTGATGACCGGCCCGGGGGATGAAACCAGGCCGGTCGGCGGGGATCGCCCGCCAGCCTGTGGATCAGTCCTGCTCCAGCAGAGCGAACCATTGCCGCACCTGCTCGACGCACCAGCGCTCGACCTTGTCTCGGTGCACGCCCGTCGTCGTGCGGTAGCCGTCCTCGAACGCCAGGAAAATCTGGCCCTCCCAGTAGTGGAGCACCGCACCGTGTACGTCCCGGCGACGGGGGATCAAGCCCGCGACCTTCGCACGCTGGACGTAGCCGGCGAAGGCGCCCCTGATCTTCGTGGACGGTCGCCAGTCGACTTTCGGGGCGTCGAGCATGCCGCAGCGGCAGCTCCCGCCCTGCTGAGCCGTGGCCACGGGGTCCTCAGCAGCCGTGCAGGTGAACCAGACGATCTTCCCTGCGCTGTCCTCCGCAGCCTCCACACCCCAGTCGTCGGCCATCGCCTTGACGAGCAGCAGCCCGCGGCCGTGCTCGTCGTCGTCGACCGGCTTTCTCTGCGGGGGCACGAAGGCGGGACCCTGGTCCAGGACCTCGCCTCGGATCCGCCGCCCGGCGACGCGAAGCGTCAGAGTGATCGACAGGTCGTACCGGATGGCGTTGGTGGCCAGCTCACTGACGATGAGCTCCACCTGCTCGACTAGGCTCTCCAGCCCCGACTCGGTCAGCGTGTCGCGGGCCAGGGCGCGGGCCTTGCCTATGGACACGGGATGGCACGGCAGCTCCCAGTGGACGGTGCGCTCCCACTCGACGGTGAGCGTCTTCATGCGCCCTCCAAAGGGGCGGGGCGTATCTCGGCCCAGGACATGTGCCCGCCCTCCGCGAGCCGCTGAGCGCCGGCGGTTGCGGCGAGCTGGCTGACGAGGGCGAAATCTCGGGCCGCGCACGTGCTCTGCGGTACGCCGGGGTCGTGAACCTCTATGCGGACACCGCAGTCGGAGACGTCGACGGACACCGAGATCTCGCCGGCCCGCGGCGTGTAGTGCAGCGCGTGGGAGACGAGTTCGGCCGTGACCCGGGCGGCCGTGTCGCCGAGGCCCGGGAATCGGTCTTCGGCAATGTCGCGGACATTCTGACGTGCCCGTAAGGCAGTCGTGGAGGGCAGGCCAGGGATTTTGAGCACGTACATCGCACCGCCCGAAAGCTAGGTACCGGTTTCGCACTTGTGATACCTAGCTTGCAGTCCGGTACCTAATCCGTCAAGCTAGTTGCCGTGGATCACGACAGGCCGACCTATTTGCGTATCGCCGATCGGCTGCGCGCGGAGATCGTCTCCGGTGTCTTTGCGCCGGGCGCCCGGCTGCCATCCATCCCGGAACTCATCAAGGCCGAGGGCGTCTCCGATGTAACCGCTCGCCGAGCGATGCGGGTCTTGGTCTCGGAGGGCCTCGTCACGGCGCAGCCGGGTCGGGGCACCTTCGTCCGCGAACGGCCGCCCATCCGGCGCCTGGTCCGGTCCTGGTACAGAGAGATGCGCGGAGGTTCCCCATTCGCCGCCGACCTGGCCTCGCAGGGGAAGACCGGAACGTGGGACTACGTGACGTCCACGGTCCAGGCCCCGGCCGAGATCCGCGAACGTCTGTCGCTCGACGCCCCGCAGCGTGACGAGCCGGACGCCGTGCGCACCGAGTACGTATTCCGAGCGGACGGCGAACCGGTGATGCTGTCGACGTCGTGGGAGCCGTACATCCTTACTCGCGGCACGCCCGTGGTCTTCCCCGAAGACGGCCCACACGAAGGCGCCGGTGTCGTGGAGCGCATGAGATTGATCGACGTGCTGATCACTCACGCAGTCGAGGTGCTGCGCCCACGACCTGCGGAGAACAAAGAAGCGGAGAGGCTGGGCATCCAGGCGGGCGACATCGTGCAGGCGATCGAGCGCACCTACTGGGCGGATGACCGACCGGTCGAAACGGCGGACATCGTGATCCCCGGCGAGCTGTACCAGGTCGTGTACGCGCTTCCCGTGCGGGAGGAGTAGCCGGCCCCGGGCATGACGAAACGCCCCGCTCCTCCCCGGCATGACGGGAGAGAAACGGGGCAGCGCAAGGCGGACATGACAGAGCCCCGGCCCAGGCGCAATAGGGGAAATGTGCCTGGCCGGGGCAGCTCTATGGCAGCGCGGCGGCGCGCCCCGACACCCGGCGAGGGAGAAGTGCGCGCCGCCGCGCCGAACCCGCCGCACGGCACCTTGCGAGGTCAGCGCCGCCAGCGGGGGCTCTATCGGACCCGGACGAGTAGGCTCACTGCTCACTGCTCGCCGGCCAGGGCCGCACGGGACTCCTGCTCGGCCGCTCGCGCCGGGTCGAGTCCCCCGGCAGGTGCGCAATGCGAGCCCGCCACGTCCTCGGGTGTGGTGAGGGGCTCGTCCTCCTCGGGGAATCCGTGGAGCCCGGCGGCCTCGGCTGCTCGGTAACGTGCCATGTACTCATAGTCAGATCATGCGATCTCATGCACCAGGGACAGGGCGTCCCATCAGCCAAGAGTTTTCCGGGCCGATGAGGACGCAGTGTCCTACCCGTCGAGAGACAACGACTTCATCAGCGATCGCACCCGAGGCGACGGCCGGGTCTCCGCCTCACGAATTTCCGACGCCAAAGCCTGCGCAACCCCCTGATGGCGGAACCACATCAAGGACTGCGCCCGAGCCTCCTCCAACCGCTCGATGGCCACCTGATATCGCCGGGCGTCCACATGCGCCTGAGCGACGTCGAGCAGGTGCCGACCATAGGCGATGCCGGTAACCGCGCCCGGCCGAACGCGCCCGGCCGAACGCAGCGCCATGTCCGGCTCACGCCGAACCGCGTAAGCATGGGTCGCCTGGACCGCTACCTCGGCCGGCCCGAAGAACGAGTTATAGATAGGCGTCCGGCTGGCAAGCCGCTCGGCAGCTGCGGACGCCATCCCAATGTAGTCGGCCACGTCCCGCCCGGCAGCGGCAGCGGGCGCGAGCGCCCACATAAGCAGGTTGCCCCACGCGGCCACGTGCTCGGCCGGTGCTGAGAACGACGGTTCGATCCGTCCGGCTACGCTGACCGCGAGGGTCTCAGCGTCCCGGGGGCGGGCCTGGTGCAGCAGTATCCACGCGTACGTCCCATGCAGAGTCGCCCACAGCAGCTCGTCGGACCCGCCGTGCGCGGTGGTGATGGCGCGCTCGGCGGCTATGGCGGCCAGGTCGTCGCGGCCGAGGTGGACCATGACGCTGGCGGCCAGGTCGTAGGCCATCGCCAGCGGGTACACGGCGGCCTCGCCAACGGCGGTGTGGGTGAGGCGCGCTTCGGCGAGCAGGCCGGGGAGCCGCGCGATGAGCGCCGGGAAGTCACCGCGCCAATATCGACGGCAGGCGTCCTCGACGGTTTCGCTCAGGGCGGGCAGAGGCGTCGGTTCGCCGTCGTGGCCGTCGTCGATGTCCGGGAGGTACGCCGGGGACAGCAGCGCGTCCCGCAGGGCCAGGACGCTCGCGCCGTCGCGGTCGGCCCCCATGCGGTCGCGTTTCCCGGTGAGTTCGCTGAGTTCGACATCCAGCGCGTTGGCTAACGCGATCAGGGTGGTGAGCCGGGCGGACTGACGGCGGCCCTGTTCCAGCTTGGCAATGATGTCCCGCGACAACCCGGAGTGCTGGGCGAGCTCCTCTTGTGTGAGATCACGGTCCCCGCGGATCTTCTTGAGCTGTCGGCCGATGGTGCTACCGTCGTTCATGAGCCCTGACCTTTCCTGAAGCCTCGACAACTTCAGGCTACGGCGCGGGGCTTCTTTCTTTCCACGACCGGGCCACCCTCCGTCATCAGGCCTGGAGTCACAGCGTCGCGACGCGCAGCCTCGCACCGCTCACGAGGGCGACGATGGCATCATGCGAGACCTTGACCTGGACCACGACGTCGTACGACTCCCCGGCGGGATGCTGACCATCCGGGCGGGCTGGCTCGACCGGCAGATGCCCTCCGAACACGACAAAACGCCCCCGTCCCCTCCCGAACGGGAAGGAACGGGGGCGCCGTCGGATCGGGCTACCGGCGCACCAGAAGGCGCTTCGTGAAGAACCCGGCCGTGCCCGGGTCGCCGATGCCGCCGGCCGCGATGCAGTTCAGCAGCGACAGCAGAGACGCCAGACCGGCCGCCGACCCGACCAGCGGCCACGCGACATCGGCCAGTCCAATCGCGTCGACGCCGATCAGGCCGACCGCGGTCTGCGCCGCAGTGCGCACGGCCCGCTCAACGGCGTCGCTCCAGAACGCGCCTGTGATCCATTTCTGCATGTGCCCCTCCTCAGGGACAAGCCCGCCGATGGCGGGACGATCTCGGTGACTTCGGACCGGTGCCAGGAGATGCCGACGCAGCTGCGGCAGCTGGGCGCCGGAGATGAGCGGATCCACTCAGCTCTTGGGCACCTCGGTGAAGTCCACGTAGTACTCGCGGCCGGGCTCGAAGGCGACGTCCGGGTTGTCGACCACGATCCGCACCTCACCCGACGGCGTGTACCGGGCGAACCGCAGGTCCTCCGGGATGGTCGCGTCGTACTGGGGGGCGAACCGGTACGTAATCGGCCCCTGGGTGTCCGCGGGGGTGAACCGCTCGACGCTGGTGCAGCGGAACTTCGCACGGGTGATCTGGGACATGGTTCTCCTCAAATTGGGGTGGAAAACAAGAAGACCCACGGCGACACCGCAGGTCCGGGGGGATGCAGGGTCTGGTCAGGTGATGGGCGCGGTCCAGGTCTTGCGCCAGGACACCTCGTCGACGACGCCCGTCGACGTCAGCCCCTTCTCCAGCTGGAACTGCCTCGCGATCTTGGCGTCGGCGTCGCTGTAGACGCCGTCGACCTTGACGTTCCAGCCGCGGGCCCGCATGCGCCGCTGCCAGATCAGCACCGGCTCACCCTTCGCCCCGACCTTCAAGGTCACGGTGAAGACCGGCACGACGGGCTCGTCCTCACCGTCGTCACCGTCCAGGCGGTCCTTGATGAGGCCGAGCCACAGGTCCCACGGGAACCCGGTGCCCGGGTCGCTGTGGTCGGACCGCCGGTAGACGACACTGACGTCGGCGTGGCTGGTGAAGCCCTTCTTCCCGGCCTTCAACTCGGCGCGGGTCAGCATCCGCACGGGCAGCTTGTACCGCCGGGCCCACGCCGCGGCGACGTCCGCCGCGTTGGCCAGCACGCCCTTGGAGTAGGCGTCCGCCCAGTCCTTGCGGGTCTGCCGCGCGAAGCCGGCCATCTCCAGCCGCGGTGGGCTTCTCTGGCCACTCCATGGTGTGGGCCACGACCAAGCGGATCGGGCTAATCCGGCCCTTGTGGTAATGCTTGGCCTGGATGGTCTTCACGACCCCTCCCCCCGGTTCAGGGACTCCTCAAGGCCCTTCACCCGCTCCTGGATGTCCTTCACGTTGTGGGACAAGCCGTTGGAGACGATCGCCTTGACGCCGGCCATCTCCTTCTCGACGGCCGCGATCCGCGCCGGGAAACCGGGCCGCTCCTCGACGCCGGGCCGGGCGGGTTCCCCGTTCCAGTCGTCGAGGAAATTCGATATCCGCCGGTAGATACCCATCGCAAACCGTCCTCCCTTATAGACCAATGCCACTGCCCCACCGACGATCCCGATCACGACGAAGACGTTGATCACCACGGAATCGGTCACACATGCTCCTCGAGAGGTGTGGGTGCCGCCCGCGCGGGGTGATGGGACGGACGCCCGATCGGGTGTCCGGATGCGGACACAGGTCAACCTGATGGCACAGACGGGCGTCCCAATGGCATCCCCGATCTTCAGTGGAGCTGGTATGTCCCACCCGCCGCATGACCCGAGCCGGCCGCCGTATGGCCACCCGCCGCAGTACGGGCCGCCCTCGGGGTACGGACACCAGCCGATACCGCAGCAACCGCTGCAGATGCAGCAGGTCGGTCAGTCAGTGACAAAACCAGCGTGGACCTGCGGTGAGATGATGCTCATGGTCTGCTCGCTCGGTATGGCCTACCCGTGGATCTGGGCTCGGCGCCGGAAGCGGACGACTATCACGCGGCACCGCTGACAGGGGCTCCCTCGGGTCCGCTTGCCCCGGAGAGACGCGCCTTGAGCGCCGCGACCTCCGCCTGCAGCTGGTCACGCTCCTCAAATGCCTGCTCGGCGGCGGCGCGCCACTGCGCCAGCTCGGTGAGCGCGGCATTACGCTGCTGCTCCAGCTGCCCGGCGTAGCGCGCCATGTCGACTCTGATCGGCATCAGCCCTCCCTGGTCCGATGGATGCGCAGCGCCATGGACCACATCCGGTCCTGAACGACAACGCGAGATTGCGCCGCCAGCTCGCGGTGCGTCGCCACGGCCTCTGGATCGAGACGGGCGACAAGGTCCCGCTTCAGTACGTCGTGCAAGGTCTGATCGCCGGACCGCAGCAGCGCCGACGTCCCTTTCAGGGACTTCAGCTGCGGCCGGGCCGCATGCCTGATCGGCCGGGACGCCTTGAGCTCGGACACGACTCCCCTCACGAGCGACCTCGCAACCGAAGTCTCCATCTCGAACGGGTTGTGCTGCAATTCCAGGAGTCGTCCGTCCTGGCGGAGCGTCTCCCACATGTACCCCTGATAGCTGACGTGATCGAATAATTCATCCACGTCGGCAGGATCGCTGATGTCGTAGCCGTACACGGCCGCATAGTTGATGGCCATGTTCTTCGGATACGAGTACGAGAATATCCCCGAATGTGTGACCTCAACCGGCACCTGGTAAGTCAGCAGCCAGCGGTCATCCTCCTCGGCCTCATGCACATCGTCATACAGATCGATCAGCGTCCAGGTCACGGCTCTCTCCTTCCAAACCAGCCGATCGTGTCAGTGCTAGAAGACAGCGCCGGCCCCGCCCAGGAGAAATTGAACCCCGAGGGGGAATTGCTGGTCACGACAAAAGCAGCCGTGTTACCAGCTCGTACCATGGCCGGCGGGTACGGCGTGGTGACGTACGTCACGCCATATCCGATGGCCCCGGCCGTTCCGGACGCGGCGACTTTTCCTCCCGCAAACGCCGAGTCGCTCTCTGTGGTATTCACCCGGCCCTTAACGCGGAAACTCCCGGCGTTCTGCAAGATGATCTGAATATCGCCGTTGTTGCCCTGAAGGATAACCCCACCGTTTTGCGAGATGATGTAATTGGCGCCCTGAGCGGTCGCGCGAAAGTCGGACCCGGCCTCAACGGTCGTACTACCAGGCGTTGCCCTGAACCGGCCTCCCGAGGCCATTCCCAGTTCGGCCCCGCCCGAGTCTCCCTGAACGTATCCACCGAACCGGTTGCCCCCGCTATCGGTGTAGCCGAGCTCGAACCCTCCGGGTGACATCTTGATCCGGGACTTGCGGCTGGACAGGACGGCGGAGCCCAGCTCCATTTCATGCGCGCCCGGGGTGTCCTGCGTCCAGTAGTGGAAATCCGTCGGGTACTCCTCGTACAGCCGGATCTCCGGCTCGTACGACCCAGCAGTGGGGCCGGGATTGATGACGAGCCGTTTCGAGGCGGTCTGCGAGCTGGTCACCTGGCCGACGATCAGGACGCTGCCGTCGCCAGCGTTGATGTCCACGGTCTTGTTGCCAGCGGAGTCGAAGGTCTCGACTCCGCTGGCGTCGATGACCACCCGGGCCCCGCTAGTCCCGGTCCTCAGCGTGAAGCTGCCCGTGTTGAGCAGGCTGACCGTCTCGATGCCTCCGGCGTTGAAGCCGTGGAGCCCGGTGCTGTTGAGCTCGACCCTCGCCCCGCTGGAGGCGGTACGGATGCTGGCGCCGAGCAACCAATTCGCGCTGATCGTGCCTGCCGTGACCTTGCTCACGGTGAGGTCGGAGATGTGTGCGTCGTCGATGAGCAGCGCTGTCGCGGTCACGGCAGCGGAGGGCGCGGACCGGTTGCCGGATTGGTCGACGGCGATGACGCGGACGTAGCGCACGGTGGTCTCGGTGGCGGGTACCGTGGCGACCGCCGCGATCTCGGCTTGCATCATCCCGGCGGTGGCCGCCGCCTTCCCGCGGAGCGTGGTCGCGTCCGGGGTGAATCCGGCGGTGGCGCCGACGTGGACCTCCAGGTGGTCCAGGTCGAGCTCAAGGTTCCATGTCCCGCCCGATGCCTTGCCGAGCGTGTGTGTGACCTGGAGGGCGATGAGCGACGCGGCCACGGTCGGCGCGGCCGGGGTCGACGGCGGGATGGTGTCGGGGTTCGCCATGGCCGAGACCGTCGCCGACCAGGCGCCCGCGTTGTCGGCCTGGTCGACCGCGCGGATCCGGAAGTCGTAGGTGACCCCCGGGCTGAGGTCGCCGATGACCGCCTGCAGATCTCCCCACGCTGCGTATGCCTTCTCCCAGCTGGAGGCCGGGGACACCCCGTAGGCGATCTCGAAGTGGCGGCCATCCAAAATCGTTGAACCATCGGTGTTGAGCGGAAGATCCCAGGCGACCTGGATGCGTGCGTGGGTGAAGCCGAGGCCGTCGAGGAACACCGACGTACCGAAGGGCGGATCCCAGGACACCACCCCAGGGACCGTGATGTCCGGGCGCGGACGAGAGCCGACCGGCTCGCTGCCGCTGTTGGTCAGCGAGCGGTTCAGGTCGCCGACCGTGATGGAGGTCTGGCCGGTCTCGTAGGCCACATAGTCGGACAGGTCGATCCACGTCCCGGCCTGCGTGCGGTAGGCGACCGTCATGCCGGCCACGATGGGCCAGCTGCACTCCATCGCACGCAGCTTGACCGGGTTGAGCCGCTCCCCGAGGAAGATGACCTCGTTGTCCTCGTCGACCAGGCCGCTGTCGGGGTCGTGGACCCAGATGTACTCGCCCGGCCGGAACGAGCCACGGATGTCGTAGTCCTGGGAGGACAACCGGAGCGCGTTGCGAGTGCCGGTGAACCGGCCGAGCTGCATCGCAGCCCTGCTGTCCGCGTTGCCCGCAGAGGTGCCCGACTCCGAGATCACCCGCGTCCGCCGCACCGGGTTGCCTCGGATGTCGAGGTAGGGCGTCGACCCGGCGGTCGCACTCCCGGTCGCGACGGCCGCGCCCTGGCCCTCGGCGATCAGGACGACGCGGGTGCTGTAGTCGGCGACATCGCGCTGGAGCGACATCTCGCCGGGTAGGGCGGTGAGGGTGAGGTCGCGGCCGTCGCCGCCCTTGCGGACGATCGCGCACGCCGGGGTCGGCGAGTAGAGACTGGCGACGGGACCTCCGTCGACGGTCGCGTCGCCGTTGACGCGCCACTCGGCGCCCATGGTGGAGCAGACGTAGTCGATCGCGTCGCGCCGGGTCTGCCACTGGTGCCACCCGGTATAGGACCCGGGCACCGAGTACAGCGTGCCCTCGACGATCGCCGTGCACCCGGCGAGCAACATGCGGAAGGTGTTGGCGAAGGTCTCGCCGATCGGCTGAACGGGCGTTTCAAGAACCTCGCCCTTGCGGTCGGCGTCGCCGAGCCACAGCGCCATGCCCTGACCGCCGACCTTCTTGGCGGTGTCGAACTCTCTGCTGGTCAGGACGCCGACATACCGGGCCATCTTCAGCAGCGCGTCACCATACTGGGCTGGTACGACGCGCCCGGGCACGATCGCGACGTGGCCGAGGAAGTCGAGCTGGTCGAGCACTTGCTGCGGGGTCTCGGCGGCGAGTTGGACGCCCCAGGAGCCGAGCGCCTGCACGATCTCCGTGACGCTCACCGCCGCACCGCCCCCGTAGTCTCTGGCATCGCCCCGATGTACTGGTTCCGCAGGTCGATCGCGGTGTCGCCGGACACCGCGGTGCCACCGCCCACGACGACACCGGCATAGAAGTCCAGCGCGGTCACCGACGTCTTGGTCACTCCACCGTTCGCGTGCGCGGAGTAGGAGCGGGCCGAGCCGATGGTGACCCGGTTGCTAGCGGAGTCGTCCGTCGACCTCACCAGGTAGCTGGTGTTGTTGGTCAGCGTCTCGGCGGTGGCCAGGTACACCGAGATCGTCCCGGAGTCGCCGCGCTGCACGTAGCCCTCGACGCACCGTGCGCCGCGCCTCAACGTCAGATCCACGACCGCCCGGCCCACCGGCGACCGGCTCTCGGTCAACCGCACGATGCACTGCTCGGGGTCGTTGCGCAGGATCGTCGCGGCCTCGATTCGCGCGATCTGTGCGCCACCGATGTCCACCCACCACGCCTTCGGCTGCCACGCCCCGGCGGCGAAGCTCGCCACTTCCAAGGTGCCGGCCGCGAGCAGCGGTCGGACACGGACCAAGCCGTTGGACAGCTCCCAGTCGAGCGGGTCAACCCGGTAGCCGGTGCCGACCCGCTCGACCCCGGCCGACAGCACCCGGGCCCGGCCGCGCATGTAGTCGCCCACGGCACACCCCCACCGCGGCGACACCCCGGCCGGGACACCTCGGTACACCGTCAACGCGCCGTCGGTGCTCGCCCGGGTCATGGTCGAGGGGCTGGTCGGGCCGGTGTAGTAGCTGTAGTGCGCGGGCGGCGGCGCATGCCAGCGCTCGCCGGTCAACGAGAAGTCGTTCTGGCGGACGGCGCCGATGAGCCGGGACTCCAGGTCGACGGCGCTGTCGGGCCCGTGCTTGACGAGCTCCATCTTCCAGTTGGCCCAGGCGATACCGGCGCGCCGGTCGACCAGATCCGAGTTCGCGGAGGTCACCGTGTAGTAGCCGTTGCGCTCCGGCTTCTCCGTCCACACGACCTGGACCAGCGACCCCGGCAGGCCCAGCACATGCTCGTGGCGGTCCATGACCTGCGCGCGGCTGATCAACGGCGCGACCTCGCGGCCCTGCAGGCTCAGGGTGCGGGAGTCGCTGCTGGCCTCCGACACCGGGAAGGTCTCGCGCAGCACCAGCCGGCCGACGATCAGATCGCTCACTCGTACTCGGCCTCCAACTGTCGCAGTCCTTCGCGGATGTTGACCAGCACCGCACGGGCGGCACCGGCTGGGTCGCGAAGGTCCAGGTCGATCCCGTTGAGGTTGAGCACCAGGTCGCCCTGGATGGTGACACCCGATCCCGGTGTGGAGGAGCCCGAAGAGTCCCCGGCCCGGCCGCCGCCGCTGCCGAGCGGCAGGGGCGTCGGGAGGGGCAGGGCCGGTAGGGCTGGCACCGTGAACCGGGACGCTGTATCAGCCATGCGGCCGACGGCTGCCTTGACCAGGCCCTGCGCCTCGTCCATGCCCACCGCAAGGCCCGCGGGAAGCTGGGCGCCCAGGGCGGCGAACACGCGGCTTGGCGAGCGGATACCCAGGGCTTGCTTCACCCAGTCCGGCATGATCCGGGCGAAGAAGTTGTAGATCTGGTCGCGCAGCTGGCCGAACATGCTCGAAAGGCCTGCCCAGAACCCTGCGGCCAGGCTGTTTCCCATGGTCCGTGCCAGGCTGTCGACCACCGTCACCGAGGCGCGCAGCCAGCTCAGCAGGTTGGAGAACGTCGCGGTGATCCCGGCGGAGATGGCGGGCAGGGAGGCAGCGAGGTCCCGCAAGATCTTGACCAGGCCGGCGCCGGCCTGCTGGGCTCCTTGCATGGCGGCGGCCGCCATTCGAGCGGCGGCCTCGGCCACGGTCTGCGACTGCGCCTGGATGCCTTGGGCCATACCGGCGGGGACTTGCTGGCCGAGGTCGGCGAACACCTTGCTCGGGCTGGCGATCCCCAAAGCGTCTTTCACCCAGTCGGGCATGATCCGGGAGAAGAACCCGTGGATCTTGTCCTTGAACCAGGTGAACGCGCCGGAGATGCCGTTCCACATGCCGCTGATCAGGTCGGATCCTGCGGTGGTCAGCAGATTCGCCAAGCTGCCGATCGCCCCGAGGATCATGCCGGGGATGCCTTTGGCCCAGGTGAGCAGCTCGTTGAACTTGGCGATCGCCCAGTCCTTGGCGGCGCCGAACCACCCGGCGAACTTGCCGGGAAGGGAGCCGAACCACGCCAGGACGTCGCCGATCTTGTCGACGGCCGACTTGATCCAGTCCTTGACGTTGGTCCAGACCCGGGGCACATTGTCGACCAGCCACTTCAGGGCATCGCCGATCCAGCCGATGATGATCTTGGCCAGGTCGACGATCCAGGTGATGAGCTGGCTGATGATCGGGATGACGAACTGCACGATCTGGGCGACCAGCTTGACCAGCCACGTGATGACCGGCATCAGCGCCACGATCAGGTCGGCCAGCACCTGGATGATCGGCATGACGGCGGTCAGCAGCTGTCCAAGCGCGTCGACCACCAGCACCAGGACCGGCACCAGCGCCTTGATGATGTCGACCAGCACCGGCAGCACGGCGGCGATCAGCGGACCGAACGCGGCCAGCAGTTCACCGACGATCCCGACGATGGGCGTGATCGCGGGTAGCAGCCCGACGAAGGCCTCGACCAGCGTGATCAACGACGGTGCCAGCGCGGTGAGCGCGTCCAGCAGCGCGGCGCCCAGCTGCTCGGCCACTTGCACGATGATCGGAATCAGCGGGCTGAGCGCGGTGAACAGCGTGCTGAGGGCGGTCACCAGAATCTGCCCGACCTGCCCCGCCACCTGCGCGACCAGCGAGATCAACGGCGCGAACACCGGAAGCAGAGCAGCGAACATCTGCACGATCTGGACCAGGAACGGCGTCACCGCGATGATCGCCTGCGCCAGCACGCCGCCCAGTACCTGGGCGAGCTGGCCGATGGGCTGCAACAGCGGTATGAAGGCGACGGCGAGCGACTTCAGAACCGACACCAGCGCACCGCCCAGGACCCCGGCGAGCTGGATGACCACCGGTGCCAGCGTCTTGATCAGCGTCGCCAGGACTGGGAGCAGCGCTGTGACCAGGTTCCCAATCAGCGGCAGGATCGGGGTGAGCGCAGGGATCAGCTGCAGGAACGCCTCGACCACCCTGAGCAGGACCGGGCTGATCTGCCGCATGTAGGCCAGCAGCGCGGCGCCGATGGTCTGACCGAGCTGCGACAACGCAGGCAGCACCGGCAGGACGGCCTGCACGAGCAGACCGAACATGGACACCAGGTTCTGGGCGATCACCCCGCCGATCTGCGCGACCAGGGGGATCAGCGGCGTGATCGCGGGAACCAGGCCCTGCACGAGCTGGGCGATCAGCATGGCGATCTGGGGCAGCAGTGGCGCGAAGGCCGGCACCAGCGAGTTGATCAGCGTGGCCGCCAGGCCGACGACCAGCGGCACCACCGGCGCGAGGGCCTGCATCGCCTGGCTGAAGCTGGCCACCAGCAGCTGCACCGAGGGCAGCACGGCCTGCACGCCGGCGGCCAGGCTCGTGGCGATCAGCGCGGCGATCTGACCGACCAGCGGCAGCAGCGGGGCCAGAGCCGCCGCGATCCCGCCGAGGGCCGCGCCGAGCGGGGCCAGCGCCGGGGCCAGGGATCCCAGCCCGGTGGCGAGCGCGCCGATCAGCGCCTGGACGCCGGGCAGCAGCGCGGCGATGGCCGGGCCGATCGCGGCGATCAACGGCGCCACGGTGGTGAGCAGCTGGCCGATGGTCGCGCCCAGCGGCGCCAGGGCAGGAGCGAGCGCCTGCGCGGCCGCGGCGACCGCGTTGATCAGGGCGAGGATCCCGGGCCCGATCGCCGACAGGGCGGCGGCCAGACCGGAGACCACCTGGACCGCGACCGGGCCGAGCGCCGAGACCAGCGCGGTGGCGAGCTGGCCGAGCAGGGGCAGCAGCGGCGCCGCGGCGGTGACGATCCCGGCGAGGGTCTGCGCGAGCGGGCCCAGAGCAGGGGTGATGGCCTGGACCGCCTGCCCGAAGGCGGACAGAACCGTGACGACGACGGGCAGCAGCGACACCACGGCGGGCAGCGCGGCCGCGAGCAGCCCAGCGAACGCGCCCGCCAGGCCGCCCAGCGCCTGGACGAGCGGGCCCAGCAGGCTCGGCAGCCCTGCGACGGCCGGCCCGATCGCGCCGAGCACCGCGGACAGGTGCCCGCCGAGCGTGCTGAGCGCGCCGCCAGCGACGTCGGCCGCCTGGCCGAGCACCGAGCCGAGCACGCCGGCGAGCTGGGTGAGGGCTGGGACCAGCGGCGTGATCGCCGTCAGCAGCCCACCCGCGAGCACGACCGCGACCTGCGTCAGAACGGGCAGCAGCGGCGCGAGCCCGGACAGCAGCCCGGCTACCGCGGACACCAACGGGGGGAGCAGCGGAGCCAGCCCGGACACCGCGCCGGCCAGCGAGGTGGCCAGCATGACGGCGAGGTCGGCGACCACGGGCAGGACCGGCAGCAGGGCCTGCATGACGGCCTGGAACGCGGCCGCGAGCGCGCCGCCGAGGATCCCGGCCACCTGCGCCACGGCGGGCGCCAGCGCCACCACGGCGGGCAACAGCGTGGAGGCGACCTGCGCTGCGAAGGCGACGACCTGCGGGATGACCTGGCCGAGCCAGCCCAGCACCTGCCCTCCGGCGCCGACCAGCTGGGTCAGCAGCGGAGTGAGCTGCTGGATCCCGGAGGCCAGCGCGCCCGCCAGGACGCCGGCGAGCTGGCCCACGGCGGGCAAAAGCGGCGAGACGGCGGACAGGACGCCGCTGAGCGCCGACGCCAGCGGCACCAGGGCGGGGGCGAACGCGCCGAACCCGGCCGCCAGCCCGTTGACACCGGCGACCACGCCGGGCAGCAGCGCGGCCAGGGCCTGGAACAGCCCGCTGATCGCGGAGCGCAGCGGGTCGATCGCGGACGACAGCCCGCCCAGCGCGCCGCCGACCGCGCCCAGCAGCCCGGCCGCGCCCTGCCCGATCGCGGCCAGCAGCGGGACGACCAGCCGCAGCGCGTCGGCCAGCACGGTCCCAGCGACGGTGGCCAGGTCAGCGACGATCGGCAGCAGCGCGACGACGGCCTCCCCCAGGGCCGCCAGGACCGGGGCGACCGCCGCGGCGGCGGTGTTGAGGGCGCGGAAGAACGTGACCAGCGCCTGCTGGCCTGCGGCGCTGTTGAGGAAGGTGTTCAGCCTGTCCGCCAGGCCGCCGACGATGCCGAGGGCTCCGCCACCGGCGGTCTGCATCGCCGAGAAGACGGCGCGGGCGATCCCGCCGACGTCGGCGAGGAACGCACCCAGCTGGCGGACCGCGTCCACCGCGTTCTGGATCCAGACCAGCCCACGGCCAGCCTGCGCGGCCGCCGACAGCCAGGCGGCGAACCGGGCCGCGACGGTGTTGATGACCCGGCCGAGCCCGGCGAAAGCGGGCAGCGTGCTGGCGGTGAAGTCGGCGATCGCGGTCAGCAGGCGCCGCAGCGTGTCCGACTGCAGATCGGCGACGATCGTCCGCATAGTGGCGAACGCCGAGGTCACCAGGCGGACAGCGGACGCGCTGGTCGCGAAGTCGGCGACGGCCCGGGCCAGCCGCCCGAACTCGGCGGCCAGGGCGACCATGCCGTCTCGCACGACGGGTAGCAGGACCTCGCCCAGGCGGGTGAACGTGCCGGCCAGAGGGCCGAAGAAGGCGTTCTGCACCGCCGTGCGCACGTCCAGCAGGGCGGGCTTCAGGACCAGCAGCTCACGCGCGAGCACCTGCACCGCGGGCGCGGCTTTCGCCAGCGCGGCGACGAAGGCTTGGGGGTCGTCGCCCAGGGCCGCGGAGAAGGCGTCGCCTACCCCCATCAGGGCGACCTTCAGCGTGCCGGCGGCGGCCGCGCCCAAAATGAGAGCGCCGGGAAGGGCAGCCAGCGCGCCGCCACCGATGGCGGCGATGGCCGGGGCGAGCGCCACCACGAACCCGGCCACGTGGGTGCTGGCCAGGGCGACCGCCCCAGCGAGCAGCCCGACCTTCAGGGCGGCGGCAGCCGCCGCGACTCCCAGGCGGGCCAGCCCGGATGCCGCGCCGAGCACGCCGCGCGTCAGGCCGCCGAGCAAGCCACCCAGAGCGCGGACCGCCCGGCCGAGCGCACCGACGGCGCGGGTCAGCCCAGCGCCGAGCAAGCCGGCCAGGCGGCCGAGCGAGGTTGCGGCGCGGACCGCCACCTGGCTGAGCGCTGTCAGCACGCCGACGACCGGGCGGGCCGCGCCGCCCAGCAGGCGGACCGCTCCAGCCGCGCGGGCCAGGTGCCCGCCCAGCGCGGCACTCGCACGCCCGGCGCCGCCCAGCGCGCCGGCCAATGCGCCACCGGCACCGCGCAGCCGGGCGAACAGACCCGTGGTGACCGACGACCACAGGCCGCGCAGCCGTTCGCTGAGCGCCGACGCCACCGCCGCCCCGAGCCGGGCGCCCAGCGCACGGAGCCGGCCCAGGATGCTGCCGTCCCCGGCGGTGCCGGCGAACCGCTCACCGAACTGGCGACCGGCGGCGCGTCCCGCGTCTGCTCCGATCCGCGCGCCCTCGGCGACGAACCGGCCGCGAACGTCCCGTAGCCGGCCGTTGGCGTTGCGGCTGAACCCCGAGCCGAACGCATCCCCCGCTGCCGCGCCCGCGGAGACGAACCGGCCACGTCCGTCCCGTAACCTGCCGCTCGCGTCGCGGGTGAAACGGTCGCCGAAGGCGTCCCCCGCAGCCCCACCCGCGCTGGTGAAGTCGCGGCGCACGTCGTCGCGAACGCGCGAGGTGTCGGCGCGGACACGGACGAACGCATCGGCCAGGGGTGCCATGACACCCCCGCCCGTGCTCTGTTATCCGGCGGACAGCGCGGCGATCAGCGCGCGCCGCTCCTCGGGGTCGTGCCGTGGGGCAGTCTCGGCGTCCTGGGACTCCTCCAGGACGTCGAGAACGGTGTCCTCGTCCGCGCCGGCCAGGCCGAGCAGCGCGGCGTTGCGCAGCAGCGTGTCGTAACGCTCGACGTACAGGGCCTCTGCGACGTTGAGCGCGTCAGCCAACGGCAGGTCGCTCAGCCGTAGGAGACGACCCGCCCGGCCGGAACCGTGCGCGTCTCCGGCTCCGGCCCGTCGACCACGCGTACCGTGGCCTGCGAGAGCGAGACGACCTTCGATGTAGCCCCGGTTGTCGGCGGCCCATCCGGCGAGTCGGAGGGCCTGGTCGTAGGGCGTTCGGCGTAATCCTCGAAGATGTCGCCGATGATCTGGATCAGCAGCTCGGGCTCGGGACGGTACTTGCGGCAATGGGCGCGGAACCGCCGATACTCCTTCTCTCCCAGGACGGTGATGAACACCTGCGCGAGGATGGCCAGGCCCTCGGGGCTTTCGGAGTCCACCCCTTCGGCGGCCAGACGGGCGAACTCGGACAGATCCAGCGCCGACGGCGCCTCCGTGCAGACGAACGTCACACCGTCCAGCTCGAAGTCGAACTGGGGGAGCTTCGGCGCGGTCTCGTCGTCCGGGATGGAGGCGGCGGAGGTGTAGGAGCGTTTGGTCATTAGAGCCTCGTGGGGGACGCGAGAAGGGCTTTGAACGGCTTGGCGCCGGGGGGGCGCTCCAGCTTGAAGTTGCAGGAGATCGCGGCCTTGGCCGCGCCTTTACGGCGCTCCATCTCCATGTTTCCGACCTGCAGGCATTTGCGGTACAGCCACCTCTCGGTGTGGTCTTCGGACTCCCAGCCGAGCATGGTGCGCACCTCCTCGCCGAGGTCGGGCGGCTCGAACGTGACGAACCCGGAGCCGGCCGTGATGGTGCCGCCGTTGAGGGCCGTCTTCAGGTTCGACGCGGTGATCTGCGCGAGCGCGAACTCGAGGCCGAGCTCGCGGGAGGTCAGTGCAACGGCGATGGGGTCGAGTTCCTCGGCGACCTCCACGTTCTCGCTGCCGACCGTGTAGGTCAGCTTGGAACCCTCGGTGGTGTAGCCGAGCGGAATCCAGTTCGGCGACACCGAGGCCCAGGGCGTGGTGAGGTCGGCGATCTCCGCAGTGCCGAGGACCGCGATGTACAGGACGCCGGGTCCGAGTGCGATCGCCTCGGGCTTTCCGCGGCCCATCAGGCATCACCCTTTCCTTCGGTGGTGGCCTGGCCCTGGCGGGTCTCAGGCGGCGTGGTTGCGGGGTCGGGGTCGGGGTGGCGGACCTTGCCGGCCCAGCCGTACCTCTCGACGTGGTCCGCGGGCACCCGGTCGCCGGCGTTGTGCGCGCGGGCGAAGGGGTTGTCGTCGATGAACAGCGGCTCGGTCGCGATGTAGTACGGGGGCGGTTCCTCGCCGTCCACGAGGGAGCCCTGCTCGACCCGCGCCGGAGTGGTCGGCGGGCGCGCCGGGGCCTCGTCGGCGGGCGGAGGAGCGTCGGCCGTGGTGGGCTCGTCGTTGAGGGTCTGCGGGTCCTCGGCCGTGGTGGCGTCGCGGCGAGCCATCATGAGCTCTTGAAACAGCCGACGGTGACGCTGGCCGCGTCCGGGGTGTAGGTGATGGAGCACTGGCCGTCCGCGGCGGCGTACAGGCGCGCCGGGACCGGGATCTTCCACCGCTCCCCAGCCGGGATCGTCACTGGCCGATCATTGATCGCCAGCCCCTCCACGGTGCCCGGCGTGACGAGCGTCACCGTCCGGGCGGCCGCGTTGGCGTTGTTCACCTCCAGGAACACCCCGTCGCCCGGCGTGCAGGTGTCCCCTGAGCCCGACGCGGCGACGAGGGTCGATGCTGAGCCGCTCGGCACCAGCACCTGCGTTGGCAGTGCCGCCATAGATCCTCCAGGTCAGATCGAAGTGAGGTAGAAGTCGGCGTCGATCAGGTAGCCGAGATCGGGGAGCGCGACCGGGCCGGTGATGTCGTCGGCGACCAGGCACCGCGCGATGTCGCCCATCGGCGCCGGGTCGCCGGTCAGGGCTTCCAGGGTGTTGAGGTAGGCGACCGCGGCCGCCTCGGCGGCCTCGTCGGTGCCGGCGTAGATGGTCGCGGAGATCCGGGCCCGGCCGATGCCCTCCTCGGCGACCAGCTCCAGCGACCCGCCGACCTGGGACAGCAGCGCATACGCGCCCTGTCCAGGCGATCGGGGTGGGTCGGCGGCGCGGAACGCTCCGAGCGCGAGCGGCAGGCCCTTGCCGACGAGGCTGTCGAGGCTGTTGATCCACGCGCGGACCGCGGTGACGGCGACGATCACGGCCATGGTCAGGCTCCGCGGAGGTCGTCGAGCGCCGGGCGCAGGTGGGGCTGCGCCCGGGTGCCGGGGTGGTGCACGACCTTGGCATAGCGGACCTTGCCGTCGGGCCCGGTCCAGCGCAGTACCCCGTTCGGGTTCCTGGGGCGGATGGTGTGGGGGCGGGTGCCGACCTCGACGAACAAGCCGTACGGCTGGCCGTCCACCGTGCGCGCCGGGGAGGCGATGTCGACGTACAGGCCGAGCGCGTCGCGGCCCAGCTCCCACGCGATCTTCGAGCGGAGATACCCAGGGCGGCGGCCGCCGGACCCGCTCTTGGACACCGGGGCGCGCCGCTTGGCGCCCTGCGTGACGATCTCGCCCTTACGGGCCAGGTCGCGGGCGACCGGCCCGTCCTTGCCGCGGAGAAGCTGATCCATCTCGCGCTCGTTGAAGTCGATGCGGAACCCTCGCCCGCCGGAGCCGACCGCCACGATGCCTCCTCACACGGGGTAGTCACCCGGCCAGGTCGGGGTGGGGAACGAGTACTGCGGGAACCGCGCCTCCGGGCCCGCCCCGGGGGCGTTGATCGCGTCCTTGAGCGCGTCCAGGGCGTCCTTGGCCCGCTGGTCGAGCCGCTCGTACAGGTTCGGGTCGGACTGCCGGGCCGGGTAGGTCAGCTCGATGTCCGCGGCCGCGCGCAACGCGGCGGCGGCCGACGCCATCTCGTACAGGTACGCCGGCGAGGCGGGGACGACACCGCCGACAGAGGACAGGACCTCGGTGACCGCCCGCCTGATGATGCGGTTGGCCTGCTCATCGGTCGGAGTGGTCTCCGCGGTGAACGTGCCGAGCAGCGTCTCGTCCCCCGGCTGGGTGCTGTCCCGGGTGCGGGTGGGGATGTGGTCGGCCACCTGCTCCAGCGTCGGCGTCCACGGCTCGGTCACTGCCATGGGCGCTGCCTCCGGTGGGTTGGTGGCCCGGCGCCGGCGGGGGCTGCGGACGCCGGGCCACGTCTGTCAGGACCGGACGTACTTGCCGAGGAGCTGCTCACGGGTGAGCGCCTCGAGCTCGGCCCGGTCGTCACCACGGGCGACGCCGTAGTCCACCAGGTCCGGCTTGGATGAACGGGCGTTGACCTTCGCCGCGGGCTCCGGGGCCTTGGGCTCCTGAGCTGCGGTGTCCGGCGACGCCGTCTCGGCCGGCGCGGACTCGACTTCCTCGATCATTCGCACGGAGAGCAGGTGGTCGATCCGGTCCTGGGGCACCCCCGGGGGCAGAAGGTTGCCGCTGTAGAGGGTGATGAGCTGCTGGCCAGCGGGGATGTGGGTGACGCACGCCCCGGTCACCCGGTAGGTCTTCGCCATGATCAGCTCCTCGCGTTGATGATGCGCACACCGGCCTGCGGTTCGACGACCACGGGCACCGTGGGGCGGCGGGCCCAGATGTCCCAGGAGTTCGCGCGCGCGATGCGCTCGTTCTGGACCTGGACGCCCATCTCGGTGACGACGTAGCCCGGGTCGACCTCGTCCTCATCAGCCATCCCGCCCAGCTGCGTGCTGTCGAACACCCACACGTCGGCGGTGGGCAGTCGCGCGGCGGGCGCCTTGACCACGATGAGGTCGTCGATGATCTCGATCTCGCCGTCGTAGATCGGGTTGTCGGTGGTCTCCCGGCGGCGCGCGTTGGTGACCCGGTCGTCGGACACCATGAACGCGTACATCTCGGTGGACAGCAGCACCGTGTCGGGGTTGAAGCCCTGGTCCAGATCGGTGACAGACGCCTTGGCCATCTCCAGGCCTCGCAAGATGTTCGGGTTGGTCCCGTTCCACGCACCCCCGTTCGTGGTGGCGTCCAAGGTGCGGTTCACCGCGGACGCCACCGCGGAGATGGCCAAAGAGTCGACCTTGATCAGGATCGTGTTCAGGAGCTTGCGCAGCACCCGGTCCAGTTCGTCGCCGCCACGGACCCGCCGCTTGATGGCGGCGTCGGTGAGGCGGGACGCCTGGCCCCAGTCCTGCACGGCCGCCAGCGCGGCCTGCCCGTCCTGGGTCGTCGCGTAGGGGTAGGTCGACCCCGGCGACACGGCCTGGATCGGCCGGGTCGTCGTGATGCCCTCGGACACCTCGTACAGCAGTGAGCCGCCGCGAGTGCGGTACTTCTGCTTGAGGATCCGGTCGGCGACGAACTTCATGTCCTTCAGGGTCCGCAGGCGCCGCTCCAGCTGCGTGGGGGACTGCAGCAGCCGGTGGATGGTGAGCAGGTCACCGTTAAGGGTGGGTGCTCCCGGGGGGTTCACAGCCATCTGGCCATGTCCTTTCTTAGCGGCCGATCCACTGGGCCTTCTGGCCCGACGCGGCGGTGGTGATGGCGGTGCCGATGTAGGTGCCCGCCGCGGCGATCGTGGCGAGCGTCCCGGAGTCGACCCCGCCGGAGGTCGAGGAGGTGAGGGCCGCGCCGGCGGTGACACCGGCGGGGCTGGTGGTCTCGTGGATCACACCCGACAGCGGCCATACGGTGACCAGGCCGCCGGAGGGGGCGTCGTGCTGGGCGATACCGATGGCGGCGCCGTTGGCCCCGGCGGTGGGGGCCACGCTGCCGACACCGGACACGTAGAGGACCTGGCCGCCGGTGACGTTGGCGCTGGCGGTCATCGTGAACGGGTCGGCGCCGTTGCGGAACACGGGCAGGTAGTCAGCCATGGTTACCTTCCGGGGGTCGAGAAGGCAGCGTCGAAGTACGCGTCGGCCTCCGCGCCGCCGGTGGTGGGTTCACCGCCGGGCTCGCCGATGTCCTCCAGCGGGACCAGGCCTTCGGCGAGGCTCGCGAGAGTCTGCCGAGTGCCCTCGGGATCGGCGTCCCACAGGGCGGCCCAGTGGTCGCGCCGCGCCGGCGGGAACTTTCCGGCCCGGATGGCGTCGTTGAGGGCGTGGTCGCGGGCCTCGCGGATCTGCTGGGTGCGGGCGGCGACGCCCTGGGCGGCCTGCTCGCGCAGTTCGTTGAGCATGGCCTCGTCGACGGCGACGGCGCCTGGCGGCAGAGCAGCCGCGACAGGCTCGCCGGTGTCGGTGCCGCCGTTGTCGGCGCGCTCGGCAAGGGCCTCGTCGAGCGCGGCGAGAAGGGCCTCTTCGTCGAGCTCGGCGTCCTCGATGCCGAGCCGCTGACGCAGGCCCTCGCTCAGAGTGGACATGTCGTCCTCCTCCTCATCGGTTGGCCCCGCGGCCGGCCCGGCCGGGGGAGTCGTCGGCGTCCGGCCCAAGCTGGCCAGGACGGGTGTGGGGGCGTGCTCGCGTCCCGCGTAGCGGAAGATGCTGAGGTCCCAGGACGAGTTCTGCGCGGCCGCGCCGTCGCCGCCGTCGTCCGGGGTGGGGTGCGTGGCGACCTCGTCGGCCAGTCCCGCCGCCACCGCTTCCTCGGCTGTGAACCATGTCTCGGCGCGCATCAGGGCGCGCCAGTCCTCCACCGTTCCGCCGGCGCGCTCGGCGTAGACGGAGGCGATGTTGTCGGAGTGCCGGTCCAGCAGCACCGCCGCCTCGCGCATCTCGGTGGCGTTGCCGATCGCCATCCCCCACGGGTCGTGGATCATCATCTGCGAGTGCGGCTGCATGATGATCTGGTCACCGGCCAGCGCGATCACCGACGCGATCGACGCGGCGAGCGAGTCCACGACGGTGGTCACGCGGGCGGAGTGGGAGCGCAGCAGGTTGTGGATCGCGATCCCGTCGACCACGTCCCCGCCCGGGGAGTTGAGCCGCAGCCGGATCTCGCTGGCGGTGATCTCCCGCAGCTGCTGGGCGAAGTCCTGCGCGCGGGTGCCCCACCAGCTGATCTCGTCGTAGATGTAGACATCTGCGGGGCCGTCGTCGCCGGCGGCGTTACGGATGCGGTACCAGTCGGTCCGCCCTCCGAGTTGGGCGCGCGGCCGCGCGGTCCGTAGTCTCACTGGTCCTCCTGGTCCCATAGGGCGATGACGATGCCTCGGCAGCGCAGCCCGCCCTCGCAGTCGATGTAGCCGCCCGGCGCGTACGCGGCCTTCGCCGCCACCAGGTCCTCGAAGACCGTGCCGTCGATGTCCTTGCACGGGCCGCAGGTGTTGGCGTCGAGGACCTCCAGCGCGGAGTACTGGGCCTCCGGGGCGACATCCAGCACGGCCAGCCGTCCGGATGCCTGCGCCGCCGACAGCGCACCGCCGAGCTGGTCGCGCAGGAACGCGTCCGACAGGCTCTCCAGGTGCTCGGTCACCGCGTCGGCGACCTGCTCGCCGTCGGCGTCCGGCACGGCCAGGCGCAGCGCCTCCCGCGCGGCCGCCCCGGCGAGCCACCCGGCGAGCAGCCCGGCCAGCGCCTCGGCGATCGACCCGAGGCGGGTCCGGTCCGCCGGTGGCGGGTCCACGTCCACGCCCTGGCTGGCGGCTTCGTCGGCCATCTGCCGCGCGGAGGCCTCGGCCAGGTCCACCATCGCGTCGGTGAGCTGCGTCTCGGCGTCGGTCGTGTCGAGGTCCATCCGCGCGAGCGCGGCCAGGTCGACGGCGTCGATCGCCGCGGCGACGAGCTCGGCCAGGGCGTCTCGCCACGCCTGCGAGATGGCCTCCCACGCCGCGAGCAGCGCGTCCAGCGCCTGCTGCCACAGCGACTGGACGGCGTCGGGGTCGACGCCGGACCGGCCCTCGTCGACGGTCAACTGGCGCCGCGGCTTGGACGCGGCGGCCCGCGCCGCCCGCCGCCGCGCCGCCCGCCGCCGGGCCGGCCCGCGGGCGGGGCGGCGCCGCGCCTGCTGATCGTCCGGCTCGGGCCCCGGCTCCGGGGGCGGCTGAGGCTGCGGGTCGGCAGGCGGCGGGGGAGGCGCGTCCGGCGACTGGTCGGGCAGCCGCCAGGCGCGGCGGACATACGCCTCAAGGTCGGGATCCGGGGTGAGCGCCCCCGACGCGATCAGCATCTGCAGGGCCTCGGCCGTGACCTCGTGCCGGGTCCCAACATCCGAGGCGACCACCTTGGGAGCGGGCTCGTCCTCGCCCCAGTTCAGATCGACCAGGTTGGTGACGATGCCCGGCATGGTGGGGTGGCCGCTGGTGGCCACGTCACCGATCTCCCCAGCGAGCGCCTGCAGCGACAGCAGGAACAGGTCGAGGAACGACTGGCCCAGCGCGCGGGATCCGTTGCTGGTGTCGCCCAGGTCCATCAGGCCGGCCAGCGCTGACCTGGACATCTGCTGGTCCAAGTAGTGGATGAAACCCAGCGCGTCGGGCACGCTGCCGGTCATCCCGGTGATCGCCAACGTGAACCCGGCGGGCAGGCCGATGCCCGCCTGGTCGCCTACGCGCATCGCAGAGGCCAGCCGCTGCGCCTCGGTGATCTGCGCGGGGGTCGCGCCGGGCGGCGCCCCCACGGAGGGGATGCCCATGCCGAAGCGTCGCTGCGAGGTGGCGTGGACGCGCCAGATCTCATGCTTGAGCAGCCACGGCCCGTAGGACGCGCGCAGGATGGACCGGCCTGCCCAGTTGGAGCCCTCCCGGTCACGGACGTACCAGACCAGCCGGTCGGCCGGGATCGGCTTGCCGCCCGCGAAGTCCTGGGTGACCGACTTCAGCGAGCCGTCGCGGTTCAGCGCGATCTCGTTGATCGTGTGCGGCATCCGCTCACCCAACGCGACCAGGCGCGCCTGACCGCCGCGGATCTCGTACCGCCGCTCGAACGGCATGTGCCCGAACACCAGCGACAGCAGCGCCAGACGCAGGTGTTCGTCCCAGCGCACACCGCGCCGACGCGCCGGGCCGGGCTCCTCGTCGGCGCCGAGAATCGGCAGGCCGAGGTCGTCCGCGACGACCTTCACGACCTCGTCACGGCACCCCGCCGGATCCACCGCCCACGTCGCCCGCCTGATCGGCAGCGTGTAGGCGGCCAGGACGCCGGTCAGCTGCGGATCGTGCCGCATCCGCGCGTACGTCTGCACGCTGGAGGGCCAGATCAGGTCCGGGATGGTCTCCAGCCAGTCGCCGAGCCACATCCCGTAGTTGACGTCCAGGTTCCCGATGTCCCGGGTGGGCGCGCTAGCCACCATCGGACGCCCGCTCGATCTCGATCGCGGCGTCCAGCAGCAGGTCGGCCATCCGACGCCGGAACTCAGCGCCGTCCAACTGCACCGTGCACCTGGCCTCGTTCCCGCCCGGCAGCCGACTGACCTCGCCGGGCGTCACACGAAAAGGAACCCTGACCGTCCCGATCTCCACTTCGTGCGTCCCGACGCGCAGGACCACGGGCAGGTGCGGACGCAGACTCGCCATCACCACCCCGTTCAGTAGTCGGTCGTCATGGAAGGCACCGGGTTCGCCGCCTGGTGACGCAGTTCGAGACCGGCCCGGTTCAGCGGGCACGCCGGCGCGTACGGGTCATGTACCGATCAATGCCGAAAGGCAGGATCAGCCACCTCGACCAGCGCAAGAAGCGGATGTCGAGAGCGACGTACGGGAAGTCCCACCGGCGGCCGCGACTGGCCCGCAGAGGCCAGGGCGCATCACCCTCTACGACCACCCTCGAAACGGACACCCCGGGGAAGATCTTCATGCCGGCCCCTTCCGCGCGAACGATCAAGATCAGTAGTCGACCGACATGAAGTCCACCCCGGAGTCGTTGCCGGTCGCCGCGGTGTACGCCTGCTCGATGGCGCTGCTCTCGGCCGAGGGGTCAGCAGCCGCGGTGTCCGCGCTCTGCGGCGGCACCCAGTAGGCCGACCGGACCCGGGCCGCGTACGACAGGGTGTCCACCTGGTCGTCATGCGCCGCCGTCGGGAACGAGGCGAGCTCGTCGCACCACTCGTCCAGCCAGTCGACCCCGGAGGGGAACCACACCCGGTGCTGCTTCACCCGCGTCGCGGCCGGGAGCGCCCTGGTGAGCTTGTCGGTGTCGGCGGTCAGCGGCTGCACAGGCACACCCGACGCCGTGGCGTCGATCACGAGTGTGGTGCCGATGAATGTCTGCTCGACGAACACCACGTCGGCGACCCACTTCTCGCGCAGCGGTCGCACCAGGTCCCAGTGCTCGGTCTCCTCCAGTCGGGCCCGGCTCCGATCGAGCAGGATCAGGTCCCCGTCCTTGGAGATGGCCCACACCGACGCGACGGTCCAGTCTGCCGACGTCTTCGTCGACGCGGCCAGGTCGACGGTCATGAACCGCCAGCAGTCGTCCAGCGCGACGGCGCGGCCGCCGAGGTCGACCCGGCGCCCGCCCATCAGCCCGTGCCTGCCGGCATCGGCGGGCATGGTGTGCCAGTACCGGAAGTCCTGCCGCTTGAAGAGGTTGCCCTCGGCGGGGCTCGGCGCCTGCTGGAAGATGGAGTTGAACACGTACGCCGACCGGCGCTCCTTGAGCCGGTGGAAGTACCCCGGCTTGCGCCGCTGCACGCTGATCAGCTCTTCCCCGGGGCGCCGGCCGAGCGGGTCACGCGGTCCGGCGATCGCGGGGACGACGACCTGCCGCCATTCGTGCGGTTCGCGTGCCATGAGTCGGCCCGCCAGGTCGTCCTCGTGCCAGCGGGTCATCATCAGCAGGACTCGGCCCCGCGAGCTCAGGCGCGTGCTGCCGTTGGACTCCCACCAGTCCCACGCCGCGTCCCGGTAGGTCTGGGACTCGGCCTCGGCCCGCCCCTCCACCGGGTCGTCGATGATGAGCACGTCGACCGGCTCGCCGGTGATGCCGCCGGAGATACCGACGCAGACCAGCTGGCCGCCCTGCTCGGTCTCCCACCGGCCCGCCGCCTGGGAGTCCTTCCGCAGCTTGATGTGAAGTTCGGGGTGGGAGCGGATGTCCCGCAGGATCTGCCGTCCCCACCGGACTGCCTTGTTGCCCGCGTAGCTGACGATCGCGATCCGCAGCGTCGGGTCGTGCGACAACAGCCACGCCGGCGTCCTGCGAGAGACCTTCTGCGACTTCCCTTCCTGGGGAGGGCAGAAGATCATCAGGTTCCGGTCGTCGTCGCCGTCGAATAGCTCGACCAGCTCGCGGTCCATCAGATCGAGCAGCGCCGTCTGCCGGTGCATGCGGTCCAGCGCGGTGGCCATCGCCCCGGGCGACGCCCACTTTCGTTGCCGGGGGGCGAACTGTGCGGCGGCGAACTCCCACGCGGTGAGAGCCACCCATCACACTCCGACGGTGAGAGACCCTGACCGGCGAACGGGTTTCCGCGGTGCCGCGGACGTGACCCGGGCCCACACGACGTACTGCCCGGCCTCCAGGACGACCGCCGAGCCGGGGCCGACCGTGATGACGATGACGTCCTGGCCGTCGTCGACCGCCCACGCCGCGGTGTGGTACTCGTCGCTGGCGGGTTCGCGGCGCTCGGCGACGGGGACGAACGCGACCTGCACCGGGAGTCCGGTGGCGTCGCCCGTGCAGGGGATGGCGAGGTCTTCGGTCGAGGTCGCGGCGAGCCACATCATGCCCCCCTGACTCGGACGGGGCCGACCCGCCAGCGCAGACGCAGCCGGGGCGGGCGCAGGTAGATGTCGATGTCGGTGTCCGGGGCGATCACGGCGACCTGGCCGCGGCCGGGCCGGACCGTGATGGCCGCGGAGACACCGACGAGTGTCACATGCCGGACGGCGAGCAGGTCGCCGCTGGCGGGGCGCACCCGGATCCCCGCTGCAGGGCCGGTGAACGTCGCGGCCACACCGCCGAGCAGCAGCGTCCCGGCGCCGGGACGCAGCCGGAGGACCGCGGCGGGGACGGCCGGGGTGGCGTGCTGCACGGTGAGCACGCCACCCGCGACGGGCCAGGCCCGCAGCGGCGCAGCGGCGCCCCGCACCGGCGCGTTCTGCACGGCCAGGACAGTCCCCTGCCCGGCGCGTACCCGGACTGCGGAGCCCGGTCCGGGGATCGTCACCGACGACCCGCCCGCCACAGCCGAGATCGCGCCGGCCGCAGGCCGGAGCCGGACCGTCGCCGCGGCCGCGGGGAGCGGCGCTTGCTGTACGCCGGTGACCGCGCCGGACGCGGGCCGCACGCGCAGCGCAGCAGCAGGTCCGGGGATGGTGGCCGACGAGCCGCCGGTCACCGCGGTGACCGCGCCGGAGCCCGGCCGGACCCGCACCGTCGCGGCAGCGGCACCGAACACCGCGTGCTGCACTGCGGTGACCGCACCAGCAGCCGGGCGAACCCGGACCGCGGAGCCCGGCCCCGGGATCGCGACCGATGCGCCGCCCGACACCGCGCCGGTACCGGGGCGGATGACGGTGCGCGCGGCCGCCGCGGTGAACGTCGCGTGCTGCACCGCGAGCACCTGCCCGCCGCCCGGCCGTACCCGGACGCCTGCCGGACTCCCGGGAAGGGGAGCCGCCTGCTGGGCGAGCACCGTACCCGCCGCCGGACGGACGCGGAACGTACCGGCCGCCCCTGCCAGCGGGGCGACCTGGACGGCGAGCACGGCACCGGACCCTGGCCGCAGGCGGATCGCCGCGTCGGTGCCCACGATGATGTCGGTCGCCGCCAACGAACCGGCGACCGGGCGCCGCACCAGCCTGCCCGCCGGGGCGGTGAACGTGGCGTTGACCGGCCCGGTAGCCGTAACCGTCCCGGCGACCGGGCGCCGCACCAGCCTGCCCGCCGGGCCGGTGAACGTCGCGGAGACTGGCCCAGCAGCGGCGACCCGGAGGGACATGATGAGGGCGACGCGGGCCTGCGGGGTGATCGCGCCGTCCCAGGTGGCGCTCGTGCTGTAGCCGGTCGCACCATTCGCCGTGACGGGAAGCGTCGCCACGGCGATGCTGTCACGTGTGCCGCTTGCCAGCGTGGTCCAAATGTCCTGCAGCTCCGCGAACGAGTTCGCCCACCCTGACACGCCGCTGAACGCCGCGTCCAGGGCGCCGCCGATCAACGCGACGAGCAGCCTGCCCCCGGCTGTCGGCGTCAACGTCGGCGTCGCGTACGTCGTGCCCGATGACTGGTCCAGGAGGCCAGCCGAGATGTCGTAAGGAGATGCCGAGTCCAGGCCCGAGAACTCTGCGATGGCCCAGCAACTCGGCGCCGCCGACCCGAGGGTGTAGGAGATGTTCTTCTCGCCGCCCGTGGCAGTCCGACGCCACAGGTAGGCGCCCAAGAACGTTTCCTGCCGGCACCCGGTGTGCTCGGTCCACCCGGACGGCGGGGTGGCTGCGTAGTCGTCGCCGCCGACCGCGAGCAGGAGCTGGTTGCCCGCGGTCGCCGACGATATGAGGGCCGCGATCTGGGTTGCCGAGGAGGGAGCGTTGTTGGCCCCGCTGGCGGACTGAACGATCCCGGCGGGCACGGCACCCCCTCAGGCGATCACGACGCGCAGCGTCAGGAACCGCCGCCGGACTCCCACGGCTTGGACGCGTTGTACTTGTCCGCGATGCGCTGGGCGGCGACCCGGTCGATCTCGTAAGCGTTGGGCCGCCACAAATCGAGAGAGTCGAGCGGGGGGACCTCCACCGACTGGGGGATCCACTCGACCGGTGTCGTCTCGGCGTAGAAGGTCGACAGCGGGTAACCCCACCCGGCGACATCGACGGTCACTCCGTTGCGAGCCAGGTAGACGAGGTCGCGGACACGTAAGACGGCCATGTGGGCCCTTTCGTCGGCGGGCTGGTCAGCCCGTGTAATCGGTGGCGTTCCTGGTGCCGTCGGGCCACCAGTACTTGCCGCTGTCGGCGGGGTTGCCATATGCGGCGCCCGCCGGGACGAGCCACTTGTTGCGGCGCCAGGTGTTGCCGCTGCCGTCCTTCCAGCCGTACAGCTCGCCGTGCACAGGCTGAATCTGGGTGGTGAGCACGTTGTCGGTGAACACGACGTTGCTGTTGCCCGCCGCGTTTCCACCGATGTTGACGGCGTAGCCCCACCCGCCGAGCAAGTTCCCGACGACAGTGACGTTGGAGTAGTAGGCGCCGTCGTACTGCAACGCGATGCCGTTGGTGTTGCCGCCGGAGATGATGGTGTTTCGCCTGATCGTGACGTACTGCATCTGGGATCCGCCGTTGTTGCTCAAGATCCCGTCGTGGTGGTACGTCGATCCGGCCTGATCGGCGGCGTCGTGGAAGTAGGAGTCTTCGACGAGCACCGGGTTGGTCTGGGTGCTGGTCCCCAATTGGATTCCGTTGCCGAAGCCCCAGAACTCGCACCGGCGGACCGTCAACGACAGGCCGACGTGGTTGATCCCGTACTGGTAGCTCTGCGCCAAGCTGACGGGAGGCGTGCTCGTCGCAGCGGGCCGGAACGTGCAGTACTCGAAGGTCGTCCGCAGCCCGTAGTCCTGGACGTTCCAGTCGTTCGGCGCCGTCGTCTGGAATAGGCAGCCGCGGAACGTGACGTCGCTGGGGGCCGCTCCCGGCACGCCGATGGTGGCGCCCGTGAATCGCAGCCCCTGGAAGGTGGTCCCGGTGTCCGAGGCGGGGATCGGCATCGGCCCGGTGTAGGTCGCGAGGCTGCCGGTGTAGCCGGGCCAGGCCGTGTACCCGGTCGTTGCGGCGCTGGGGAACCCGCCCATCACCCCCGCGCTGGGGCGCAGCCGCAGGGCGGCCGCTGGGCCGGTGAACTGGGCCGCCGCAGCGTCGGCTACGCCGGGCCGGGCGATCCGGGTGGCGGAAAGACGCACCTCAGTTCGTGAATGAGATGAGGATGCCCTGACCGGCGTCCGGCGTAGGCGTCCAGGGGCCGCCGTTCGATGCGGGCTGGGCACCGCCGAGGTCCCAGCACGTGGCCAGCGGGCTGGTGCTCGGCGTGCCGGTGTCCTTGTAGAACAGCAGGAAGGACGCCGTGAAGCTGCCCGGGTTGCCGGTCGTGATCGGCGGGATGGTGCCGGTGGCCACCAGCGCGCCGGTGCCGACGCACGCCCAGACAACGCCTCCGTCCGTCACGGTCTGCCCGACCACCGTCGGGTACGTCGGGACGGCGCCGCCCGTGGTGCCCGCCACGGTCGCCTGGTAGAGGAAGCCGTTGCCTGTCGCGGGACGGACGACGGCGCCGGCTGCGTAGGCGGTGGCGTTGGCGCGCTGCGTCGTCCACGAGTTCGCCGCGGTGTAGGTGAGGGTCTTGCCGGTGAGGGTCAGTCCGCCTGGGGTGTACCCGGTGGATCCGCCGCCGGTCGCTTCCACGGCGACGCCGCCGGTGACGACGTCGGACAGGTACTGGGCGGTATCTCTCGTGGACCCGATTGTGTAGCTGGCCAGGGGCATGGCCTTGATGGTGTCCGAGACCCAGTTGATGCGCGCCTCGAGCATGGATTTCTGGAACAGCCCGTAGTTGAACGCGGTGACGGCCATGGGTCAGCCCTCCCTGGGCGTGGTGGTCCACCCCGGGGGTGGGACGGGTACGGGGTTCGGGGATTCACTCGGCGTGGACGAGGTCGCCCTTGAGTACCGGCTTTTCGGGGCTGGCCGTGATGCGCACCCACGGCCGGTAGGTGACACCTTTGGTCAGCGGCAGGCCCGTGCCCGGGCCGATCAGGACGGCCGCGTCCGAGCCGATCCAGCTGGCTGGCTTCCAGTCCCCCGAGGTGGGGTCCTGGCCGTCGGGGAGGACGGCCATCTCCACGGTGTACCCGGTGAGGTCTGCCGGGCCGGAGCAGGGGACCTTCAGGTACTCGACCGACAGGCTGGGGATGCCCAGCATCGTCCCTCCCGTCAGGTGTGAGGCGGGCCGGCAGACCAGCGGCGCGTCGGCGCGCCGGTCGCCCGCGCGGCACTGGAGGTTCCGGCGGACCATCCGCGCTTCGGGGCGCCGAGCACGGCGGTGATGTCCTGGACCCGCGCCCCGGCCAGAGCGTCAGCGCTGACAACGGTCTCGGTGAGCGCGACCTGGACGGTGACGGTCAGCGCGTCCACCGCGGTGACCGTCTCGGTGAGCCCCACTGCGGCGCGCGCGGTGAGCGCGTCGACGGCGGCCGCCGTCTCCGCGAGACCGATCGGCATGCCCGTGCGGATGCTGTCGGTCGCGGTCGCGGTATCGGTCAACGTCGTGCTCACCTGGACGGTGAGCGCGTCGACCGCAGTGACCGTCTCCGCCAGCCCCACCGATGCCTGGGCAGTGAGGGCGTCGATCGCCGTGACGGTGTCGCGGAGCTGCACTCCCGCGGAGACAGCCAGGGCGTCGGCCGCCGCCGCGGTCTCGGTCAGCGTGATCGACGTCGACCCGGCGGCGATGTTGATCGTGAAGCCATGCGCGAACGTGGGCGTACCGCCCGACGTCGACAGCGTGAAGTTCTGGACGCCCGTTGGCGAGCTGTTCGCGACCTGCTTGGTCGCCATGCTGCCGATTGTGTATGTGCGGCTCTGGATGTCGACACGCTCGGTGTATGTGGCCGGCGGCGTCGATGAGAGCGTCGCGTTGGCGCCCCGCGCACCGATCCAGCGGACCTCCAGATCGCCGGCGCTCTGGGGTGTGCCAGATGGTGTGGGGACCGTGACCGATGAGACGCTCCCAGAGGGCTGCGTCACCACGGGCACAGCAGCATCGGAGACCGCGACGATGCCGACTGCACCATCAGCAATGGACGGCTGGGTAAAACCGTAGGTGGCCGGCTCAGCCGCGCCCGCGTACTTGTACCAGATCCGGGTGAGGATGCTGCTGCTGCCCTCGTCGCGGGAAACGAGAAGCAACCAGCTGGCTCCGCCGGTCGGAGTGCCCAGCTCGGACGCCGACCCGGAATCGGCGGAGTGGAAGGCGATCAGCAGGTCACCCTGCACCGTGCCCGCAGGCTTGGACGCGGTGAACGACGTTCCCGTTGCGGCCGCCTGCGAGGCGCTGCGGAAGGTCGGCATCGTCTACCCCCGGGCCCGCTAAAAGGGGTGCGATCAGCTGTAGGTGATGGTGGCCGTGGCCGCCCATATCTGCAGGTTCGCCTTGGTGCCCTGGGCGATGGCGGTCCGGTGGTTGTACAGCAGCGCCCCTACCGTCGCCCCGCTGGCCACAGTCGGGGCGCCGATGTCGATACCGAACTCGGTCCAGTTGAAGTTGCCGTCGCTGCCGCCGAACGTGGCCTTCAGGGTGATGACCCCGGCGGCCTGCTGCGGGTAGGTGGCGTCCATCACCTGGAACCAGCGGTTCGCCGCCCCGGCGGCCGCGGACAGGTCGGTGTCGCCCACGGCCGCGGTACCTGCGCCGTTGCCGACGCCGATCCGCGTGGCGGTGTTCGTCATCGCCTGTCCACCGGCGCCGATGATGAGGCTGGCCTGCCGGCCGAGTCCGGCGGTGGTGACCAGGTTGCCGTGGACCTCGGTGACCTCGAACGGGCGGACCTTGTGCCGTGCGAAGTCGTCGCCGACCGGCGCGGCGAGCCCTGAACGGCGCCGCAGCCACGCCGTCTGGTCGCCGTCCCACCGCTCGACCAGCCAGCGCGTCGTGGCCCGCGCGGTATCACCGATGGTCATGGGGGCTCCAAGCTAGGCGGGGCAGGCAGCGGAGGCGTAGGACGCACGTAGCGCGTCCCTCGCTTCGGGGGTCGTCGGCACCTCGATGCCCTTGTTGATGCAGGCCTCGATCGTGGCCAGGTCCGCGAAGTCGTACAGGGTCGCTCGCCGGTCGCCCCACCTGCGCACCCCGTAGCGGGTGGCCCACGAGTAGATCGTGTGGGGCTCCCGATGGAGACGGGTGGCGGCCTCGGTCACGCTCACCGGGTCGGGGCGCATGATCACCCCCGGGAACGCGAAAGCCCTCGGCGCGGAAAGCGTCCGAGGGCAAAGATCACATCACCGTACGGTGCATAGTTTGCGCCCTGGTCAGAGCGTTGCGCAAGTCACGGCGCCGCGCCCTCCACGGCGAGATCGGCCGCTTCCTGCGCCAGGGCCTGCCTATCGAACTCCTCGTCATGCTCATCCTGCGACATCAGCCTCTCGCATGCGTGGCACCGGAAGTACCCGTCGTCCTCGCGGCGTACCCGGCCTCGTTCGCCGCAGCGTGGACATCTGATCGGCGACTGGGCGCCGACGGGGTCGGACTTCGTCAGACCGCGCAGTCGTCGCTGCCATGCGAGCGTCGCGCGGCCGAACTGGACGCTTCCCGGGTGGAGCAGGATCGCGTCCAGCTCGTCCAGGAGGAAGGTGATGCTGACCCGCCGGGCGTGTCCGGTGCGGGCTCGTTGAGGCCGTACCGGATAGGCGCGGAACGCCCGCCAGTCGTCCTCCACCGTCACCAGCGCCCCGTACAGTTCGTCCAGGGTGTCGGTGATCGGTGACAGCGTCGGCGCCGAGCTGCCCTTCCCGACGTGCCCGGTTTTCTGCGCGCCGCGCGACGGGCCCCCGCGGTGCCCGTCGGACGAGGCGGCCAGCAGGCTGGCGAGGTCGTCCAGCTCGGTCAGGGCGGCACGGATCAGCGAGCAGCAGCGCCCCGACCACGTGGGATCGCCCAGCACCGGGTTCACTGACGGCCGCTCCGGGCGCGCCGGCGGGTTGCCGCGCTTGGCAGGCGGTTCGCCTGCCCAGAGCCCCAGCAGGAGCCGGTACGTCTCGACCTCCGCGTCGTACTGGTCGATCGCTTCGCGGTAGCGGCGGTTGCACGGGCCGGGGCAGGCCCCCTCGTCGTACGGCATCGAGCTCCCCTCTCTCTCCAGGTCAGGGCAGGTTCATCTCGGTGTAGGGCGAGGTATGGCATTCGGTGCACGCGGCCAAGCCGCCGATCTTGTCCATGCCCTCGATGGTGAGTGCGTACAGGGTGGCCGCGAGGAGCGTCTCACGGCCGCATGCGGGGCAGCGGAGCCGGCGAAATGGGCCGACGGTAGAGATCAGCTTGTTGTCGTCGTCGTGCTGGTCTTGGTCGGACGTCTCGTCATCTGCGTCCTCGGCCTCCCGGAGGATGTCGAGCGGCACCCACTCCAGGTGGTCCGCAGGCGCATGCTCGTCGTGGCCGAACAGCTGGCGAGTGAGGCGAACCGCGACGGCACGGTGCTGCGCGGCAACTGCTCTGGCCCGCAGTACGGAACTGTCGTGGTCGGCCTCGATACACCGCTGCGCCGCGGTGACCGCTTGGAGGATCCGCTTCACCCAATGCAGACGTTGCGTCGCCGGCAGGCCGTTCCAGAGCTTGAGCCACTGCCCGGGTGTGCGTGATACGCCCGGCAGCTTGGGCGCGTCGGACTCGCCGGCGCGCAGCCGCGCGACCTCGGCCTCGGCCGCCTCTGCGCGCAGCCGCCACGCATCCAGCCCGGCCTGCTCCTCCCGCCGCGGCATGGGCCCGGGAGAGCTAGTCACCGTCGTTCTCCACGACAGCGGCGATCTCCCGCGGGACGATCTCCGACAGCAGCAGGGGCCATTCACGGCCCAGGCGGGCGGTCGTCCTCGGGTCGTCCACCTTGTCGACTACCGCGAGGAGCAGCTGGTCAGCGACACGGCGAATCACCTCAGCAAGGATCAGTCCTTGCTGCTCGGCGATGCGCACCTGGACATCCTGCTCTTCACCTCCCAGGCCAGACACCACGATCGCCGACGCAGGGTCACCGAACAGGACACGCCGGTGCCGCATGGAGACGTCGATCAGCCGGATCAGGTCGCCGGTGGACATCGTGGACGCGTCCAGCGCGGTCAACCTCTGGGCGACCTTCCCGACGGCGGCGCCCAGGATCTTCGCGTCCACCTCGGCCGCCTTGCGGCGCTCCTCGATCCAGGTCGCCTCATACATCTGGTCCAGATGCTTGTCGTAGGCCTCGGCGCGTTCGCGCCACCGGAACGCCGCCGCGACCTGCCTGACCCATGCGTCGGCGCGTTGCAGCTTGTCCGCGGTCCTGCGCACCGTACGGGTCCGGCCGAGGTCGCGGAAGGTGACGAACTGGGCGTGCTGCCTGGTCGACTCGTCTGGTTGCCTCTCCCACGGGTCTAGATGCGGGGCGAACTTGATGCGTTTCAGTTTGCTCATCGCGGCTCGGTGGGCTCCGCGTTCGAGCCTGACAGGTACTCGCCGGCGAGACGTTCCAGCAGCAGATAGCCCTGCCCGCGCGGGATCTCCTTCAGCCCTTCCGCCCGGGCGATGGCCTTGTTGATGGTGACCGCCGCGGGAGCAGGAAGGGTCCGCGCGCCGAGAACGGTCTCCAGGCCCACGTGCCCCGTGTGGGTCGCCCCGCCCTCGGGGCCGGTGTACCCGGCCTGGAGGTCGGCCAGGTGCCGCTCGGCGATGGACAGGATGATGTGCAGCGCGGTGGCCACGTTGCCGACCTTGTGCGCGGCGTGCGTGGAGGCGAGCGTGTCGAGGATCTGGTCGTAGTCCGCGCGGGCCGCCAGCCAGCTTTCGTCCTGGCCGACCCGGGCCGCCTCGAATGCCGTGCGCGCGGCCTCGAGTTCGTTCGGCAGGAAGATCAGGCTGACGGTGGCGAAGTCCAGGTTCGCCTCCGAGATTCCCTCCGGCTGGACCTCGGCCAGGAGTTGCAGCTGCTCGTCGTCCAGGCCGGAGTACGCGCGCCAGTCCACGTCCTCGATCTGGTCGTACAGGTGCTTCAGCGTCGCCGGGTCGTCCTGGCCCTCGATGGCGTTGTGCGACAGCTGGCGGGCGAGGAGCCGCTGTTTCTCCTCGACGTCGTCGATCAGCATGACGTCGATCTCGAACACGCCGGCCTCGGCCGCCGCGTCGCAGCGGTGGTTGCCGGACAGGATCAGCTCCTGGCCCTCGGGGTACTCGCCGGCGCCGTACACCAGGGGGACGCTGGTCAGGCAGCCGTCCTCCTTGATGTTGGCCACCAGCCGGTCGAACTTCTCCTTCGTCATGAAACGGGCGTTGACTGGGAGCCGGGTCAGGTCGCGCGGGTCGCGGCGCACGATGCGGGGTCGCAGGCGAGGCGCGGCGGAGGTCGTGTCGGTCATCGGCTGTCCTTACCGTGCTTGCGCTTCCACAGGGTCAATGCCTCGTCGAGGGTGTACGCGCCGAGCGGGCCGCCGTACTGCAGCTGGTAGCGGTGGATACCGTCGGCGGCCGGTTGGCTGCGTTTCTGCAGCGTGACACCGGGGATGCCGCGCCCGTACTTCGCGCTGTTGGGGTTGTCGGTGAACGCGGTCGTCGACCAGGCCGTGATCCTGCGCGACAGGGACCGCTGCACGAGGAGTTGCGCCTCCGTGGTGGAGGCGGCCATCACGATGAGCTTGGCCAGTCGCCGGTACCGGGTCCACGCGACCGGGAAGTCGCTCATCAGGTAGGCGCAGGCCGGGTCGAATTTCGGCGGCAGGTACGCGAACGCGCCGATCAGCTGGCCGTCGACGGCGACGCCGCACGCGATCAGCGGCGTGCCCGGCTTGATGGTCTTCGACATGAACTGCGAGCGGATGCCGGCGAACTGCGGGCCGGTCAGGATGTGCAGCGTCATCTTCTCGCCGAGCTCGTCCTGCGGCCCGATCTTCGGCATGGGGATCGGCGCCACGGCTTGCCGGGGGCGGACGATCCGGCGCGGCCCGGCCGCCGCGTACACCCAGATCGGCAGGCCACGGTTCGCGGTCTGCACGACGCCGGCGAGCTGCGGCCGCAGCTCGGGCCGTTCGATGTGCAGGCCGAGCATCCAGTTCGGCCGGTCCCGCACCTGCGCGATGATCTGCTCCTTCCCGTCCTCGTCGAGCTCGTTGAACGACGGGGCCGGCCAGTCGAACGCGGCGTCGATGGGGGCGAACTGGGCCTCGTAGTCGCCGCCATAGAAGGGTGGGAACATGACGACCGGCGCGTTGGCGGGGACCTCGGTGGCGAGGTAGTCGCGTACGTCGCCCGCGAAGTACGAGCCGAGCCGCACGGTGAGGTTGCGCAGCTTGGTCGCGGTCTTCTCGTGCAGGCGCGGCCACTGCTCCTCGGTCGCCGCGAGCATCCGCTGGTAGTACGGGCCGGTCTTGCCGACCCACTGCAGGAACCGCGTGCCGAGCATGAGGGTGGCGAGGAGGTCTGTGGGGTCGTCCAGGTAGGGCCTGAGCCAGCCGAGGACCTCCTGGTGGTCCTCGCGGAGGGTGAAGGGGACAGGCTGACCGGCGAGCCACCAGCCGAGCGCGCTGGAGTACGCCTGGACGTCGTTGCCGTGGACGGCGCGGGTGTCGCCGAACCGCGCGTGCAGCACTCGCTCGATGGTGAAGTTGCCGGAGCAGCCGACGTAGATGTGCTCACCGGGCCAGGTGCCGGCGTGCTCGTAGATGATCGAGCGGAGCGGAGCTGGGATCGATCCGTGAAACATGGCCAGCCCCCGGTCTCTGGCGATGCTGTCGAGCGTCGGCCAGGAGTCGAACCTGGTGCCTTCCCTCCGGACGAGGGTTGTGCAGCCGTTGCACCTCCGACGCGAGCGACCGGCCGCAATGCGAACAATCGTTCACTATGGATGCTAACCGATCATCGCATGCGAAGGTCAACATATACCCCTGGCACGGCAAGGCCCCCGGCTGTGGAGCCGGGGGCCAGGGGGCGGGTCAGTGCGAGAGGCCGAGCTGCTTGCGGGCGGCAGCGACGTCGACGCGCGGGGTGAGCTGCATGACGTCGGCGATGGCGTCGATGGGGATGAGCTTGATGAGCGAGCTGACCTGGCCGTGGTGGGCCTTGTAGGACAGTTCCAGGATCACGGCCTCCTGGTCGACGTACTCGTCGGGCTGCACGAAGTGCAGGACGGTGCCCGTCCAGGTCTTGCCGTTGGTGGTGGTGACGGCGACCCGCAGCCCGGCGTACATGTCGTACGGGAGGATCGGGAAGGGGGCGGTGCCAGTGGTGGGGAGCTGGGCGGGCATGGCGGCCTCCGTGGCGGTGGTGGTGGGGGAGTTCATATCTTCATCATAGTACACTGTGATCTTGCCCGTACAGGGATTGGCGTCGTTTGACCAGGGGAAATACGCCCGCAGGAACGGGAAAGCCCCCAGCCGCGCGGGCTAGGGGCCAGGGGCCGCGGATTCAGACGCTCAGGCCGTAGCTCCCCAGGTATCCACTGACGGCGTTGACCACGTCGCAGCCGGACCACGACTCGTCACCGAGCATGACGCCTTGCTGTGCGAGGTGCTCGATCAGCTGGCCGACCTGGACCGGGACGTTGATGGGCGAGGGCTGGCCGACGGTCACGGTCGCTGTCTCGGCGACCAGCGCACCGTCGACCTTGGCCGACTTGCTCGCTGCTGCGGCCTCGCCGGCCTCGAACGCCCAGCGGAGAAGGCCCAGCAGCCGTTCACCGTTGCCGGAGTCCAGGGTCGCACCGAGGAACTCGCGCTCCGGGTACTCAAGATCAACGGCCTCCTGGCCCCCGAGGTAGCGGACGGCGCTAATGAACTTCTCGCTGTTGCTCATGGCCAAGCGTTCCTTTCTGAGGGAGATGGGGTGGCCCGGCCCTGTAGGGCAGGGCCGGTCTGTTCGGTAGGGCAGAGGTGCCCCCGCCCGCGCGCTGCTAGATGAACTCGTCGAAGTCGGCCGGGTCGGACTCTGCGACCCGGCCGGCCATCTCGCGGATCTCGGCCTCCCAGGCGGGGCTGCCAGGGACGAAGTCTCCGAAGCCGGTGAAGCCGAACTCGATGTACTGGATGATCATGCCGAGCGGCACCTTCTCGTAGAGCGCGGTGGCCTCGGCCAGGAGCGGGGCGAACGTCTCCGGGATGAGCCTGGTGCGGATGTCGGTGGGGAGGGCATCGAGGAAGTTCATGGGCCGTCCTTCTTGGTGGAGTGAATCAATTTCTTATATCTTCATCATAGCAAACTGGCGATTCGTAGTGCCAGGGGATTCGCCCGTGAATCGCCTGTATTTTCGCAGGTCAGAGCCCCTCCGAGTCCGCCTGTGACTGCCGCGATCAACCACGGCGAGGGGAGGGTAGAGGCCACCCGGAACCCCGCTTAGGGGCCGTTTGACGGCCGTGGCGCACGTCGGGGTAGCCGCGGGTACGCGAAGAGGCCCCCGGCGCGCGATGCGCCGGGGGCCGACCTCGTCTCAGCTGGGGTGCTGGCTACTCGCCCCGGGTGTCCCACTCGATGGTGACCCTCCACCGGCCGGCCCCCAGGGGAGCCTCGTCGGCCGTCGCCTGCGCCCACCGCAGGTCGTTCTCGTAGGTCCCAAAGATCCAGGCCAGGACCCGCAGCTCCGCTTCCGGCCCGGTGGCCGCGTCGATCGCGTAGAGCGACTTCAACGTCCGTTCGTCGATGTCGCCCTCCACGCCGAGGTGCTTGGCGTTCCATCGGTCGATGGGGAGCTCGGGGAAGAGCCCCTTGATGCTCGCAGTCATTTCGTCTTCCTTTCTCAGATGCCGGTGCTGGTGTAGTGGGGTTGGGCCCGTCCCGGCCGGGAGATCCGGCCGGGGCGGGGTTCGGGGTGTCAGACGGCGTGGGCGAGCAGGCTGATGACCTGCTTGCTGGCGAGCTCGAAGGCCGCCTCCGTGTCGCCGAGGCTGGTGGAGAGCAGCTTGGAGTGCTCGGCTGTCGACGCCTGCAGGGCCTGGAACCTGTCGTACAGCGTCCGCACCTTCCTCTCGGAGTAGCCTTCGGCGCGAGCCTTGGCGATGTCGGCCGACAGCTGCTGCAGCTCCTCCGTCGTCTTGGTGGTGAACGCCTCGATGACCATCTCCCTCTCCTCCTCCTGGTCGAGCAGGGGGATGCGGGTCAGGTTGCTACCGGCGCCGAACATCTTCACCAGGCCCCGCAGCGCCTTCAGCGGGGCTGCGTGCGCGCGGTGCACGAAGTACACCCCGCCCGACGCGCGGACCCGGAGGGCGTTCAACGACTCCACGTAGGCGCGGACCACCGAGCGGAGCCGGTCGCTCGAGTAGAACTGGCACTGCTGCCGGAACGTCTCCTCGATGGCGTTCAAGGTGTCCCGGACCTTGACCTGCTCGCCCTCGGACAGCGCGTTGATCGCGGAGTGGTCGGGGTGCACCTGCAGGACGCCGCAGCCGGGCCGGCCGCTCTCCGTCGGGTCACGCCAGAACACGACCTCTGCCATCCGCGTGTCGTACGACAGGCGGGACGCGCCCTCGTCGCGGACCTCACGCACCAGGTGCCGCACGAACCTGAGGTTGTCCTGGCTGACGTGCCGGATCATCAGGGTCACCTCGGTGACCTTCTCACCGGGGGTCGGCTTCCCGGAGGGGTCGCTGGTCAGCTTGTACTTGGATCGGACCCCGCTCGGGCCGGTGACCCGCTGGAAGGCGTCGTCCTCGCGGATGGGCGCCGGCAGGAACTTGCCGTCCAGGCCGAGCTGCAGGAACCAGCGCTCCAGGTCGGGGCGGGTCACCCGCGACTCGTAAACCGAGTAGAGGACGAGGTGCCCCAGGGCGGGCGCGTCGCTCGTCTCCATCGCCGTGGTGAACGCGCTGAGGGTCTCCATGGCGCTGCCCTGCTCGGCGCTGCCTGCGGGGGTCGGCGTGGTCATCGAACTTCCCTTCGTCAAACGGGCGTTTACGTTTCGGGTCAGATGGCGCGGAACAGGTCTCGGCTGGAGTCGACGTCGGCCAGGTCGGTGACGTGGCGCAGGTTGTCGCACAGCTCCTCCAGGACCCGGCCCGGCCGCTGCGCGATGGACACGCCGAACACCCGGAACCCGATGGCGTCCTTGCGC
Source organism: Sphaerisporangium sp. NPDC051011 (assembly GCF_040653595.1). Taxonomy (NCBI): domain Bacteria; kingdom Bacillati; phylum Actinomycetota; class Actinomycetes; order Streptosporangiales; family Streptosporangiaceae; genus Sphaerisporangium; species Sphaerisporangium sp. NPDC051011. The sequence goes on along the minus strand of NZ_JBFAGG010000008.1, from coordinate 305,519 downwards.
CGCCGCCAGCCCTCCAGCCACTCCCCGGTGACGCGGCACTCCCCGTCGGTGATCAGCACGACGTCGCCGTGCCGCACGTGGTCGGCATCCCAGCTATCGGCGAGCAGGTCGGCCGCCTGGTCGAGCGGCTCGGAGAAGCTCGTGCCACCGCCGAAGAAGTGCTCCGCGAAGTCGATCACCTCGGTGATGCCGGCCTGCCCGCGCGGGAAGCAGAACTGCTGCTGCCGCTCCTCGGAGGCGAACAGGATGGCCACGAAGTCGCGGGACGTGGCGCGTGCCTGGTCCAGCAACGCCAGGGCGCATGCCTTCGCCCACGCCTCCCGGGTGATGCCGCCGACGTCGGTGTCCTCCATCGACGACGAGCAGTCGATGAGCGCGACGATCGTGCCGCTCCCGGCGTTCTCCTCGCCCTGCGTGTCGTAGACCATCAGCCGGCCTTCGGCCAAGCGGGACGCGAACTCGGCGCGCAGCGCCGGCACCGCCAGGGCGGCCAGCTCGGACGGCACGAGCCGGGACAGGTCGTCCCCGAGGGTCACGCCGACGTACTCCCCGCCGGCGTGCTGGACGCGGCGGGCCCGCTCGCCGGCGGCCATCGTCCGGAACCGGCCGATCAGCTTCGCGAACTGGGCGAGGCGGCTCCCGGCCAGGCGCTGCGCCAGCGCGGCCCGCTCGGCGAACGGCAGGCGCTGCAGCTGGCCCGGGCCGACGCCCCAGGCGGCCATCATCTCCGCTTCCTGCTGGGCCTCCTGCGCGGCCTTGTGCGCGGACGCGCGGGCAGCGGACCGGATGCCCGGCGCCGCCGCGGCGATCGCCGCCTGCGCGGCCGCTGCCGCCTGGTCGTCCGCCTGCCCGGCGGCTTCGGCCGCGGCGATCGCCGCCGCGACCTGCTGCCCGGCAGCCTCGGGGACCTGCCCGTCTTCGCTGGCGGCGGCGCACGCGGCCTCCAGGGCGGCCTGCACGGCGGCCGCCGCCTGGTCGGCCGCAGTCTTCGCAGCCGCCGCCTGCTGCGCGGCCTGCTGCGCTTCCTTGCCCTGTTCGAGCATCCCGCGCAGCGCGTCCGCCTGCGACAGGACGGCCATCGCCGCCGCGTACGGGTCGCCGGTGGTGTTCCTGCGCAGCTCCTCGAATTCGGCGGAGCCGAGCAGCGAGGTCATCACCTGGTGGTTGACCACCCGCGACGGGTCCATCTCGTCCCGGCCGCGCAGGTGGGGCGACGTCTTGTACGCGGCCGTCCACACGTCCTGCAGCAGGTCGGTCGTGTGGTCGTGCTTCTCGGCCAGGTCGTGCGCCAGGTGCTGCAGCGCTGCCGCCTGCCCGAGGGTGTCGGCCCACGTCATCGTGTCGAACCGGTCGGCCTCGACGGCCAGGGTGTGCGGGGTGGGCGTGGCCTGGGCGGCCAGGCCGAGCCACCGCCCGGCCCGGGCCGCCAAGTCCTTCAGCTTCGAGAACTTAGGCTTCTTCACGGTTGCGTCTCTCACAGGTTGACGGTGCTGGTGTTGAAGCCGAGGGCGTCGGTCAGGACCTGGGCGTGCACGGCGCGCTTGCGGGCGATGACCTCGTCGATCGTGGCCGTGGACCGGCCGGCGGCCTCGGACTTCTTCCGTAGCTCGGTGAGATCCCTCTCGGCCTTGGCGAGCTTGCCCTGCGCCTCCTTGATGGCCCAGTCGGCGAGTTCCTCGCGGCTCTTCCCGGCCATCTGCGCGAGCTGGGCGGCGATCTCCTCGATGCCGTCGAGCAGGTCGAACGCCAGCCGGCCGTCTGGGTTGACGACCTGCGCGACTTCGCGTTCGACCGTGGGCCGCTCCGCCGGGACGTTCCACAGCACGTGCGCGAGCATCTCCAGGTCGTTCGTGGTGACCGCCTGGCGGCCGTCGAGCCAGGCGGACGCCTGCAGCAGCCGCACCGACTGCCGCCACCTGCGGTCGGAGGCGACCAGCCCGGCGAGGCGCAGCGAGGCGCGCAGCGCGCCGATCGCGTCGATCACCCCGTCGGGGACGGCGACGCGGGGCACGTGGACGCGCACGGCGGTCTGCAGGTCGGCAAGCGGCACCGTCGTCGGGATCGCCGGCGTCCCCGCGTCGACGGCGGAGCGGAGCAGCTGCGTGAAGTTCGCCTCGTCGCTCAGGTAGTCGACCTCGATCCGTACGAGCAGCCGGTCGTACACCGCGGCGGACTCCTCGGCGGTGGGCAGCTCATTCGACGCGGTGATCGCGGAGATCAGGGGGCAGGCGATCGGGGCGCCGCCCGACTCGGGGTGGTACAAACGCTCGTTTAAGAACGCGAGCAGCTCGTTGAGGGCACCGCTGCCGCACTTGAAGATCTCGTCGATGAACGCGATGTGGGCGCGGGTGGCGCGGCCGTCCCACACCTGCTGGTAGACGCCCTTCATCAGCGCGGCCACGTCGACCGGTCCGAACATCTTCTTCGGGTCGCTGTACTTGCTGAGCAGGATCTCCCACAGCTCGGCGCCGTCGATCCGGCTGGTCAGGTCGCGCGCGAGCTCCGACTTGGCGGTGCCGGGCGGGCCGAGCAGCAGGCTGTGCTGGCCGGCCAGCATACACGCGACGAGGGCCTTCACGACGCCGCCGCGCTCGAGGTAGCGGTTGGACACCTCGGTGCAGATCGCGCGCAGCCGGGCCGCGGTGACCGAGCCGTCGCCGGGGTCCGTGGCGCCCGGGGCAGGCGCGGTGGTGGTGGGGGTGGTCATTCGTCTCTCCTTGGTGGGTGGTGTCGATCAGTTCTTATATCTTCATCATAGTAAACAGTGATCTTGTTGTACAGTGGTTTGGCCTTGAATGCGGCTCAATGTCCGCCTTTGAAGGGGCCGCCGGGAACGGCCTCTGTCAGGGCCGACCTACCTACATCCCCAGGTCCAGCACCAGATCCACGTGCGTCGCGGGACTCTTCGGCCGGACCGACGTGACGACGTACGAGGCAGCCAGCTCGTAGCCTTCGGCCAGCGGCGTCGACGGCCTGTGCCGGGACAGCCGCGAATCCGGCCGCATCGTCACGAGCGGACCGCCGGCCTCCAGCCAGCCCTCCGGGTACGCGCGCTTCACCTCCGCCCGCCACCGCTCGACGTTCGAGCCCGGTCGGCGCACCGCAGGCAGGTCCCGCCACCCGGGCCAGCAGTGATCGTGCGCGTCCTCGACCGCTTCCCGCTCCGAGCGCCAGTCCGGGCCCTCCCACTGGCATCCAAGGCACGCCCCCCGCCGCTGCTTCCGGTACTCCCAGCCCGACCGGTGCAGCACGGTCGGCCGGTGCAGCGGGGCAGTCGAAACGAGCGGCTCCCCGCGGAGCGACTCCGAGCCCGGGTGCCCGTAGAAGATGCACCACATGCCACGCTGCTCGCCCCAGGGGACGGCCAGGAAAGCCGTCTGGCGGGCCACCGCGCCCGCCGCGATGCCGACGTCGCCGGTGTGATCGCCATGATCGCCGTGCACTGTCACTCCTTCGGCTGAAATGGGGCCGCCCCCGCCAAGACGAGCGGGGGCGGCCACGTGGCGGGTCGGATCAGACGAGGTCATCGCGGTCGTCGAGCTGCGTGCAGATCTCGCCGATGGCCTGCGGAACGCTGGAGTGCGGGATCTGCTCGTCCAGCCAGGCGACCTCGCCGGCGTCGAGCGACAAGCTTGCCCAGTTCTCCAGCTGCGCGCGCGTCAGGACGACCAGGTCGAGCAGCGCGGCCGTCACGTCGCCGCCGTACTGGTCGCCGACGAGCTGGTGCAGCAACTCCTTCCGCGTGCTCGGGGTGGCGCGGCCCTGCTCGCTGTCGTCGAACACGACGCTGTCGCCGACGTCGATGCGGACCGGGACCGTCTCGTCGCTGCGGATGAGCCTGTCCTCGGGGGTGTCCAGGTCTATCGAGACGCGCACGGCGCCGACCTTGGGGTCCAGGTAGGCATACACCTGCACGCCGGCGACGGTCATGCACGGCCGGGTCTTGTCGTCGACCTGCGGCGAGAACCCGGCAGCCCGGTTGGCGGCCTCACAGGCGCTGGTGTCCGGGAACGCGTACACCGCGGCCATGGTGTCAGGGGTGGTCATCGTGGTCCTCTCTCGCAGAGCCCACGCTCGGCGGGCAGAAATGGGGCCGGGACGGCGCTCACGGCGCCGTTCCGGGCAGGGTTCAGAACAAGGTCAGGTCGAGCCCGGCATCCGGCTTGGCGCCGAGCTCGGGCACCTCCTGGCCGGTTGTCTGCAGCCACCAGGTCGCGAACATCGTGCGGTGGCACCAGCTGCCTGACTTGTTGAGCTGGTCGAAGCACAGCAGGACCAGCGGCGCTGCGGTTCCTCCAGCCGCGGTGTGGATCGCGGTGAGCTCGGCCAGGATGCGCTCGGCGCCGCTGGAGCTCAGCAGGCGCAGGTAGGCCAGCTCGTATGCGGCCTTGGAGAGCCCGAGCATCGGCCTGGTGGGGGTGATCAGCTGGGCGTGGCCGGCGAGCTTGTAGTCCAGCTTGAGGCGCGACGGCGCGCCGACGGTTGTGCGGACCGGGGTGCCCATGTCGGGGCCGAATTCCTGATAGGTGCACGTCGCAAGGTTCATATGTCCATGTATTCATGTGCCCCCGGGGCAGGTGCCCCGGGGGCGGAGGGTGGGGGTCAGATCAGGTCGCGGCGGCGGGCCTCCGCGCGCTGGCGGGCGGCCTCCGCGCGGGCGGGGTCCTTGATGCCCCAGCCCTGCGCGTGGGCCTTGTCGTCGAGCGCGTCCGCTTCGGCTGCCTTGGCGGCTTCCGCGGCGGCGATCTCGGCTCGGTAGCTGCCCGGGAGGGGGCCGTTCTCTGCCTCAAGTCGGGCGGTGATCTCGCGCCAGGTGGCGAGCTCGGTGGCGTATGCGCTCATGGCTTCCTCCAGTGGGGAACGGTCGACTTCTTATATCTTCATCATAGCAAGCTGTCCATTTGTGCGTGCAGAGGTTGAAGCGCGTTTTTGCAGGTCAGGGCTTTTGCGGGGTGCTCTTTCCGCCAGCGGGCTCGTCTACGCTGAACAGGTCGAGCTGGCGCACGTGACAGGAGCACCCGCACAGATAGCGGCACGCGCGGTCGGCCAGCCACACCTGAGAGGCCGTCGTCCGCCGCGGTCCGAACACGGTCATCGTGGGGTGCTCCATCCGCTCGTGCTCGGGGAGGTTGACGGGCGGCCAGCCGCCCCCCAGCGGCATGATGTACGTCTCGCAGTGCGGGATCAGCACCAGGCGGCGGCATGTCTCGTGATCGCCGCCCCGCTCGCAATGCGGAGTCCACTCGCATGGGCAGCGCAGGTCGGGTTCACGGCCGGGCCAACGCCGCCACTCGGGCCAGGCGTTCCCCCGGATCCACACCGCGGTTTCCTCGCTCATCGGGGCGGTCATGCGGCACTTCCGAACAGGTCGAGTTGCTTCGGCTGGCGGGCGTGCCAGCTGTGGTTACGGATCGTGTGGCCGGGTCCGGTCGACACGACGGCCAGGACCGTGTTGACGTTGGTCCCCGCGTCGCGGAACGACGACTGAGGCAGGGGGATGATCTCGCCGTCGTGCTTCTTCAGCAGCGCGCGGAACTCCACGCACGCGCGGCTGGACATCCAGTTGACCCATTCGGGCAGCACCGACACCAGAACGCCGTCGTCCCCAAGGAATGCGAGCGCGTGCGAGACGTGACTCAGGGCGTCGGAAAACGGTGGGTTCATCACGACCCGCGCGAATCCTTCGCCGTAGGACAACGGGGCGATGCTCAGGAAGTCGCCCTGCACGACACGCCGGTAGACGCCATGGCCGTCCAGCACCGAGGCGCGATGCTCGTCGAGCTCGACGACGTCGACGACGGCGCCGCGCGCGACGGCCGGGCCGGCGATCGACCCGATCCCGGCCGATGGCTCCAGCGTGGTCTTGCCCGGGTACTTTTCGCTGATGCCCGCGAGGGTGAGGACCTGTTCCACCACGGCGGGCGGGGTCGGGTACCACCCGGTGTCGTACCGGCTCGGGAACTCTCCGGCCGCGATCGCGTCCGCCATGAACGACTCGATGTCGCGTGGGAAGACGTGCGCGCGCACCGCCCGGCGGCCGTCCCACCGGCCGCCGGCCTCCCTCAGGGTCCTGTTCACGCGCTCGTACAGCCGGTTGTCGAGCTCGAAGGGGATGTAGATCCGGTCACGCTCGATGACCGTGCGGGGGTCGGTCAGGACCCCCAGCACATCAGGCAGGATCTTCACCGGTGCGCTCCCAGCCGCTCGGCGAGGATCTCGCGGGCCTGACCGTCGTCGTCCTGACCTTCGAGGTTGACGGCGAACGGCTCGCTGCCGATCAGGCCGAACACGACGCGATTGCCCGTGTAGTAGGAGGTGATCCCGCCGAACCCGACGACCCGCTCGGAGTTGCGCGCCACCACGTGGACCAGGACGCTGACCGCCTCGTCATCGAGGGACGCGTCATCGTCGTTGGCCCACCAGGGGATGGTGGCCAGCACCTCGTGGGCGACTATCGCGTACAACGCCCGTCGGGCCGCCCGCTCGGTGGCGTATACGGTCGATTCGGAGGCTCGGCCGGGGGCGTAGATGACCCACTGGTCGTCCTGGGGGCGGGGCAGACCCTGCCCAGCGGGGATCAGGTGCAGCGCGTAGTCCGACCCGGGGAAGTACTCGACGGCTGCGGCCATCAGCCGCTGGTGCTCAGGCAGATGCACCCGGTACTGGAGCGGGTTCTTCTTGTCCAGGTCGTGCAGCCAGGCATCGCCTTCCCACACGGCATAGCCGCCGCGCCAGGCGTAGAAGCTGAGCGCGTCCTCGTAGTCGCGGTAGTCGTGCGTCAGGTCCGGCCTGTCGACGATCACCTGTGAGCGTCCTGGGGGGATCGGGGTGGTCATGGGTGTCACTCCGTTGGTGTGTGGTGGATGGCGGGTGCTGCCGCGGTGGGCAGCGACTGTGGCGGGTCGGATGAGCAGGGTTCGCCGCTCGGCGTCGGCGAGCTCTGGGCGGGGCTGGTCTCCTCGAGCGCGAGTTCCTCGGCCGCGATGCACATCGCCGAGACGACGGACGTGCCGTGCTCCGTCGCCCAGGAGTAGGCGTCGTCCAGCCTGGCGCGCGCTGACTCGCGGACGTCCCGCTCGGCGTCCGCTGGGCCGTCGCTGCTCAGGGCGACGACCAGCAGGAAGAAGTCGGGTCGGTGCTCGGCGGTCAGGTCGTCCAGCCCTGTGTCGTCCGGGTAGGGCTCGATCCCGGTGTTCCGCTGGTGCTCGTAGGCGACGCAGTCGAAGATGAAGGTCGCCTTGTCGAGGACGCCGCTGAGGGTCATCGTGTGCCGTGCGTCGTTCCAGCCGGCCCGCGCGGTCACCGCCCAGGCGATTGCGTGCAGGACGTCGGTGGGCGTGCCGCCCGCGGCCGCGCAGTCGGCGGTGATCTGGGTCAGAGCGTTGATCGGTGGGGTACGGTCGGGGTCGAACAGGGCGGTGACGCCGCCGCTGGTTGTCATGCCTGATTCCTTCCTGATCAGCCGAACAGGGGCTGCTGGACGGCGCGGGTGGGGGTCCGGGGCTTGGGCGGCGGGGTGCGCAGGACGGCCATGCAGTAGCCGCCGCCGGGCCCCATGCCCGGCACGTGCCGGGTGCCGCCCGGCGTCCGGTACTCGCGCACCGGGCCCTGCCGGTCGAACCAGCCGGCCGGGTACGCCGCGCGGGCCTCCTTCTCCCACCGGGCAATCGCCTTCTTGTCCTCGTGCGGCCGGTGCTCCATGACGGGCATGTCCCGCCAGCCCGGGTAGGCGTGGTCGCAGCCGTCCTCGGCCGCCGTGTTCTCGCTCGACCGCTCCGGCCCCTGGTGGCCGCAGCCGCCGCACTGCGACTGGTACCGCAGGCGGCGGTCGGGGTTGGCGACGGTGGGCTCGGCGGGTTCGCCGTTCTTGACGCTCCGGTACTGGACATAGACCCGGCATGTGCGGGACATCTCGGGCGCCGGGTCGGGGCGCGCGTCCCAGGTGTTCCATTCGGTGGCGGTCACGGTGTTCGTCTCCTTCGTGTCGTGGTCGGGTGCCGGGTGGGCGGCCTGCGGCGGCCGCCCACCCGGCGGGGCTGGTCAGCGGTGGCCGGTGCGGGCGCGGCTGCCGGCCGGGCGGCGCGGCCGCCGGGTCAGCTGCGCGGCGAGCTGCTTGCGGTCGGCGAGCATGTCGTAGAACCACTCCCAGTCCTCCGCGCTCGCGGGGGTGGTGCGGGTCATGTCGCCCAGGTCGGCGCCCGCCGCCTGGACGTGCTCGTCCAGCTCTTCCTGCTTGGCGGCGAGGAACGCCGCCACGCCGGGCCGGTTGGGGCGGGCGTGCGGCTGGCGGACCCGGCGGTCGACGCGGGCGGCCAGCGTGCGCAGCGCCGCCGCCTGGCGGGGGATCGCGGCGCAGTCGTCGCACAGCCGCGGGGCGCCGAGGTTCAGGCAGTCGAAGCCGGGCAGGGCGACCAGGTAGCGGGCGCCCTCGTGCAGCGCTTCGACCACTGTGCAGCACTCCTCGGCGGTGAGGATCAGCGTGAGGCGGCCACTGGTGCGGGTGAGCTCCCGGCCGATCTCCTCGCCGAGCTGGTGGAAGTACATGGCGCGACCGAGCTTGTCGCTGCAGGTGCACAGGTCGTACTCGTAGCGGTCGCAGGCGTCGCACCAGCCGTCCGAGCTCAGGCTCAGCTCTCCATGGGCCAGACCGTCCTGCAGCGCCTCCCAGCGGCGGACGGGCAAGGTGATCACGATGGCGCGGGTGCGGATGGCGGGCATGGTTGGTTCCTTTCGTTGGTGGTCGGGTCGTGGGCCGGCCCCGGCGGGTCGCCGGGGCCGGGTGTACGGGGGTTGGCCGGGGGCCTAGTTGTGCCAGCAGTAGTCGCAGTCGTCGACCAGCCGCTGGTTGCAGCAGGGGCTGTAACCCTCGTTGGCGGAAGTGGGGTTCTCTTTCTCGCCGCAGGCCTGGCAGTGGTGCATTTGACGCTCCCTGGTCAGATTGGAAACTCGAATTTCTATATCTTCATCATAGCAGGATGTGTCTATGCCCGTACAGATGTTTCCGCAGGTAGAACGCCTGAAATCGGCCGCTCAGCCCGCGGCCGGCTCCTCGTCGTCGGGCAGCCGCGGCGCCTGGGCCAGCACCGCGCCGCACCCGTCGCACCGCAGGTCCTCGTCGTCCACGGCCAGGTGCACCGTCCACGGCTGCACGTCCCCGACGTGCTCGCAGGCGTCGGCCATCTCCTGCGCCCGGTCATGGGGCAGGCACCCGCCGGCGCACAGCACCCGCTGGTCGCCGAGCTGGTAGGCCAGCGGGGACGGCGCCGGTGGCCGCACCCACACTCCGGGCTTGACGTGCGACGCCGGGACGAGCCGGTTGGGGGACTCGCTGATCACGGCTGTGACCTCCTCGTTGCGACGGTCTGGGGTGATGGGAAGGGGCGGGGGCCGATCGGGGCTGAGAATCGCTGTGAGCGGCCTGGCCGCCGGTGAGGCCGCGCGGCGGGACCGGCGCAGGACCGACCTCGCGGCCACGTAGGAGGGAGGGGCGATCTCGCCGTCGCCGGCGGCGCGGCGCGCGGCCACGCACTGCGGGTGGTCGCACTCGATGCGCTCGAACCGTCCCTCGCCGTCCCAGGCCCACGCGCGGGGCCGGGCCCGGCACCACAAGCAGGCGCGCACGGTTTCCGCCCGGGTCTTCACGGTGAGCGTGATCGGGAGGCCCCACTCGCGGGCGGCGGCCAGTATGCTCGCCACGCGGGCCTTGCCGATCAGGTCCGCGGGCAGGGTCCAGGCGCAGCCGACGTACTCGACGCGGTAGCAGCGGACGGTCCGCTGGATCATCTGCATCGGTCGGCCTCGCTCTCGCCGGCCACTTCCCAACCCCACGTGTCCCCGATCGGATACATGCCGTCCTCGTCGCGCTCGTAGGACTCGGTGACGGCGCCGCCCTCGTAGCTCTCGACTGCGGCGCCGTCCGGCGTGAACCGCATCCCCTGGTGCCAGAAGCAGGACTGCGCGGCCTCGTGGTTCGCCATGTCGACGATGCGCTGCGCGTTGGCCTCGTTGAACCGGGCCGCTGTCACGCGTCCCTCCGCGTTTACGGAGTAGTGGCCCTCGACCTCCAGGTAGGTGGGGCCCAAGGCGTCGGTGGTGAGTCTGCCGATCATGCGTTTTCTCCTCTGTGCGGGTAGGGGCCTGCGGCCAGGGGATGGCCGCAGGCCCTCAGGCGGGTGTCAGGCGGCGGGCTCGCCGGTGGTGGGAACCGCGTCGGGGGAGACCTGCAAGGCGCTGGCGCGCACGGTCGCGGCGGCCTGGGCCTCGCGCAGCTTCTTCGCCGCCTTGCCCGCGACGTCCTTCAGGTGGTCGATGCGCAGCTTCTGGGCGCCGAGCCCGCCCTGCGCGCCGGCCAGGAGCAGGGCCAGCTCGCCCGCGTCCATCGCGGCGATCTCCGACAGGATCTCCCCTGCCTTGTCCAGGCCCTCGATCTTGCCGACCAGCTTCTTCCGGTCGGCCGCGATGCGGTCGCGCTCCTCGACCGGCATGTCCAGGAGGACCTCCTGCCCGCCCCCGCCGGCCGCTCGGGGGGCGTCCTCGGCGAGGACGAACAGGCTTCCCTGCTTGGCGAGCCGCTCCTCCTCGGCCGCGCACGCCCGGGCGAACGCCTCGGCGTCGCGGGCGCTGGCGAAGTCGCCGCGCACGTACCGGGTCAGGAACCTCTTCTGGTTGTCGCCGGACAGGTTCGCGACGAACCAGGCCAGCCCGACCGGGATGTGCTCCTTCATCAGCGCTTCCTGCAGCGGCAGCTCCAGCTTCAGCAGGTCGATCCGCCAGCCGATGTACGCCTCGGATTTGCCGCACATGGAGGCGATGTCGGCGATGGTGTAGCCGAGGTCGGTCAGCCGCTGGAAGCCCTTGGCCTCCTCGATGGGGGTCATGTCGGCGCGCGACACGTTCTCGGCGACGGCCTTGGCGAGGGTCTGCGGGTCGCCGTCCTCGATGCCGTAGTGGATGAGGGTCTTCATCTCGGTCAGGCCCGCGATCTGGGCGGCGCGCCAGCGGCGCTCACCCATGATGATCGTGTACCGCTGGCGGCCCTTCTCGTCGGCGCCGGTGGGGCGGACGGCGATCGGCTGCAGCTGGCCGAGCGCCTTCATCGAGCTGGCCAGTTCCTCCAGCTTGGTCTGGTCGAAGTGCTCGCGCGGCTGGTTGGGGTCCCGGTCGATCTGGCCGGTGGGGAGGTTCTTGGCGACGATCTTCTTGGTGGCGGCCGGGGTGGCGTTGGTGGTCATGCTGTCCTCCGTGTGGGGGTTGGTGGGGCAAGTTCTTATATCTTCATCATAGTAAACTGGGATCTTGGCGTACAGAGGTTTTCGCGGATTGACCTGCAGAAATACGCCGAGCCGTAGAATCCGGGAGGCGCGAGCCCGTTACCGGCGGGCTCGCGCCCCCGCCGCCCTACGCCACCTCGCGCTCGAACCGGCTGAGCAGGATCTGGGTCTGCCTCACTGCGGCCGTCATGGAGGCGATGCTCATCATGTGGTCGTGGTGCTCCAGCACCGCCTTGCGTCGTTCCCAGGCCCGGGCCGGCCCGTCGCCCTCGGCCAGTGTGTCGCCACACCACACCAGCACCGATGGCCCGAGATCCCAGACCAAGGCGTTCACCGCGCAGGCCGCCGCGGCGATCGGGTCCAGGTCCGTCATCGACCAACCGAAATCGTGCGGGTTCGTCCCCTGCTCGCGCATCACCATCGCCGCCGCGCGGAACATCCCGCCCGTCCCCGCAGCCGGTTCGTCGAGCCACCCGCCCGGCTTGGGCTGTCCCGGTTCGATCGTGAGCTTGGCCGCCGCATTGAGGATCGAGGTCAGCAGATTGGCGACGTCGGGGGGAGTGTGGATCTCGGCCAGCGCCGCGCCGGCCCCCTGCGACCGCAACCGTGTGAGGAACAGCCCCAGGACATCGGCGTCGCAGCGGAGTGCCGGGTCGGGGTCGCCGGTGATGTCCAGCAGCCCAGCGCGGATCACGGCGTGCGTGACCGCGTGGACCGCGCTGACGATCTTTGCCGGTGGGTCGGTGTCCTCGTTGAGCCAGTCGTGGATCGCCCTGGCGCAGTCGATGAGGTAGGGGTGGCGGATCCACGTGTACGCCCAGATGCGCCGATGGAACTCCAGGAGGGTCGGCGGGTCGAGGTCCAGGAGGAACGTCGCGGTGTCCACTCCGTCACGGCTCGTCTTCCGCAGCAGCGTCAGCCCGGCGACGATGCCCATGGCGATCGCGATGCCGTCGCCGGCGACGGCGTGCTGGCGGTGCCACGTCTCGGCGGCTATCTCGGCGATGTCGCTCGCCGACTTCCGCAACGTTCTGGTCCTGCGGTCGCCGTCGGCCAGCGCCGAGACCGTCGGCTGTGGGGGTGTGGCCTTGGCCGCGGTCGCGAGCGGGGACACCCGCGTCGTCGTGGCGGGCGTCGGCGCCGGGAGCGTCCCCTGAGCGGGAAGCACGTGTTGGGCGAACAGATCGAGTTGCCCCTGAGTGCGTGGCGGTTTCGCCATCTTGTTCTTCCTCTCGGCTGAAATGGAGCTGGCCCCGCACGAGGCGGGGCCAGCGGATCGACGTTCTGCTACGGGGGTCAGTTGGACAGCCGGATCGGCATGATCAGGTACAGCCAGCCCGGCGATTCGCCCTTGCCGATGAGCCCGGCGAGGATCGCCGGGTGGTGCGGGTCGGTCACCTTCAGCCGCACCTTCGGCAACTCGGCCGCGGCCAGCCCTTCCAGCAGGTAAACGGGGTTGAACGCGATCACGGTCGGCTGCCCGGTCCACTCGACCGGCACCACCTCGACGCCCTCGGAGTCATCGCCGGAGGCTGCGATCGACACCTGGCCCTCGGTGAAGGACAGCCGCACCGGGGCGTTGCGGTCGGCCATCAGGACGACCCTCTTGACCGCTTCCACGAACGGCCGGACCGAGATGTCGGCGTGCGCGGTGAAGTCGGTGGGCAGCAGCGCCCGGTAGTTCGGGAACTCCGGGTCCAGGAGGCGGGCCGTGGTGCGGCGGCCGCCGCCGGACAGGCCCAGCAGCCGGCCGTGCTCCCCCTCGGCGAAGCCGACCTCCACGCGCTCCACGGACTCGAACGTCTTGGCGGCGGCGGTCAGCACCTTCGCCGGGATCATCGCCGTCGTGGCGAACCCGGGCGACGCCGCCTGCCACGGCAGGTCGCGCACGGTGAGCCGGTACCGGTCGGTCGCCGCCATCGTGATCGCGCGGTCGCCGACCTCGGTGTGAACGCCCGTTAGCATCGGCAGCGTGTCGTCCTTGCCCGCCGCGATGGCGGCTTGGGCCACCGCGGCGGCGAACACCTCCCCGTCGACGTGCCCGCACACCGGCGGCATCTCCGGCAGGGCCGGGTAGTCCTCCACCGGCATGGTCGTCAGCGTGAACCGTGCCTCGCCGCATTTCACGACCACCTTGACGCCGTTGATCCTCACGTCGACCGGGTGCGGGGGCAGCGCGTTGGCGAGCTCGGCGAGCCGCCGCCCGGGGACGAGCACCGTCGCGGTGTCGCGGGAGTCGACGTCGATGGTCGCCTCGGCCGACACCTCGTAGTCGAACGAGGACAGCCTCACCTGGCCGTCGGCCAGGTCGAGGCGGATCCCGGCGAGGACCGGGACGGAGGGCCGCGTCGGCAGCGACCTGGCGGCGAACGCCACCGCCGCGGCGAACGGGCTGCGCTCGGCGATGAACCGGGCCTTCACCGGGGCGGGCGGCTCGACCTGCGTGCCCGGCAGCGGCTCGGCGGCCGGGTCGGTCTCCGGCTCGATATCCGCCTGGTGTTCGGTTTCCGGCTCGGGGGATTCCGCGGCCTCGGTTGGCGTCTCGGGTGCGGGTGCCTCTTCCTGCTGGGGCTCGGTTTCGGCCTCGGGCCCGTCCTCGGGCACCGCCTCGGTGTCGGGTGCCGCCTCGGTCTCGACCGCAGGGGCGGCCTCCGTCTGCGGCTTGGCCGCGGGGGCGGTCTCCGCTGCCACCTCCGGTGCGCTGGCCGCCTCGGTCTCCGGTGACACCTCGGGCTCGGCCGACGGCTTGGTGCTCTCCGCCTTCGGTGTGGCCGTGCGCCTGGCCTTGGCCGCCGGCCTGCTGTTGGTGCGCGACATGTTGATCTCCTCCAGGGGATCAGAAAAGGGGTGCGGGGCCCGCCCTTGCGCGGGCCCCGAGGGGGGAGAGGCGGCGGCCCCCGCCGCCGCCTCAGTGAAAATCAGCGGATGAGCTTCCACTGCTCGCGCAGCGGCTTGTCCTGCTCAGAGGTGGCGCTGATGACCGCGAACTCGACGCGGCCGAATCCCTCCCGGTAGACGATGCAGGCGAGGGTCGTGTCGTCGATCGCCACCGTGTAGGTGTAGTCGCCGACGCTCACCTCGACGCGTCCCTCGGGCTTTTGGCCGACCAGGATTCTCTTCATCGGCTGGGATGGGGCGAGGGTGAAGACCTGGTCGCTGTTGCGGTCCTCGGTGATGTCCACGCTGTCTCCTTGGTGGTTGGTGGGTGAATTTCTTATATCTTCATCATAGTAGATTATGCCCATGCCGTACAGTGGTTTTTGCCGTTTGACCTGGGAAAACGCTGATGAAGAAGGCGACCAACCGAGCCGCGGACCAGCGACCGGTTACGCGTTGAGGTCGATCACGTGGAGCCGGTCGGCCTCCACGAGGTCGGCGATGGTGTCCGGGTCCGGCGCCCACCCGGAGGGGACGAACTCGACGCCGAGGGCCACGAGGGACCCGCGCATCAGCGCCTTCAGCGCGTCGGGTGAAACGCCGTTCAGGTCCACGGTGGCGACCACGGTGGCGACTTCCTTCAAGGGACTCTCTCCTTCGGGGATAAGGGATGGCGGCCGCCCCGATGGGCGGCCGCCGGGCGGGCTAGGGGAGGAGGTACCAGTAGCTCTCGGGGAGCTGGCGGGTCACCTGGCCGTACATGCCGGTCCGCTCGACCTGGTCCTTGGTGGCCTTGTTCTCGAAGATCCAGGCGCCCTGGCCTAGCGGCTGCTTGGCGTGGCTGGCCACGTAGCGGTCGGTGTTGATGTGGGCGCGCATGGCGGGCTCCTTGGATGGGTAGTGGATCAGTTCTTATATCTTCATCATAGTATACTTTGATCTTGCCGTACAGAGGCTTTAGTCGTTTGACCTGGGGAAATATGGCCGCCCGGCCTTCCCGTGCGTTCAGGCGGCGCGCCGGGTGGCGGCCGCGGACAGGATGGCGACCGCCGCGCGGTGGTAGCACGCGCGCTGCTTCATCCCGGCCGGGCACGTGCACGCGGCCTCGTGGACGAGGTACGTGGCCGAGCCGTCTGAGCTGACCGCCGTGTAGATCCCCGGCCGCCTCCGGCTGGGGAGGATCCCGCCCTGCTCGATCAGCTCGCGCGCTTTGTCGACCTGGGCCGCCTTCCAGTCGCGCAGGTCGGTGGCCAAGGTGATCGACCAGCGGCCGCCGGCCTTGACGGCGGTCAGCTTGCCGCGCTGGGCCCAGCGCTGCGCGGTGCGGAGGGAGACGCCGAGCGCGGCGGCCGCCTCGCGGGTGGTGATGTTGATCTCGGCGTTCATCTCGCCTCTCAGGTGACTGGAATCGGAGTGTCTATATCTTCATCATAGCAAACTGTGTATGAGAATGAACAGGTCAGCGCCGCGAGTGATCAGGGAAATCGGCGCGTCCGAGCAGCTCACGCACGGCCTCCGCCAGCGCGTGCCCCGCGTCGTGCTCCCCGTCACCGCTCGGATCGCCGGCGGCCGCGTCCCAGGCCGCCAGCAACTCGCCGAGCTCCCGCCTCTTGGTGCCCGGGATGAGCACGCCGACCTCGGGGTCCGCGACCACCTCGACCACGTCGGCGACGTCCTGGCCGTCCTCCAGCGCAGCAGCGCACACGAGCCAGGAGCTGGGCGCGTCCTTCGGGCAGTCACCGAAGTAGTGCCGCAGCCACTGGCGGCCGGCGAACGGGAACCGCTCGACCTCGGCCGCGGGGACCTGCACGGTCACCCTGCCGTCATCACCGACGACGCCGTTGCGGCGGGCGATCCAGGCGGTGTCCCGGGTGCGGACCACGAAGTCCGTCATCTCGGCTTCCCCGTTCCTTACGTGCCTGTCCAGGAACCCCGCGATCTCGGTCTCGGTGTGCTCGCCGACGATGCGCTCGGATGTGATCACAATCAGCTCCTTCTCGATGTGGTGGGGTAGGGCCGGTGGCGGCGGGTCAGTGCTCTTCATCCACCGGCTCGTCCTGCGCGCGGTTGACCTCCACGGCATGCCGGATCAGCAGCCCAGTCACCGCGCGGGATCGGGATCCGTCAGGGTCCTCGTCCTCGCCGTCGACGAACGGATCGGCGTACGCGAACCGCTTCACCACGGCGGCGATCAGCTTGCGCATGCCCGCCACTTCCGTCGCGTCGCGGGCGGCGTGCGTGACCAGGACGTAGGAGACGGCGAAGTCGTCGGTGTCCTCGCACACGGCCAGGGGTGATCCCAGCGCCGCCTCGAATCGGGCGGCCATGTAGACGACCTCCATGATCCCGGCGAAGAGCGAGTTCCGGCCGTAGCGGATGAACCTGCCGGCCACCTGCTCGTTGGTGAGGCCAGGCGGCAGGACGGTCATGATGTCCCCAGGGCGAACAGGTCGAGCTGAGCGTCGGTGGCCTGGCCAGGGAACCCAGCCTCTCCGGGCAGGATCGCCGCCGGGTCGAGGGTCGGGCAGGGGCGGCCCCGCCACAGCCGTTCCGCGTGGTGCACGCAGCATGAGCCGAGGTGCCACTGGCACCCGTCCACGACACGGCCGCCGGCGCGGCGCGCGAGGTACCAGCCGCGGTTGTGGCTGGACAGCATGATCCGGGCTTCCGTGATGGAGCCGGCCGCCTTGACCCAGGTGTAGGTGTGGCAGCCGTCGACCTCGCAGTGCACCACGACGTAGGCGACCTTAGCCGCGGCCGCCTGCGGGTCGATCGCGGCCAGCAGGGCCCGGGCCGCCGTGACCATCTCCACGCCCTCGAAGGAGCGGTCGTCGTCACATGCCGTCATGCCCGGGTGGTCCGCGCAGGACAGGACGATGCGCGCGCTCACCGTACGTTCCCGCTGCGGAACACGAGCCGCTTGATGACGCCCGTCCGATACCGGTACTGGCCCTTCGTGATCGCGTCGTCCTCCCAGTACGCCTTCTCCAGCTCCGCAGTCCTCGCCTCGTAGTACGCCGCGAGGACCTGGCCGATGGTCGGGCTCTCGCCCCGCCGGACGGCCCGGGCGAACTGGAACACCGCCTCGCTGATCTTGTCCAGATCGTCCTCGAGCAGGCCGGTCATCCCACGCTTCTTCAGGTCCTCGACGGCCTCGGCGAGCGTCCATCCGTCGGCGCCGTTGGGGATACGCATGTCGAGGGTGATGGGGGCGCTCATCAGCACTACCTTTCTGGGCTGGTCGGGTGCGTCCCTGGTGACCGGCGGGCGCTGGACTCCGGGCTCCAGCGCCCGCCCGCCGACTAGGCGCGCGAGGCGAGCTCGCGGACGTCGCCGGTGACGCGGACGAAGTCGTGCGGCATGTGCTGCACGGTCTCGCCGTTGCCCAAGAGGATGTCGAGGGCCTCCTCGGGCAGCCACGGGTCGGTGGTCGGGTTGATGTCGGCGATCTCCGCGTCGTGGATGTCCAGGTAGTCGCCGTTCTTGAGCTTGCGGGCGCGGAGGCTGACGGTTTCGATCCCGAGCATTTGGGCTTCCTTCCGGGGTAGGTGACACAATCGGTTATATCTTCATCATAGTAAACTGGATCTTTGCCGTGCAGGGGAAAGGCCCGGGTGACCAGCAGAAATACGGCCGGCCACCCGGGCTCACCACCGGTTCAGCTCGGTCGGACTTCGACCCACACCTTCTCCCGCAGCTGCCGGTTCAGCCTGTCCAGCTCCCGGCCGGTCAAGGGCCCGCCCGCGCTCGCCACCGCCCCGGGGAACTCGGCCACGACGCGCACCCGGCAGTCCAGGGAGTGCCGGCGCTTCAGGCGCCCCCAGTCCGACCAGCTCCGGATGTTGTCGACGTAGTAGTGGAGGTCGATCAGCTTTCGGTACCACTCCACCAGGAGTTCGTACACGTTGAGGACCTGCTGCTCCAGCATGTGCGTGCAGGCGGTGCGTGCGGTCACCCAGTCGGGGTGGCGGTGCGCACCGTTCTGGACCCACAGCGACTCGCACATCGCGTCGACCGCCTCCCTGACGGCGTCGGCGGCGGGCACCTCGATCGGCGGGATCGGGAGGCAGCCGCCGGCCGGGTGGGCCTCGGCGAGCGCCTTCCTGACGTCGTCGCGGGCCGTGGTCAGCAGGGGCAGTGCGCGCTCGTACCGGGCAGTCTTGGTCTTGTAGGGCATGGCGCTCTCCGTTCGAGGGTTGGCAGGGGCGCGCATCTCAGGTGCGCGCCCCTGGGATCGGTCGGTGGTCAGCGGGCCAGCTCGGCGGCCGCGGCCTTCTTGGTGCGTGCCGGGTAGCTCAGGGGGGAGCGCAGGGCGCTCGAGTAGGCGAACCAGCGTTGCTGGCCCTGGTGGTCGCCCTGGCGGACGTAGCCGCGCAGCTCGTCGTTCACGTAGACCGACTCGCCTCGCCAGTGACCTTCGGCCTTGATCTCGATGTTCATCGCAGTGTCCTTTCGGGGAGAGAAGCGCGAATTTCTATATCTTCATCATAGTCCACTGTGATTGTGTCCGTACAGGGTGACAGCCCTGTTGACCTGCGAAAATACGCGAAAGGGCGCGCACCGTACGGTGCGCGCCCTCGACTTCGGCCGATCAGGACTCCGCTGGCTGCTCCGGCTCGTCAGCGGCCGTCTTGCGGGCGCCGAGTTTCCGCGACCGCTGTAGCTGCAGCCGCTCGGCGGCGCTCGGCTGCACCGCCACGCTCCTGGTCTCCTCCAGGTACGGCAGATACTTCACGATCGCGTTGGGCTGATCCATCCCGATCTCATCGGCGATCAACTGCCACGTGACACCGGCGTCTCGGGCCGCGGCGATCGCTTTGATCTCGTCGAGCTCAGCGTCAAAGATCGCCTGGTGGGCCCGCTCCAGCTTACGCAGAGCGACGCTCTCGTCCTTCGGGCTTGCCTCGGTACGGAACGGGAGCTTCCCGAACTTGCGGCTGGCGTTGGACTGCGCCATCTCCACCGCGTCGGCGATCAGCCGCCACCTGACGCCGGCCGCGCGTGCCTCCGCGACGGCGTCCCGCTCGGCCTGTACCTTCTCCGCGATCCGCGCATGAGCCGCGCGCACCTGGTGCAGGGTCTTGACCTGCTTATCGGCGCTCATGGCCTGAGCATCGCACACTATGGACAAGACATCAAAGGCGCGCCGCTGAAGGACCTCGCTGAGCGTGAGTTGCTGGGCCCAGGTGAGCCGGATGCCGAGGAGGCTGCGGGGGATGAGGATGACGTCTCCGCGTGGGCATGGGAGGACGTCGTAGGGCGCCGGGGAAGTCATGGTGGCACAACCTTAGGGCCGGGCGGGGGCGTGATCTTCCGGAATCAGCGGACGCCGTCGCGGATCTCCTGAAGCTCACTTCCAGTCGTCGCCGCAGTGCGCTGGCCACGAGGGGCACCCAGGGGAGCCCATCCCCCCGGCAGTTCGCGGGCCAGGTCTCGCGGGCAGCTCGTCTGCAGCTTCGCCACCGTTAAGGGTCCTGCCGTTCGGGCAACGCCAGGCGATCAACCCTGGCGCCCGCTCGCCAAACACGAACGTACGAGGTCAAAATACACCTGAGGTTACGCGTTCACGCATCCGACGAAGGATGTCCTGGGCGCGGTCCGCATCGCGCCGTGCTGAGGCGGCGGACGCTTCGGCCTGGCGCTGCTTCGGCTCCATGCGTCGCCGCCAGGCAGCCATCATGACGAGCGTCGCCGCGTTGACCGCGATCGCCAGGACGGCCAGCACGATGCTGATGCTCATTGGACCGGCCTCTCCCTGAGCACGTCGTCGGCCGCAGACGTCAGGAGCGCAGCCGCAGCCGAGATCTCCCGCACCTGCTCGGCCGGCAGCACGGCCAGTACGGCGGACAGCTGGTCGAGGTCGCCGCGGAACGCCCACCCCATCGCGCCCTGCGCCGACAGAATCCGCCCTGTCTGCTTCAGGCCCTCCCCGAGCTTGGCGCCGGCCTCGGCGAACGCCTTGACCCAGTCGGGTTCCTGATCAGCCACGTGCACCCACCCCTTCCGCTCGCCTCGGGTCGAGCTGCCAGTAGCCGATGAGTCGACCAAGACGCTGCCGCAGCCACTCACGGATCTCGGGCTCCTGTTCGCGGCGCACGGGCGCGGACCACGGGTAGACGCGTTCCCGATTCGGCATGGCCACCATGAGCGTGAGGCTGTCACACGGACGGTCGTCGTCAGGCGGGTACCAGTCCCACCAGATGATCACGTTCAGGTCGTTGTCGTACTCGTCGGCGTTGTCACGTAGCTCGTCCCACGATTCGAACCATTGGTCGTCTTCGGTGAATGGGCACGGCCGGCCGTCTTGGTTCAGGTCCCAGAGAGGGATGTCGTCCACCGTGGCCGAGGCGGGCGGTAGACCGCTCATGCTCGGGTCTCGACCTTCTTGATGCCGCCGCGCATATTGGCGACCACCTTCACCGGCCGGTCGCCGGGGACTCCGGCGCGCATGGCCTCCTGGACGAATGCGGCGAGTTCGTCGAGGGTCATGCCGGTCTTGGGGTCGGTGGCGGTGCTGGCCACGTTGGTGCTGATGGTCACGATGCTTCCCCTCTCGTTCGCGGCCACCACCCGAACAGGGCGGACAGCGTGAGGTAGCCAGTTCAGGGGGCTGGATTGGATGGGATTAGCGCGATGAGCGCCTCGTGGAACCGGGTGTGCTCCGGCTGCCAGCCGTCTACGACGGCCACCCCACAGGCGCTGCACAGGACAAGCCCATCCACGCCGAAGCCCTGGTAAGTCCTGTCCGCTTCGAGGTAACTCACGTCATCTCCCGGGATTCTCGGCAACATCACGTTCCGTCGTTGACGGTTGGCCACGACCAGCTCGCGCGGGGCGACGCCGAAGCTCCGGCCGTCCTCCCACTGCACGTGCACCGTGCACCAACCCGAGACGTCCGGCCGGTACACGACGCCGTCGGCGCGCGGCGCCACCGTGCCGGCCAGGTCCAGGAAGTAGTGCCGGACCGGGGTGCCGACCGGGAGCAACTCGGCGGCGCGCTTCGGGGTGAGCTTCCCGAACCTGAGCTCGCGGTGCGGACCGAGCGGCCGGACGCGGGCCAGCAGCCGGAGGGCGTCGGCTGTGGCGGGGATCTGGCGGCCGAGCCGCCGCAGCGCGTTGGCGACCGGCTCCACGTTCAGGGCCGTCATGCCTCGGGTTCCAGGGTGTAGGTCACCGAGCCGCCAGGCGCGGTGTCGGCCTGCATCAACGGCCGTCGCTGCCCAACCCGTTCCAGCACCTCTGCGGGGATGACGACGCGGCCGCCGGCCATGTGGAGAATCGCGGCGATGACCATGTGCGCGTCGCGGAGCTGCGCCTCGGTGCTCATACCTCCATCGTCCTCTGCGGTGATGGGCGCACACCAGCATCGAGGCAGGGGGCGCACATGGCCACGTCGATCACGCCGACGCTCGGCGACTCGTACCGGCGGGTGCCGGCGGCCTCTCCCTCGCAGATGCCCATCCGGTCGCCGTGGCGGCCGACGCACAGGCAGTTGCATGACCGGAGCAGCTCAGTCTCACCGCGCTGGTGCGCCTCGATCAGCGCTCGGCCCTCTGGGCTGTTCGCGAAGGCGATCAGCTGCTGCACAGCGGGGGATCGCGCCCACGCGGAGAAACCATGCGCTATCGACTCGGCGACCGGGCGCATCGCCTCGCTGGTCTCCCGCATGGCAGCGGCGACGCCCTCAAACGCCCTGCGCGCCGCCTCGGGGTCGACACGCACCTGCGGCGGAGGGGGCAGCGCGACCAACCCGGCAGCCGTCATTCCGTTCACCTGCTCGACGAAGCGCCGCAAGCCGAGCGATTCGCTGAAGCGCTCGACCGCCTCGGCATAATCCTGGATCGGGGCGAGACGCGAGTAGCGTCGCTTGGGCTCCTCGGCGGTCCACTCCATGGCGTCGTCACTGCCGTACCAGGCGATGACGTCGTCGATCGCGGCCAAGGTCTCGTCAGGGTCGCGCGTCATGTCTGCCGCCCCGCGCGCACCAGCTGGGCAACGGCTGGTGCGGTGGTGTGGAAGATCTGGGCGATCGCGATACGGCGCGCGTCGGAGTGGGGAACATCATCGAGCCGGTCGAGGGCGGGCTGAAGCGCCGGGCTGAGGGCGGGCAGCGACGCGGCCAGCCGCAGGAACATCTCGGTGTGCGGGCTCTCCGCGCCGTGAGCGTTGAGGTCGTCGAGCTGCTCCCCAACGGTCCGCTCATCCATGCCGAGGTCGACTGCGGCGCGGACCAGCTCCGGGCGCAGCTCGTCCAACCACCCGTCCCGCTGCGCCGTGTCGGTCGGCTTTTCGGAGTCGTGCATAAGGTCATCCTTTCGTCGCTTCGCCACCGGTGGCCACGACCTGCTCACTGGATTGAAACGTCCGTTCAGGCATCTCGGGGCCCCTCGAGGCGGTGCTGTGCGAGTTCTGCGCGGGCCTGGTCCCGCTGCCGCGTGGTGTCGAGCAGCCAGTACACCCACAGCACGTCGAACAGGCTAGGGAGCGCGTTCGCCGCCCGGTCCCAATCCAACGCAGCAGCAACAACGCGTGCGGCGGATCCCAGCAGCCCGGCCCAGAAGACGAGCTTGAGCAGCATCACATCGCTGCTGCTGGACGGAGCGACGACGACGCTGGCCAACTGGCGCACCACGGCGAGGGCGCTCAACACGACACCTCGGCGGCGATCTCCATCAGGACCTGGCCGTGGCACAGGTCGGGCTGGCGCGGCTCCGGCAGCGCGCACCCGCACGCCAGGTCCCGGCCGGCGAGCTCGCGCCGGATGTCGTCCAGGGACGGGTACGCCTCGCCGTAGCGCTTGTTGCGCAGGTCCCACTCGAAGAACTTCACCGCGAAGTACCGTGCCGTCTCGATGAGCGCGTAGGCCGGGCCGCCGTTGCGGTTCATGGGGCTGCCATGCACGCGGTACATGACGGGGACATGGCGCCCACCAGGCTCAGGTGTGATGCGGATGGGGCTGGCCCACTTGGACGGTACATCGACGAACACGGCACCCTCGGGCAGGCACTGTCCCTCTGCAAGCTGGATCCTCTCAGGCATCGGGGCCCGCCCGGCGGGACGTGGCGGCAGAGCTGAGCCGCGCGCGGGCCTGCTCGGCGCCGTCAGGTGTCAGCCGGAAGTAGCAGCGCCTCGGCCGGCCCTCCTCGCGGGGATCGAGGTCTTCCAGGCGGGAGGTGAGCCAGCCGCGGCTCTCCAGCCGACGGAGCATCGGGTACAGAGTCCCGCTGTCCAGGCCTGTGCTCGCCATCAGCTGCAGGCCGTACAGCTCGCGCGTCGGGTCGGCGAGCAGCGCGGCCAGTACGGCGGCGGTGGGCCGGGTCAACCGCAACGGGCCGAGCCGAGAGGCACGCTGCGCGACGCTGCTAGCCACGGCTGCCGCCTATGTGCCAGGTGAGCGTTCCACCGGGGGCCAGCCGACACAGGACGCAGTCGCGCAGCCACTCCCAGAGGCGGTCATCGGTCTGGTCGACGTGTGGCGCGATGACAACCGCCCGGAACGGGCGGCCGCCGAGCGGGGTCCCCACGCCCACGGCCTTCGCCCCGGGAGTGTGACGATCAGCGTACGCGGCTGCCTCAGGGGTGGTGGAGGCGATCACCAGGATGCCGCCCCCGGTCTGCCCCTCGGAGACGGCCGGAGCATCGGGCATGAACGCCCGTTGGACTGCCTCGATCACGTGCGCAGGCCTGTCTGGGCGTTCGGCCGGGAGGATCCCGGCCTGCTCCTGGCCGTCGATGGCGGCCAGGACTTTGCCCGGCGGGAACGCCCTGTCGAGCGCGGCGAGGATCCGGCGGGAGTCGAGGGTGAAGTTGCCGCCCATGAACTGGCTTTTACGCAGGATGCCGAGCACGACCGGGACGCGTGGGTCGTCTTTGTCGCACAGCGGGAACTCACTCATTGCCGCCTCCGGTCTGCTCTCTCTGCGACGAAGCCCCACACAGGCAACCCTCGACGCAGCGGCGAGGGGCCAGGTCTTCGAGGTCTTCGATGTCGTGCAGCACCCCAGGGTGCGGACAGGGCGGGGTGCTGGGGCAGCGCCACCAGGTCATGAGCCGCCTCCGGTCTGCTCGCCGTCGGCCTGCGGGGCGGGAGTCGGCTCGTACGTCTCGGCGAGCACGTCCCAAGCGATGGGGTAGAACTCGCCTTTCACGCCCTTGACGACCCACTGGCCGACGTACACCGTGACCCACGTGTTGTGCAGTTCGTCGTAGACGTGGGCGTCCTCCCATACCCCCGTGATCTCCTCGGGGAGCAGGAACCGGCACTCGCCGGTGTCGCGCTGCCCTACGAAGGCCTTGACCGCCTCGGTGTTGGCCCCGGTCCACTGGACGGCTTCGACGGTTACGGGCTTCTTACGGAACATCGTGGGCATGGGTGTCGCCTTCCTCAGTTGCGGGATCGGGGGCTGCTCGCCGTCGGCGGGGACGTCCAGAGCGGCGAGAAAGGCGCGACCTGCGTCGCCAGTCGCAACGTCTGGCGTGATGAGCCCTCTCTGGCCGGCAGGGGCGAAGGAGGCCAACTCCTCGGCTAGGGCCCGGCCCCTGGCGAGGGCAATCTCAGCCCGCTCGGCGCGGCGGTGCTGGACTTCCCCGTAAGCGGCAGCACTGTCGGCCGCATGGTGCAGGTCGCGCCTGCCGATCTTCATGGCGCGGAGTTCGGAGCGGAGGGCGGCGAGCTCGTCGTCGCGTACGGCCGCGCACACCTCGGCCGCCTTACCGCAAGTCACTCGCTCCATTTCGACGTGCCCGTCCCCGGTCACGGAGAAGCGCCCCATGCTCGCGCCGGCCAGATCGCTCAGGTTTGGCGCGGGCCTGTCGCCGTACGGCTTGTGCGCGTAGTTGAACCCCTCCCAGGTGAAAACCGCGGCGAGCGCTTCGGCGTACCGCTGGCGTAACTGCTGCCGTGCGACCTCGTCGGCCTGGCCCTGGGCGGCCTCGGCCGTGCACTCGATCGGGTCGTCGTCGCCGGTGCCGTGCTCGTGTGTGGGCTGGTCGGTCATGCTCCCTCATCTGTTGCTGATGTAAGGCTTTCCGCAGGGTTTCGCAGGGCCATCACGGTTCCGTCCCGGCGACCGCCGCGATCTCGCGCGGCACGATCGTCTGCAGCCAGCCCGGCCACGCCGCGCGCACCGCGGCGTCCACCACGCGCGCGAACCGCTCCACCACCACGGCGTCGACGGACTCCCGGTGCGTCAGCTCCGGCAGCAGCGCGAGGACCGCCGCTAGCAGAGCGTCCGCGGTGCGCCGGATCACCTCGGCCAGCATCGCGCCCTGCTGCTCGGCGAGCTTGACCTGCCGGTCCGCGATCCCCATGTCGTGCGCGGCCTTGGCGTACCTGACGACCCGGTCGCGCTCCTGGCCCTCGAGTAACGTGAGCGCCCGCGCGGCCTCGCCCGACACGTAGACGCCGACGTCCTTGGCCGCGCCGCGCGTGTGCCCGACCAGGCCCCGGCCGTCCCCGAGCTCCGGGTCGCCGAAGCCACCCGAGTCCTCGTCCTCCTGGGCCTTCGTGAACTGCCGCTCCAGCAGCGAGGCGTACAGCTCGGCGCGCAGCACCGACATCTGCAGCATCGCCATCACCGCTTCCGCCGGCGCGACCGTCATCTGCCCCGGCGCCGCGCGCCACGCCGACATGGCAGCCTCGCCCTTCGCCTTCGCGACCTCGACCGGCACGCCGGAGTGGTTCACGCACGCTTTCGTCCCGCGGATCGCGAACGCGTGACAGCGGGACGCGCGGCGCTTGGAGTTCTTCGAGCACTCCCACCGCGCGTGGGTGTCGCACCACACGGCGCCGGCCTGACGCATCAGGTCGTCACGTCCCATGGGGGTCGTCACGGCTGCGGCTCCTGGGGCTGGTCGAGGGCGGCGGACAGGACCCCCCGGATGCGCGCGGTCTCGGAGTTGTTGAGCGTCTCCAAGTTGCCCACGACCCGGTCGATCTCCTGTAGCGCCACCCCGTGGACGTCCAGGGTGGGCGAGGGGTCGTGCTTGCCGGGGTCGTATGCGATGTCAGCCATCGCCGTCTCCGGGCTCATGGTTGCGCCTGTCACCTCGTGGTCGATCTGGGCGCACGCGTTCAGCGGCAGCTGCGCGCCATCGACGTGGGGCCGGATCCATGACCCAGGACCGTCGACCTCCACCAGCGCACCCACAGGCCACACCGCGGGCTGCGGGTCCTGCCCCTCGGGGACGGCGATCCGGTCGAGGGCGTAGTCAATCAAGACCGCGCCGCACCACGCGCAGCGCTGGCGGAGCTGAGCGCCGACCTGGACGTTCAGGCCGGTGATGTGCACGACGCTGTCACTCACCGTCGCCTCCGGTCTGCCTACCGTTGGCGGGTCGGTCCTCGTGCGGATGGGGAGCGGCGGTGTACGCCGCGAGGATGTCCTGGCAGGTCTTGGTGACCGTGAGCCAGGCGAGGCGCTCGGCCGGGTTGGTGGCTGCGGCGGCGCGCTGGGTGGCGTCGTCGCGCCACGCGTGGGCGAGGTGCTGGATGTTGGCGAGGGCGACCTGGGCGGCTTCGTGGTGGCGGGCCGGGTCGGCGTTGACGCACTCGGCGCCTGGGACGCGGCCGGCGCAGACGGAGCAGGCACGGCAGGGCACAGCGAGCGGGAGCGGCGAGATGAGGAGCTCGACGTGGCGTGGCGTCGGGGTCATGGGAGGAGGGCCTTGGGGTCGGCGCCGTTGAGGGTGGCGAGGAAGCTCGCGCAGACGTGGCCGACTGTGCGCCAGATGGCGTGCTGGTGCCTGTCGGCCGTGTTCCCGTGCTGCATGGCGGCGCCGCGCCAGGCGGTGGCCAAGTATCTGGCGTTGGCGAGGACGTCGGTGCCGTCGCCCTCGCTGGTGGGCCGGGTCACGTACAGCCCGTTCGGGGTCACGTCGGTGGTGATGGGGAGGACGTGGTAGCCGGCGGCTTGGAGCGCGTTGCCCCAGCGTTCGAGGATCTTGCGTTGCTCGGTGAAGGTGAGGGGGAGGCTGTGGACCACGGTGACGAGGATGGCGAGCGGCGGTCCGGGCAGGGGTTCGATCTCGTAGCCGTCGCCGGTGGGGGAGTCGATGGCGGCGGTGTGTCCGGCGTCGGCGAGGGCGCACCAGACCGCGGCGGCGAACTCGCTGGGGTCGGTGCCGGTCGTCGCGCTATTCAGCGACGTCCAGGCCACCGGTCCGCCGAAGCGGCGCTCGAAGTCGGCGTGCATGAGGATGGACAGGTGGCCGCCCTTGATGCGCTTGGCGTACCAGGCGAGGACTTCGGACCAGGTGGCGGCGTCGGGGTGGGGGCTGGTGTTGAGGTGGCGGGCGAGGTCTTCGGCGAGGTGCTGGCACCAGGCGCGGGCGTTCAGGTCGGCGGCGATCAGTTGGTCGCGGTGTGCCGCTGTGATCGTCTCTGTGGCCTCGGGGGGCAGCGTCGTACCGGGGTGCGGGTCTTCGGGCGCCTGGGGGGTCTCTGGGGTCCGCGTGGGGGCATCGGAGCTTGATCGTCCGGCGTTGATTTCGGCGGTGATGAGGGAGGCGATCTCCCGGTAGGCGAGGACGGCGATGGTGCGGGGGTCGGCCTGGACGGCGCCGCCGATCGGCAGGGTGGGCAGCTCGGTGTAGAGGCGCTGGGCGAGCCAGTCGCCGTGACTGCCGTTGGTGTCCTCGATGGCGCGGGCGCGGGCCTCGAGGTCTGCGGCGATGCGCCGGCGTTCGATTTCGGGGGTGGCGATGGCCTCGGTGGTGTCGTCGAAGCGGGGGGCGATCATGGTCGGTCCTTTCGGGTGAGGGTGGTGCGCGCGGCTGCGGCATCGCGGGCGGCGGTCTCGGCCTGGGCGCCGGCGTGCCACCACCGGTAGGTGTCGGTGCCGTATTTGGTGATCTCAGGCATGTTCGCCCCATCCGTCGCGGGCCGGGCGGTACGGCGCGTCCGGGAGGCGGCGGTCGTTGACGGCGGCCCACCACCCGGCGCAGACCATGGCCCCCAGGGGCATGCCCTTGGCCCACGCGACGGGCGCGTACGAGCCGTCCACGACGGGCATGCCGGTGTGACAGAAGAACGCCTTGTCCAGCGGCGGTTGCGCGTCTTCCTCGGGTGCACCCGGGCGGAACGCGCAGCTCCCGCAGGCCTTACCCATGACGGCGGGGGGCGTCGGCGTGGGGCGCAGTTCGGCGCCGGCATCGGCCCAGATACGGCCGATCTCGGCGGTCAGGGCGCCGCGGCCGCCGCACTCGGGACAGGTCGGCAGACCGGCCGCCTGGCCGTCGCCGTCGCACACGGGGCAGACCCACGGGTAGATCACGACGTCGTCGGGTGACGGCGCGACCTCGGCTCGCGGCCCGCACACGGTGGCCACGGCGGCGGCGACGATCTGCCTGAGCTCGGCGTCGGGGGGCAGGGGCGGCGCGTCGGCACCGGTGGAGGAGGTCGGCGAGCAGCGCGCCCAGCATGCGGGCCGGGCCGATCCGGACGGGAGAGGTGGGCATGGTTCCTTCTTCAGCGGCGGTCGCGTCGCGGGAGCCTGGTCCGGCGGCGCGGGCGAGGGATGTAGAGGGTCAGGCCGGGCAGCGGCGCCTGCCGCTGCCGCGGGGAGCAGTCCGGGGAGGTGGCCACGTGCGGGACGACGCGCTCCTCGTACTGCTGCACGGGCATCGCGTCCTCCCCGTGCAGGGCGCGGGAGCGCCAGCCGCCCGGGGCGGCCCGCCAGATCGCGGTGTTGCCCGCCGGGTCCGGGTGCGGGTTGACCGCCAGGCGGCGGCCGTGGTCGGTGATGGTGATGAGCACACGTACCCCGCACCCGTGCTCGCATGGCGTCAGCTCGTAGTGGTTAGGGATCACGGTGGCCTCCGTACGCGGGCGTGACGAAGTCCCTGATCCGCCCGCTTTCCTCGAACATGTGTTTGTGCGCTCCTCTCATGATCACGGACATCAGACATGGGATCATCCGGTAATCCAGGGGGTGAGGTCGTCGGGGAGGACGAGCTGGCCGGTGACGTGGCCCGGGTCGCGGACTCGGATCGTGCGGGAGATCTGCAGTCGCCGGCCGGTGATGCCGAGCTTGCGGCGGCAGCCGGAGCCGAGGCCGAGCCGCAGCGACAGCGCGTCGGTGATCCGCCGGCGGCACTCCCGGCAGCGGTGCCGGTGCCGCCGGGCCCGGCGGGCCAGGCGGCGCTGCTCGACCGCGTCCCAGACCGGCAGCGTGGTCCGGTCGACGAGCAGGACCGCGCGCCCGGTCATGGGCCCGGCCTGCTGGGCCTGGTGGGCGTGAGCAGGCGGTTGTTCGCGTCCTCGTCGACGGTGCGGCGCTCGGAGCGCACGCGGTCGCGCAGCGTCTCGCGGGCGATCAGCGCCGCGAGCCACTCCTGACCGGCCAGGGCCCACGCGGCGCGCGCCGAGGCGGTCTCGGCGCCGCTCGGCGCGTACCGGCGGCGCGCGTCGTAGGCCTTGGAGGTGCTCTCGAAGGTCGCGCGCTTGTCGGCGTGCTCGCGGGTGGCCTGGTCGTATTCGGCCTGCAGTTCCCGCAGCTCCTTGGCGAGGTCCATCACGCCTCCTTGGCGAGGTCGTCCAGCGTGGCGCCGAGGTAGGCGAGCCCGGCCTCGAAGTCGGCCTGGTCTTTCGCGGTCCACGGCCGGTCGGTGCACCAGCACTCGGGGATCCCGTGCTGGAGGCAGGCGTCGCCCTGGGCGACGTCGCGCCCGAGACGTCCAAGCGCGGCCCGGGCCTCGGGGATGTGCTGGTGCTCGGGGTAGCGGTGCTCGTCGATGACCATCCGGACGTACCGGGTGACCGCCTCGGCGCCGAAGCCGGCGGACAGGGCGGCGCCGATGAGGTCGGCGAGATGTCGCCGGACCCAGCGGGGCGCGGCCGCGTACCGCCGGGTGCTTGCGAGGATCTTGCGAGCGAGGAAGTCCACCGGTTGCGCCGTAGGCGCCGTCGCGGACGCTCGCGCGTTACGGTCCTGCAGCTCGCCTACGGCGAGAACCGGGGGGAACGACTCATCTAACGAACCACGAACGGACCGAACGTACGTGTCCCCAACCGCTGGGGGTCCTTGCTCCAGCGGTTGGGGTTCACCGCTCCAGCGGTTGGGGTTCACCGCTCCAGCGGCTGGAGCAGAAGCGGCCGGAGCCTGCTCCAGCGGTTGGGGTTCAAGCCGGGGGGTGCCGCCGTGCAGGATGCACGGCCCGACCCCGGGGTGCGCGGTGCCGCGGCCCGGCTTGCGCGTGCAGATCCCGCCCTTCCTGGTCGGCTGCCCGCACTTCGGGGACTCCTCCTTCGGCTCGGCGAGCGGGTCGGTCTGGGGCCAGGCCAGCCGGTAGACGCTCGGGCGCTTGTGGCGGCGGCGGACCAGAATCCAGCCGCTCGCCTCCAGGTCGTCGAGGGAGTCCCCGACCGTGGTGACGCTCAGGTTGAGGTCGGCGGCCAGCGAGGCCTCGGAGGGATCCCACTCCTTGCGCTCGCGGCCCTCCATGTGGATGTGGAGGCGCTGGGCGACGTCGATACGGGAGGACTCCAGGGCCTTGGCCCTGCCCATCCTGTAGAGCACCAGGATCCACTGGAGGGCCCTGGTGAGCTTGAGCTGTTGGGCGCTCAGGTACGCGCGGACCCACCCCGGGGCCTCGGCGTCGTCGATGGCCACGCCATGCGGCGGTTGCATGACTGTTGATGTCCTGTCTACTCGAAGGCCTGCGAGTGGCGGGGCGGGGCGGTATGTCGGCCGTCCAGCCATGCCGCGGCGCTGGCCCGGGTGCGCTCGCTGGCCATGCCCCGGCGCATCTGCTTGATCGTGTTCATGGACAGGTCGGTGGCGACGCAGACGCGCCACCAGGGCCAGCCGAGCTGGCGCCGGCGGGTGTCCATGGCTGCGTGCATGGCGATGACGTCCGCGGCCCCGCCCCCGGATCGGGGGCCGCGGACGTCAGGTCATCGGTCACCGCGAGCGCCGTGGCGTCCGGGTGCTGGCGGGGCGCCGGGGGACGGGCAGGCGGTAGCCGAGGTGCACGAGCCCCAAGACATCAACCACGGCTGACCTCCGCCGGGTGTTGCCGCAGGACGCGGACACGTTCGGGGTGGACAATTTCGCCGTCCTCCGGTCCGCGCCAGTGCGGGTCGATCCACTTCGGGCGGTGCACGCCTCTGCTCGGGTACCACTGCTGGCGCCAGAACCCGCGCACGGGGAACCTGACCGTGAGCCTCCGGCCGGTCTCCTCGCCCGCCTGGTCGCCGTCCTCGGGCCGGACGTCCGCTTCCTGGTCGCGTGGCACGGTGTTATACCGGCGCGGCCGCGCGTCCAGGATCCGGATGTCCCCCGTCGGAAGCCCGGACCGCTCCAGCTGTCGGCGAAGGCCTCGCCGGATCGGTTCGGTCCGCTGATAGACCAGCGGCTGACGCATGAGCAGCAACGCCGCGAGCAGGTGCTTGGCCCAGTACGAGGTGTAGGCGGGCTGGTCCTTGGCCTTGAGATCGGCCTCCAGAGCGGCCCGTCGCGCAGGGTCGGTCTCGTACTTGATGCCGTACTCGTTGTCGGGGATCAAGCGCACATGGTCGGTGAGGACGTGCTTCCGGAACCGCTCGTCCCGGGCCTTGGCGAGCCATTCGGCGCGGGCGCGGTAGAAGCTCATCCACACACCGCCCGACTTCCAGCCGCCGTTCGAGTCGTAAGGTCCCCACGTGGCGGCGCTGATCCCGATGTGGTCGTGGGTCTCGTCGAGGGCCAGGCGGCCGTCCACCCAGACCGGACCGCCGTGGTCGGGGCGGTCGTACTCGACCATCGGCGCACCGAAGACGACGAACCCCGCAGGGGACGGGAAATCGCCGGCGGTGGGCGGGAAGGCGGGCATCGACTCGGCGGCCGCCCTGACGATCGCCGCCATCTCGGGGGTGACGTAGTACAGCTCCGCGGACCGCAGCGTGCGGGTCTCCTGCTCGACAAGCATCTCGGCGTAGGCGGCCATCATGCGCGGATCGCCGTTGAGCTCAGGTCGGCCCATGAGGGTTCCGGCGTCGTGACTCATGGTGGCGTGGAAACGGTAGCCGCGGCCGTCGCCGAGCCAGCCCAGCAGATCCCGGCGCAGCGCGGGGACGTCGGCCGCCTCGAAGCTGGATATGGCCTCGTGGTCGTCAAACATGGTCGTCCTCGTCGTCCTCGTCGTCCTGGTCGTCGTCGCCGGGCGGGGGCGGGGCGGTGAGGGCGGCGACCTCCCACCGGCTGACCGGCGCCGGGCGGGACAGCCGCGCGACGGCCAGCGCCGTCTCCGGCGTGGTGGGGGTGATCGCGTAGACACTTCCGGGGCTGTAGAACTGCGTCGCCGACGGGTTGCCGTCGGCCGCCGGGATCTCGAAGCCGGTCTTGTCGGTCATAGAAGCTGCGACTCCTCGATGGTGTTGGGCGTGGAGCAGGCCGGGCAGACACGGCCCGCCAGGCCGGGCGGGCCGGGTTGCCACAGCTCGGCCGGGTCGGTGGTGTCCTCGCCGCACCGGGTACGGCTGTCGCCGTCGGGGATGTGGCCGTAGGCGAAGGCCCGCCGCGCCGGCGCGATGAGGTGCATCAGGCGATCGCCCCCGTCCGGTCCGGGGCGGTCTCGTCGAGCCAGGTCTCGACCTGCTCGCGCAGCACGCGGTGCAGCCGGCCGGTGCGCATGTTGCGCAGGCTCATCACGTTGGTGTGAAGGCGCGGCGCGACCTGCGGCCAGGTGAGGCGCAGCGCATCCTTCCTGTCCTGGACGTCTCGGTAGAGCTCCTCGGCCGGCTTGGGCGGGGCGGCGCTCTGCGATGAGGCCAGCCAGTCCTCCACGAGGACCCTGGTCCGTAGCGTCGCGCGGTCCGTGGCCAGCAGGCGCAGGCTCTCTGCGCTGACGCCGACCTGATCGGCGACGTCCTTCCACGTCAGGTCGAGGCGGCGGCGCCGAGCGTCGACCGCGGCGTGCAGGATCGGGCCAGGCCGTGCGTCGCCGTCCGGGCTGACCTTCGGAGTCGAAGCGGTCTTCTCGCTGTGGATGCTCACTCGCCCGTCAGCACCGATCAGCCAACCCGGCTGCCGGGTGGCCAGCGTGCGTACAGAGCGCTCCGGCCAGCCGGTGAGCCGGGCCGCCTCCATCACGGTCCGGCGGCCACGCAGAAGGCCGAGCACCCGGCCAGGCGGAGGCAAAGTCCTCATGAGGCAGCCGCCTCCACCTCGAGGAGAAGCCGCATCCGGTAGGCGCCGACGACCCGGGGGTTGCGTGTTCATGACAGCGCCACCGCCAGGGCGCCAGCGGCGATCGCGATGAACATCGCCCCGGCCGACAGCGCCGCCGCCACCAGCGCGCCGTCTACATCACCGGCCCGCCATCGGCTCCGTCCCCACCGCGCGGCGGCGACCGCCAGACCGATGAAGATCGCCAGCACCAGTACGGCCCTCATAGTCCTCCTTCCTCGATACGGGTGTGGATGTCGTCCAATGCCTCGACCGGCAGGTAGCCGTCGGCGAGGTGGAGCTCCTGGCGAGCGCGGGCCGACATCATCAGCTCCCCGAGCCCGTCGACGACCTCGGCCGCGTTGAGCCGACCGTCCTTCTCCTGGGCCCGCAGCGTGGCCAGGTCGTCGAGCAGGCGATCATGGCGTGCCGCCTGCTCGCTGTTCCGGTCGCGCAGATCGGCGAGGTCACCGTCGCGCCTGGCCAGAGCTGCGCGGAGATCGCGATTGGTGGCCTGCGCCGCGTCGCGCTGCTGCCGCGCCAGGTCGCGCTCACCGGTCATCAGGATGAGCGCCCGCACGGCGAGGGCCCTGGACAGCAGGGCGCGGATCGGCGACGGGCGGCTCACAGGATCCTCCATTGCTCCTCCCGCAGATGGGCGACGGTGGCGTCGAAAACGGCCTGCTCCTCGGGAGATAGGGGAGGGCCGACCTCGGGGTGCTCCTGGCACTCGGGTACGGGCACGCCGGGAGGCGACGCCCTGACCGTGGGCGTCCTGTGCTTGCGCCGGGGGCGGCGCCGCCGGCGCGCGGAATCCCACGCGCCGGCGACCACCGCGACGATGACGCCTACGGCGATGCAGGCCACGCCGAGGATGAGCGTGGTCGTCTCCCGGTCCTGCTCCAGGTGCAGGACCGGGGTGATGACGTCCTGGGCGTCGGCGAGGTGCCGCAGGCGCGTCACCGTGGTTCACCGGTCTGCGTGCGCGGCAGGACGGGGATCGCGGCCCGCGGGCCGATCGCCATGCTCCACGTGCCGCTCCACGCGATCCGCGCCTCCGCGCCGAGCTGGCTTTTCAGGCTGCCGGTGTAGGGCGTGAACTTGTCGATGCGGTAGTGGCGGCCGAGGTGGACGATCACGTCCCCGAGCACCAGGTCCTCGCCGGGGAGCGTGCCGTCCCGGTAGACAGGGTCTCCGGGCGCGCCGAGCTGGTGCCGCTGACGCTCGATGTGGTCGCGCCGCAGCTGCGCCTCGCGAGCGGCGAGCTCGGCGCGGCGCTGCCTCTGTTTCTCCGCGTTGTAGTCGCGCTTGGCTTTCGCGCAGGGTTCGCACGGCTCTTCGTTCCGGCGGATGTGCCTCTTGTAGCCCGCCGGTGTGCCGTGCTCGATGCCCTTCTCCTGGCTGATGACGCTCATACGGGTGCCTCCGCGTGCATCGGGCAGACACCGAACTCCGAGCACACGCACGAGAAGGGCGGCGCGCCGTCGCTGGAGGCCTCGGCAGCGGCGTCGAGTTCGCCGATCAGCACCCGGACCTGCTCGACGCAGGCGCTGCACAGGTCCACGCCGAACAGGTTCGGCACCCAGACACAGCCGCCCTCGCAGGCCGCTCCCTCGGTGCACCCGCACAGGCGGCAGGTGGCCACCTGGACGTCCTCGCGGGCGAGCTCCACCAGGGGCCAGCGCTCCCGGACCTCCTGCACGGTGGGACCGGCGCCGCCGAGCGCGCGGCGGGCCCGCATGGTGAGGAGCTCGGCGCCCCGCAGCGCCTCGCTGCTGGTGACGGGGCCGGGGCTCAGCAGGACGTACCGCAGCAGCCTGTTGATCGCCTTTGCTTCGCTGACCGTGGCCATCAGCGTCCGCCGTCCGTCACAACCACCACCGGCGGGACCGGGGCCGGCGAGGGGACGGTGCGGTCCGCCAGCGCAAGCCGAGAGGCGAGATAGAGGACGGCGACAACGGCGGCGATCAGGATGCTGGCGCCCGTGAAACCCAGGCCGGTGCCCCTCATCCGCGCGTCCCGTTGGTGGCCCCGTTGAGGTGCGGCCCGGTGGCGAGGTCCCGGTACAGCTGCGTCGCGAGATCGGCGGCGCCGGGCACCGGCGGCATCACCGTGGTGTCGCCCAGCCGGTACGGCGGCGGGCCGACCATCGGACGGCCGTTCGGCGGCGTCGGCTCCGGGGCAGCCACCACCACGGGCTCGTCCTGCGCCGCTGCCTGCTCCGAATCCGGGGCCGACGACCTCGCCGCCAGGGCCCGGGCCCGGGCCTGCGCACTGTCCTGCTGTCGCGCCCGCGCGAAGGCGATCAGCATCCGCCACTGGTCGGCGTCGCGCCTGGCCTTGAACGCCTCCTCGTTGAGCCTGGCGGCCTCCTGCTGGTGCTTGGCCGCCTCCTCGCGCTCCTTGCCGCTGCGCCCGGCGAGTTCGTTCGCCTGCTCATCGGCGAATTCCATGCACTTGACGAGGTGATCGATGGTCGCGTTGGAGAACTCCACGTCGTCGAAGAGGTTCACGTCGTCGGTGTGGGCTTCGATAGGCCGGTCCTGCACTTGGCTCTCCTCTTGCTGGGGGTGAGGTCCCCGCGCCCGGGGATGGCCGGGCATGGGGCTTGGTGTGTAGGGCTTCACGTCAGCCCTCGACCGTCTGCTACTCCGGGTGGCCGCTGCCGGGCGGCTGCTGGCGGCGGGCCTCAGCGGCGTCCACCTCCGCGTCCCATGCCGTCACCTGGCCCTCGCAGGTGACGAGCAGCTCGACGATCTTCTTCTGCTCTTCGTCGGTGATGTCCTTGGGACCCATGACGGTCTTGCCGAGCAGCCCCGACAGGTCCCGCAGCTGGTCCTCGGCCGACAAGGACGTGTCGAGACCGTCGAACAGCTGTGCGATGCGCCGTTCCGTGGCGGCGCGGCTGCGAGCGGCGTCGGCCTTGGCCTCACGCAGCGCGTCGATGGCGCGCGTGGCCTGGGCCGCGGTCAGCTGCTTGGTCGACGTGACCTGGATGTGCATCTCCTCGGCGAGCCACGCCAACCGGGCCTGCTCGTTCCGCGCGACGGATCCCCTGCCGGTGTGCACGGCGATCCCCGCCCTGGTGAAACGGGCGTTCAACTTGCGCAACTGCCTGCGGTCGGCCAACAACTCCTCTACGGCCGGTGGCTCGGGCTCGCCGGTGGCCGGTGGCTCCGGCTCCCCAGCGGTCGGCGGTTCGGCCTCCCCAGTGGGCGGTGGCTCGGCCTCGCCTGCGGTGGCTGGTTTGGCCTCGCCTGCGGCCGGTGGCTCCTCGGTCCCCGACCCCGGCTCCTCTACGGCCGGTGGCTCGGGCTCGCCGGTGGCCGGTGGCTCAGGCTCCCCAGCGGTCGGCGGTTCGGCCTCGCCAGTGGTCGGTGGCTCCTCGGCCCCCGACCGCGGCTCCTCTCCGGAAGCGGCCGCTCCGGCGGTCGGCGCAGGCGGGGGAACCGAGGGCGGCTCCTTGGCCTGCGCATCGGGAGCCGAAGGACTGACACCGATTTCCTCAAAGGTGACCGGCTTCTCTGCTGGTGGGAAAACCTTGTCCCGCGTGATCTCGCGGCGGCGCAGACTCCGGTACAGCACCTCCAACTGGGCGACGTCGAACAGGCTCCACTCGGCCACGGGCTTACCGAGCTTCTGCTCCAGCTGCTCCTGCGTGACACCGCCACCAGCGAAATCGTTGATCACGTCGGCCGCGCGCTGCTCGGGCGTGACGTCCGGCCGCCCGGCCGCGAGGGTCTGCTCGCACAGCTCCTTGGCCCGCTCGACGTACCACGGCGGGAGGACGGCAAAGATCGCCTGACGTACGCGGCGCGCGCCGTTGCCCGTGTTGTTCTCGTAGATGTCCCGCAGGTCGGTCAGGACCTTCGGTCCATCGATCCCGTCGATCTCGTCGCTCTTGTGCGGGACGATGAACGTGTGGGCGACCCGCAAGTTTTTTTCCACGTCCCACGCGAACGCCTGCATCTCGCTCAGATGGGCCTCGTCATCGCGGCGCAGCTCGTGCAGCCCGTGATGGACGTTGCCCCAGCAGCGGGCCAGCTCGCGAGCCAGATGAATCGACGGGCCGGTGACCGCCTCGCCACTACGCGAGTAGGAGTAGAAGGCGCGCTCCGCCAACCCCAGTTGCTTGCAGGAGTACTCCATCTCAGCGACGGCGCGGTCGATGTTGCGCGGGTTCTCGCGGGCCGCGACCATCGCCGTGTAGACCTCACCGACGGCCCGGGACTGCTCGACCACCGCAGCCTGACCCACACGGGACGGCACCGGCAGCGTGAACCCGCCGGCACGCTGCAGCTCGCTCATATGCCCACCTCGGAATCCCCGGCCGCCCACCGCGGCGTGCTGATCTGCGAAATCTGGTGGCCGTAGTCCGGCCATGAGTCGGCCTCGACGCATTCGCGGTAGAGGTTGATCGCTCGCCTGTTGCGCTCGCGTCCGATCCGGATGGCGTCGGCGTCGAGCTGCACGACGTTGATCAGGTACGGCGCGGTCTTCTCCTGGAAGACGAAGACCATCACCGGGCTCTCGGCCAGGCCGACCTCTTCGACTCCGTCGAGATACCAGGCCGCCTGGCAGTGGTAGCCGTAGTTGAACACGGCCTTCCGCACGGCCTCCGTCGCTGCCGAGGTGGTGGTCTTGTAGTCCGCGACCACCATGCGCCGCCACGGCACCGGGTACGGCAGGTGGTCGACGAGCGCCCGCCTCCACACGCCCGACGCCGCGTCCTGCCAGAGCAGTGTCTGCTCGGCTGCGCCACGCTCCGGCGAGAGCAGCGGACCAGCCCAGGGGTGCCGGCGGATCGCGGCCGCCATGCCGTGAACCTGCTCGTACTCGGACGGCTTGAGCGGCACCTTGCCCGCTGCGCGCACCGCCGCGACCTCGGCCTTGACGGCGTTGGACCGCCACTCCTCGGCGTCGATCCTGACCAGGTCGGGACCGACGCCGAGCACCAGCTTGTGAGCGGCCGTACCCACCTCGAAGACCTTCTTCGCGGGCGGCGGGTTGAGCTGCTCGTAGCGGAACAGAGCCGGGCACGACGGCGCCAGCAACTTCCGCGCGCCGGACGAGGACAAGGAACGGCCCGGCACGGGATCGGCGTGGTACACCTCGGCGGGGATGTCGTAGACCCCTGGCTGGATGACGGCGGGCGCCGCTTCTGCGACGGCGGTCACAGGGACTCGCTTCCGGGCTCGGCTGCGGGCAGGTTGCGGATGGCCGCGGTGCTGGTGATGAGAACGTCTCGCTGCACGTTGACGGTGAACTCGGTACGGTTGGTCATGCCTCTGCTCTCTGCTGTCTTCTCGGAGGGGTGAGCGGGGGATGCGGGTTCGGCCGGGGGCATCCGGTCGGCCCGCTCTTTTTGTGCGGGTCAGCGGCCGCGCTACTTGCGGGCCCTGTGCTTGGTGGTGTGGTCGGCCTTGGCCTGCCGGGCGCCGAGGGCCTCCAGCTTCTGGCCGTTCTCCTTGTGGAAGATGCGGCGGTACTGCCGCGGGGTCAGGCGGGAGCCGCCGCCGTTCTGCTGCAGGTAGATGTCGATCCGCTGGTCGGTGCTGAGCATGGAGACCTCGCGTTTCAGGGGGAGTTGGGCACGCCCGGACAGCCGTCACGGGCGGCGAAATGTGTCAGGGGAGGGTTCAGCGAGCCAGGGGCCTGGAAGTGCGCTTCTTGCGCGTCGCCCTTGGAGCGGCGTTTCCAGTGGTGCCGCCGTTCGGCTCAGTGCCCCTGTCCTCGGGGCTGAGGGTGGCGGCGTACTTCAAGACGGAGTCGTAGTAGACGACGCGTGAGCCTTTGAGCATCGTGGACTTCAGGTCGCCCGAGTAGCACAGGTTGTAGGCCTGGCGCTGGCTGATGGCCAGCAGCGTGGCCGCGCCGCCGACCTTCACGAAGATCGGGTCGACCTCTTTGACGACGACCTCGACGCCCTCTTCGACGGTTTCCTCAACGGTGGTACCCATGGCTGAAAACTTAGTAGAACGTGCAAGAAGGTGCAAGAAGTTCTAGGAAGTTGCCACACCTTTGATGAAGGTGCGGGAACTTCTGTAAAGGTGAGGCAGATCCCTCTGTAAGGTGTGCAAGCATGTGCTACCTTCGGCCAAAGTCCGCACGTCCATAGACCTTGCGAGGGAGGCTGAGGACGCGATGGAGACCAAGCTGGAGCGACCCCTCGAAGCCAAGCTGATCGAAGATCGCCGCCGTGAAGCCATCCCGCCGATGTCCCCCGAGGTGGCAGCCCGGGCCATCCCCATCAGCGGCAAACGCTGGAGGGAAATCGAAAAGGGGTTCGACGCGGCCGGGCGGCCCACGCGGGCCAGGCCCGCTCTCCTGGCGAAGATCGCAAAGCTGCTGAACATAACCCCGGAAGATCTCGACCGCGTCGATCGAGCTGACGCCGCCCGCATCCATCGGGCGACCCTGCAGCAAGAAGAGGCGGCTCTGCAACAAGAGCGAGAAGAGGAACGGGAGGCGGCCTCATCCGCCGGCGACGCGGATGCGACGCCGGCGGAGGTGCAGCAGGCGATCGAGCAGGCGCTCCAGGAGATCGACGAAAACCCCATCCTCACCGCCCGCGAGAAGGCGGAACTCCGTACGACGTTCCTCCAGACCATTCACAGCGACGTCGCCGTCCGGCGCCAGCAGTTCGCCCTGATCCTGCGCGCCACCATCAGGGAGGTTGGAACGGACCAAAATTAGGTCACATTTTAAAAACGGGCGTTGCAACTTGCGTGTCAAGGGTGCGTATTGTGACTTTTCTACAAAACGTTACGCACGAGACACGAGGGGCGACATGCGGGACACCCGCTTACCCACGGGGCGAACGGTCATCGCAGCCAACGGCGTACACGCGGTACTCACCATCACCGCGATCGGCGCCGACTGGATATTGGACGGCGAGCTCATCCTGGCGTACATCCTCATCGCCACGGTGGCTCTCAGCGCCGGCATCTGCGTCGCGCTCGCCGTCGGGGCGGACCGCCGAAGCGTATTGGCCGTGGCTGAGAGCTACGGACTCGGACTGCGTCAAAACGGACTTCTGGACCTCGGCATCCGCCGTGCCGACCTGCAGGCGACCCTGCGCAAGGCGAGACAGGCCCCGAAATTACCGAACCGATTAGGAGATAGCGGCACGGAGGTGCCACGTCATGGCGAAGACAAACCGGCGCCAGCACGGCGAGGGAAGCATTTACCAGCGCGCCGATGGCCGCTGGACCACTGAGATCCATCTCGGCTGGAGAAACGGCAAGCCGCTGCGCAAGTACCTGTACGGCAAGGATCCCGACGAGGTACTGGAGAAGCGGCAACAATTCGAGGCCGACCGGGCGGAGGGTTACATCCCCGAGCCGGGCCGCGCGCCCACCGTCGAGGCGTGGATAGATAAGTGGCTCAACGACATCGCCAAGGTCGAACCGAAGACGAAAGCCGGGTACAAGAGCAAGATCAAGAACCACATCAGGCCCGTTCTCGGGCACATTCGCCTTGACGAGCTCACAGAGGAGCCCATCGAGGCCATGTACGCAGATATGCGGCGCGGGGGCTACGCAGAATCGTCCATCCTCATGACGCACCGCATCCTGTCCCGCGCGCTGAAAATCGCCGTGCAGCGGCGTCACACGACGAAGCTCAAGCGCAATCCCTGCGACAACATCGAAATGCACCGGCCAACGCGCCCCGACATTCTTCCTCCTGAGGTACCCGAGGCAGCGCAGATCCTGACCGCGGCCCGCACACGGCGAAACCGTGCACGCTGGCCGGTTGCGCTTTCCCTCGGGCTGCGCCAGGGCGAGGGGCTCGGGATGCTGTGGCCGCTCATCAACGTCACCGACCTGGACCGGGCCTCGGTCAAGGTCGCGTGGGAAATCCAGCGTCACACCTGGGAGCACGGCTGCGCAGACCCGCACGCCTGCGGGGCACGGTTACATAGGTACCCGTGCCCCGCGGCCGGGTGCCCGAAAGCGGCCCGGCCGTCCGGCCGCCGGCACGTCTGCGTCCGGCGATGCCCGAAGAACTGCACCCAGCACGACGACGGCAAGTGCCCCACGTTCTGCGAGCCGCGGTGCACTCGGCACGCGGTCTCCTGCCCGCAGCGCCGCGGCGGCGGTCTGGTGCTCAAGCGACCGAAGACCGAGACCTCGCTGCGCGAGGTGCACATTCCCCGGCCGCTCGCCGAGATGCTGGTGGCGCACCGCAAGTGGCAGCTGGAGGAGCGGATGCGGCGCCGGGACACCTGGGCCGGGTGGGGCCACGACAAGGAGCAATGCACGCGCCGGCAGCGGCCGCGCGAGGTGGTGTGCCCGGACTGCAGGAAGCCGTTCGACCTGGGCGCCCTGGTCTTCGCTCAGCCGGACGGAATGCCCGTCGACCCGCGCCAGGACTGGCAGGAGTGGACGGACATGCTGGACGAGCTCGGGCTGCCGCACTACCGGCCGCACGACGCGCGCCACTTCGCGGCGACATTGCTCATGGCGCTCGGAGTGGACGTCAGGGTCGTGCAAGAGATCCTCGGGCACAGCAGCTCGAGCTTCACGCGGGACACCTATCAGCACGTGGCGAGCACGCTCCAGGTGGACGCCATGCAGAAGCTCGGTGAGGCGCTCTGGGGCGCGGGCTCGTGACAGGAATCGCTGACAGGGGAGACGGTGCAATCGGGTGCAACGCTATGCAAGATCAAATCGCATAACCGCAGGTCACAGGTAAGGTGTGCAAGCACATGCGAACCTCGAACAACGCATCCCGAAATCTCGTAATGCGTAGGTCAAGGGTTCGATTCCCTTAGGCGGCTCCAGCTCAGAGGCCCCTTGCGATGATCGCAAGGGGCTTTGCTAACTGCCTAAGCGGGAGGCGGCCAGCTTGGGCTCTGCAACTGCAGGGCTCTGAAAGTCTCGTCTACCCATGTGCGTTCCCAGCCATTGGCCGTGATCTTGGCGAGAGCCTCGAAGGAGGCTAGCGGCTTGGCCGCCGGAGCCAGGTCTTTCGATAGGAGATCAGCGACGTGCCCTGAGAGCGCCTTGAATGCGAGATAGGGCGGAGAATCCGAGCTATCCCACCAGATCTCGACCAACTGATGCGTCCTCGGATGACGGATGCGTGAGCGCAGGCGCCTCTCGGCTGTGATCGACCTACGCAGGGACTGGAATCCTTGCCGGAAGCATCCCAAGAGGGTGCAGTCGCGATCGGACAGAGTGCGTTCGGCGGTGATCCGCACGAGTAGCGACTCCAGTTCGCCCTCAACTCTCGCAGCCTGTTCGAGGACTTCCCGCCTAAAGTCTTCTCCGCTGGGCGGCTCAGACCGACCACCATCCCACAGCCTCCAGATAGCGGTGAACTTGCCGTAGGCGGCATAAAAAGCGCCGAGAGCTTGTAGATCCAGCTCTCGGCGCTTCTTACGTTCATCCCATTTGGCGGTCAGCCGGTTGCCTACGACCCAGCCGACAGCCAGAGTCAATAGGGCAACTACCAGGCTGGGAATCGCCTTGATGCTCTCCGCCCATAACTGCTGGCCCAACGCGTATCCCATCTCATCGCTATGCGGATCGCTGATGGCCAAACATCTATCATGATCCTTCGCCCTCGCCCAAGGCTTTCGTGAAGACGTCTGCCACAGCCGTTTCCGCCGAGCGGATCACGTGAGCGTAGACACGAAGCGTGATCGCCGGGTCCGCGTGGCCCAGTCTGGCCGCCACCACGTGGACGGAGACGCCGACCAAGAGCAGGGTGGTTGCGTGAATGCGCCGGAGGTCATGGAGGCGTGCGTACGGCAGCGGTTCTACCGCCGGATCACCGCCTCGCAAGAGCCGCGAACCAGGGCTCCATGATGCGTCCGGCTCGGGCTTGCAAGCCCGATGGCTAGCTTCTCGGCTCGTACCGCATCGCCACCGCCCCCGAGCCGAACTCCAGTCGGCTCACGAGCTTCAAGTCGACATGCTTCGATAGTCCGGCGAACAACGTTGGCCCGTGGCCCGCGATCGTTCAGCCATCACCAGGTGAGACCGGAGGCGCGACGAACTCCTGGGGGTGTGCATCGGCCGTGAGCAGGCCAAGACCTGCTTGCGTGTGTCGCAGCGAGCGGTGGAATACGTCCCGGGACAACTCATCCTCGCTGGTCACGAGCCATGTTTCATCCCAGTAGTCCAGAATCAGGCGTGAGGCGTTGCTGGGAGCCGACAAGCTTGCCAAGCTGGGCACCGCCGATCAGCGAGACCTGGGTCCGACATTTGCTCGTCGGCCATCGGAATGGTTATCGACCCCGCCTACGGCAGCACCACCCAAGGGGACTTCTTTCGGCACGGCCCACGTCGAGTTTTGTTCACACACGAACCGACGACAGAACACGACAGGAAATGGAGGGTACGAATGTCGATTACCCGACGGACCGCTGCGGTCATCGCCGCCGCGTCGCTCGCTCTTCCCGCGCTCGCTTTCACCGCGTCGCCCGCCGCGGCCGACACGAACTGCGGGAGCTGGCCCGGAAACGGAATTGCTGATCACGACATCGAGACGAGGACAGTCAGCGCGGGCGGCCGAACGGTGACGTTCGCGCTTGTCAATCAGCGGTTCAGCGACCACTCCTTCAGCGCCTTCCGGAGTGGTTACCAGTCTGGAGACCAGACGTGGGTCGACCGTTCATACGACGGCGGAACGACCTGGTCGCAGTGCGGTCCCTTCAATTCCAAGTTCTCAAACGATCTGAA
This sequence comes from Sphaerisporangium sp. NPDC051011, assembly GCF_040653595.1. Classification (NCBI taxonomy): domain Bacteria; kingdom Bacillati; phylum Actinomycetota; class Actinomycetes; order Streptosporangiales; family Streptosporangiaceae; genus Sphaerisporangium; species Sphaerisporangium sp. NPDC051011. The sequence goes on along the minus strand of NZ_JBFAGG010000008.1, from coordinate 261,536 downwards.
TAATTACCACAACTGGATGCGGGCATGCGTCCGCTTCAACGGGAGCAGCTTCTGCACGCCCTGGCACTACGACACCTGACAGAGATGATGTAGATGAGCACCTCCCGGCCGGTCTGCCCCAACCTCTGACTGACTTCGGGTCTTTGACGGGATCTGTCGGCCTTGTCGGGAGGTGCTCGTGTGCACTCACTGGAGCGGTGTGACCTTATAGGAGCCTGGCCAACGGCAGGCCCAGCAGGGCCGCGACCATGACGCAGACCGCGCTGGCACCGCCGTCCACCGAACTGCGGCCGGCGAGGACGAGATCCACCGGGCCGAGCGTCCTGATCGCGGCGGCCAGCGCCTTGACCGCTGCCCGGCCGGTGGGGGCCCAGCGCTGAATCTGGGGATCGATGTGGGCACCTGCACTTGCTTCCTCCTCCGCGAGAGGTTCCGCAGGCTTCGGTAGCGTCAGTCGTGCTGACATCGCAGCGCATGCCGGAATCCCCCACGCGTGTTCATGCGTCGCCAGGTCGCTCGGCTGCCCGCAGGGGGTGCCAGGATGGGGGCTGTGATCAACACGAACGCGACTGTTCTCGCGCGGGGGCCATGGGCTCCGCTCTCGCCGCAGGAGGCCGCCGAGCTGCTGGCCGGGGCGGACTTTCCTTGGTGGATCGCGGGCGGCTACGCGATCGAGCTGGCGGTTGGTGAGACGTACCGCGAGCACAGCGATCTCGACGTGCTGGTCCTTCGCCGCGACCAGGCCCGGATTCGCCGTCACTTCGACAGGTGGGATCTCTTCCTGGCCGATCCGCCCGGGGCCGGGACGCTGCGTGCCTGGCCGGAGGGCGAGGATCTTCCGGGCCAGGTGCACGACGTGTGGTGCTGCCGCGCACCGGACGAGCCGTGGTCGGTCCAGCTCATGCTGGACGAGGCCGACACTGACGAGTGGGTCTCGCGTCGGGACGCCCGTGTCCGGCGCCGCCTCGCACAGCTCGGCCGGGTGACCTCGACCGGCATTCCGTACCTGAGTCCCGAGGTGCAGCTCTTCTACAAGGCGGAGAACGTGCGTGCGAAGGACGAGATCGACTTCGAGCGGGTGGTTCCCCTCCTTGATGTCGGCCAGCGAGCTTGGCTCGCCAGTGCCCTGGGGCTGGTACTGCCCGGCCACGCCTGGTTGGACAGGCTCAAGGCGTAGGACCGAAAGTAAGGAGCGGCACGTCGTATAGCTGGGGGTCGCGCGGCCTGGTCATGGCGGGCTCGGTGACCTCCACGATCAGGAGTTCACTGAGGAACTGCACGCGGGCGCTGAGCAGGTGGCTTGTGCCGTCGGAGTTGTCGCCCTTGAGGCTGGCGGCGAGATGGATGTGCGGGAGGACCAGGCCGGTGGCCGGGTCGCGGGCGAGGGTGCCTCCGCCGAGGGCCTCGACGAACTCAACGCGGGTGCGGTCCCAGAGTGGTTGTTCGGGGTGGGTCAGGCCGTCGCAGGTGCCGACGATCTCGGCTTCGGAGATCGCGCCGATGAACATGGGGATGTAGCCCTGCCGGACGTCGTTGTCCTTGCAGAACTCGGCGAGGGAATCGAAGAAGTCCTCGCCGAGCTCGAAGGTGACGCCGAACGCCCCGGCCGGGGATCAGTTCACTGGCGCGGAAGGCCCGCAGCGAGGTCGGCGCGGGTGAAGGCGTAAACCACCGGGCACCTGATCGTCGCCGCGGCGACCGCCATCGAGGAAATGGCCGCACGGTGTGGCTGGGTGGAGGGCGGCGTTTACGTGGTGAGGCCGCGAGGGTAGGCCAGTCATCGGCCGTCAGGGCGCGCCCATGACCGATGCAACGTAGCTGCTCAGCGGGGTTGGGTTCCGTCAGCGCGGCGCAGCGCTGCCTGTTTCGGCGACGTCGGCGGTCTTCGGAGGCGTACTCATCGCCGTAAGGAGTGGTGCCCTCCGGCGGTGCGCCGTACGACAAAGAAGGAAATCCGCATGCTCGATCCAGATTCGTCATTCCACCGGGTCCGCCGGCGGGAGGGCTACCTGCCGCTGGAGGATCTCGGCCTCATCGGGGACGGCACGACAGCGGCACTGGTCGCCCTGGACGGCTCGATCCCGTGGCTGTGCTTGCCCCGCTTCGACAGCGAACCATTGCTGTGCGGCCTGCTGGATCACGCACGAGGCGGGCACTTCACGCTGACGGTGGAGGATCTGCAGGAGGCCCGGCAGCGCTACGAGCCCGACACCGCGGTGCTGGTAACCGAGTTGCGCAGCCCGACAGGCCTGGTCAGGATCACCGATGCGCTGGCCGTGCGCGCCGGCGCGGATCTCAGCGATGACGCGGGCGCGAGCCGGGCCGAGCTCGTCCGTTCCGCCCAGGTCCTGGACGGGAGCGTCCGCATGCGGGCGGAGCTGCGACCCCGCGGTGGCGGACAAACCCGGCTCCTGGGCAGCGGCCTGGAGGTGCAGGCGTCCCGGCGGCCGGACCTGCGCCTGCATCTACGCTCCAACCGACCCTTGACCGGCCTGCACACCATCCACGACCTGGAACAGGGCGATCGCCTCGATCTCGTGCTGTCCTGGGGCCGTATTCACCGCCACCACCGGTTCGACCCTGAGGCCATGCTGCGCGAGACCGTCGAAGCGTGGCGCCGCTGGATGAGGAGCTGCCGCTACAGCGGCCCCGAAGAACCGCTGGTCCGCCGCGCCGCGATCACGCTGAAGCTGTGCGACGACTGGGTCAACGGCTCGCTGGTCGCCGCCCCCACGTCCTCATTGCCCGCGCCGATCGGCGGCGTACGCAACTGGGACTACCGCTACACCTGGATCCGGGATGCCGCCTTCGCCGTGTTCGCATTGCGCCGCATCGGATTCGACGGCGAGGCTGACGCCTTCCTCGGCTGGGTCCTCGACTCCTTCGAACAGAGCGGCCGGCCGCGGATCATGTACAGCCTCCGCGGCGACCCCGTACCTGAGGAGATCCATGACGCCGACCTGGAAGGCTACCGGCGTTCCGCTCCGGTGCGATGGGGTAACGGCGCGGCCGACCAGCGTCAGCACGACGTTTACGGTGAGGTGCTGGACTGCGCCGACCAGTGGCTACGCTCCGGGGGTGAGATCCAGCCCGCGCTGTGGTCCGGCCTGGCGAAGCTGGCCGATGCCGCCGCGAGCGCGTGGCGGCAGCCGGACCAGGGCATCTGGGAGGTACGCAGCACGGGCCGCGTCTTCACCTACTCGGCCGGAATGTGCCAGGTGGCCCTGGACCGGGCCGCGGCGATCGGCGAGCGGCTCGGCCTGCCCGGACAGGTCACGACGTGGCGCGCCACTGCCGACAAGCTGCGTCAGCTCATCGTGGACCAGTCCTGGAACGAGGACGCGCAGTCCCTGAGCGAACACCTCGACGGCAGCGGCGGGCTCGACGCGAGCCTGCTCGCGCTCCCGCTGCGTAACGTCATCCCGGCCGACCACCCGCGGATGGCGGCCACCACCGCGGCCATCGCCGAACGCCTGTCCGCCGGCGACGGACTGCTCTACCGCTACCTGCACGATCACTCACCCGACGGCCTGCCCGGCGACGAGGGCGCCTTTATGTTGTGCAGCTTCTGGCTGGTCGAGAACCTTGCCCTGCAAGGCCGCATCGAACAGGCCGAGGAACTGTACGCCTCACTGTGCGCCCGGGCCAGCCCGCTCGGGCTGCTGCCGGAGCAGATCGACCCGTCGACGGGCACGTTCATGGGCAACTTTCCCCAGGCCTTCAGCCACATCGGAATCATCGCCGCCGGCGTCAGTCTCGCACGAGCGAAAGCAGGCGTGACAGCATGATCAACCGGCTCGTCATCTTCGGCGCCACCGGCGACCTCAACGCGCGCTACCTGCTGCCGGCACTGGCCGCGCTGTGGACGGCCGGACATCTCGACAACCGCTTCCAGCTGACCTGCGTCGACCGGGCAGACTGGACCGACGAGGGGTTCCGTCGCTGGGCGGCCGAGCAGCTCGACCGGCATTGCCCCTCCTCGCCCGCCGACGTCAGGAAGGCGATCGCCGACTCCGCACGTTACAGGCAGGCGAACGCCACCGACGCCACCGACGTCGCGCCGGCCATCACCGGCGACGGTCCCGTCGCCGTCTACCTCGCCCTCCCTCCAGCGATCTTCCCCGCCACGGTGGCCGCCCTCCGCGGTGCAGGCCTGGTACCGGGCAGCCGGATCGTGCTGGAAAAGCCGTTCGGTGAAGATCTGGACAGCGCTGTGGCGCTGAATCGGCTGCTGTCGGAGGTCGTGCCGGAGCAGGCGGTGTTCCGTGTCGACCACTTTCTGGCCATGACGACCGTCCAGAACGTGCTCGGCAGCCGCCTGGCCAACCGCGTGCTGGAGTCCATCTGGAACAGCGCGCACATCGCCGAGGTGGAGATCGTCTGGGACGAGTCCCTCGCGCTGGAAGGCAGGGCGGGCTACTACGACGGCGCCGGGGCGCTCAAGGACATGGTGCAGAACCATCTGCTCCAGGTGCTGTGCCTGGTGGCCATGGAACCACCGCTCAGCCTCGGCGAGCGTGACCTGCGCGATCGGAAGATCGACGTGCTGCGCTCGGTACGCCGTCTGACGGACGACGATGTCGTACGCCGCACCCGCCGTGCCCGATATCTGGCCGGTCGAATCGGAGATCGCGACGTTCCCGCCTACGCCGAGGAGGAGGGCGTGGACCCGCGGCGCCGTACCGAGACCTTCGCCGAGGTAGAGCTGAAACTCGAAAGCTGGCGCTGGTCCGGCACGACCTTCCGGCTCCGTACCGGCAAGGCGCTCGGCCATGACCGCAAAGAAGTCGCAGTACGCTTCCGGCCCGTACCGCACCTGCCCCTCGGCCTCAACGAGGAAGCCGCGCCCAACGTGCTGCGCTTCGGGCTGGAGCCGGAGAGCATGGCCCTGGCGCTGACCGGCATCGGCACCGGCGCCCACGCCCTCGCCCCGCTCACCCTCACCGCGCACATGGCGCCCCCCGACCTGCCTGCCTACGGCCGGCTGCTGCTGGACGTGCTGCACGGGAACGCGGCCCTGTCCATCCGCGGCGACGAGGCCGAAGAGGCCTGGCGGGTCCTCGCACCGGTCATGTCGGCCTGGTCCAGGGACCTGGTGCCGCTTGTTGAATACCCGGCCGGATCGGACGGGCCTGCTGCAGTGAGGGGCAGCTGATGCCGTCGACGGAGCACGCCACAGGCGGCCTGCGCAGCCAGGCCTGGTGGGACAACGCGGGCAACCCGGAGATGACGGCTCTGTATCTCGAACGCTTTCTCAACTTCGGGCTGACCCCGGCCGAACTCCAGTCCGGCCGGCCGATCATCGGCATCGCCCAGACGGGTAGCGACCTCGTTCCCTGCAACCGCCACCACCTCGCCCTCGCCGACCGGATCAAGGACGGGGTCCGCGACAGCGGTGGCATCCCGCTCGAGTTCCCCGTCCATCCGCTGCAGGAGACCGGTAAACGCCCGACTGCCGCGCTGGATCGCAACCTCGCCTACCTCGGGCTGGTCGAGGTGCTGTACGGATATCCGCTCGACGGAGTCGTTCTGACGACAGGCTGTGACAAGACCACGCCCGCGTGCCTGGCTGCGGCGGCGACGGTGAACATCCCGGCCATCGTCCTGTCCGGAGGGCCGATGCTCAACGGCTATCACCAGGGCGAGCGGATGGCCTCATCGGGCTCAGGGCTGGTGATCTGGCAGTCGAAGCGGTTGCTGGCCACCGGGCAGATCGACTACGACGAATTCATGGCGCGCGTGGCCGCTTCCGCGCCCAGCATCGGTCACTGCAACACGATGGGCACCGCGCTGTCGATGAACAGTCTGGCCGAGGCCCTGGGGATGTCCCTACCAGGCTGCGCGGCGATCCCGGCCCCCTATCGCCGGCGAGCGCAGATGGCCTACGACACAGGCCGCCGAGCGGTGGACCTCGTGCGCGAGGACCTCACCCCGCGCAAGATCATGACCTGGCAGGCCTTCGAGAACGCGATCGTGGTCGCCTCGGCCATCGCCGCCTCCACCAACGTGCCCATCCACATCAACGCCATCGCGCGACACGTCGGGGTGCCGCTGTCGATCCAGGACTGGCAACGAGTCGGCGCCGACATCCCGGTGCTGGCGAACGTCGCCCCCGCCGGTGAGTTCCTCGGCGAGGATTTCTACCGCGCCGGCGGTGTCCCCGCCATCATGCGGTCGTTGCTGACGGCAGGGCGCCTGCACGGCGACGCCGTGACCGTCTCCGGCCGTACCGTGGCCGAGAACCTGGCCGATACCCCGCCCGCCGACCCGACGGTCATCCGTCCCTTCGACGAGCCTCTCGCCACGCGCGGCGGACTTCTCATCATGACGGGCAACTTGTTCGACTCCGCGGTCATGAAGACCTCGGTCCTCACCGACGACCTCCGCGCGGTGTCCGACTATCGCGCCATCGTCTTCGACGGGCCCGAGGACTACCACGCCCGCATCGAAGATCCCGAACTGGGCCTGGACGAGGACTGCATCCTCGTCATCCGCTACACCGGGCCGATCGGCTATCCGGGATCGGCCGAGGTCGTGAACATGGAGGTCCCCGCCGCGCTGCTCCGGCGGGGCGTCACCACGTTGCCCACGCTCGGTGACGGCCGCCAGAGCGGCACCTCGGATGCGCCGTCCATCCTCAACGCCAGCCCCGAGGCCGCGGCCGGCGGCAATCTCGCCATCCTGCGCACCGGCGACCGCATCCGTATCGACATGGACAACGGGCGCGTCGACGTCCTGCTGCCAGATGAGGAGATCGCCGCGCGGTGGGCTCACTACACACCGCCGGTATTCGAAAACCAGACACCGTGGCAGGAGATCTACCGCTCCACGGTCGGGCAGCTGGACAGCGGAGGCTGCTTGGAGCTCGCCCTGTCCTACCAGGATCTCGTACACACCAAGGGGATTCCCCGTGACTCGCACTGACGCCAGAGGCACCATCATGATCGCCGACTCCGACTTCGGCGATGTGGACATCGAACGTGCGATCGTCGAGGGCGCCGGATTCGAGCTGCTCGCCGCACAGTGCAAGAGCGAGGATGAGGTGATCGAAAAGGGCCGGGACGTCGATGGCGTGCTGACCCAGTACGCGCGGGTCGGTTCCCGCGCCATCGACGCGTTCACCCGGTGCCGGGTGATCGCCCGCTACGGCACGGGCGTGGACATCGTCGACGTCGACGCCGCGACCCGGCGGGGCATCCAGGTCACGAACGCGCCGAACGAGTGGTGCGCCGAGGAGGTCGCCGATCACGCCGTCGCGCTCTGGCTGGCCGCCGCCCGCAAGATCTGCGCATACGACCGGGCGACCCGGCAGGGCGTATGGCAGTGGCAAAGCGGGGAGCCGATCTGGCGGCTGCGGGGACGGGTGTTCGGGCTGCTGTCCTTCGGCTCCATCGCACAACTCATCGCTGAACGCGCCAGAGCGTTCGGCGTCGAGGTCTGGGCGCACGACCCGTTCCTCGACGAGTCCGAGATCCGATCGCGCCAGGTGCGGCCGGTGTCCTTCGACCAGCTCGTGGAAGGCGCCGACTACCTCGTGATCCAGGCGCCGCTCACCCCCGAGACACACCACACCTTCGACCGTACGACGCTCCGCAGGATGAAGCCGACCGCCATCCTCATCAACACCGCTCGTGGCCCGATTGTGGAGGATACGGCGCTCTGCCAGGCACTGACCGAGGGATGGATCGCCGGCGCAGCACTGGACGACCTCGAGGAGGAGCCCGCGAAACAGCGCGACTGGCGTCCGCGCAACCCCCTGTTCACGCTGCCCAACGTGATCGTCACCCCCCACGCCGCCTACTACTCCGAGCAGGCCATCACCACAGTGCGGCGCATCGCCGCAGAAGAGGCCGTACGGGTCCTGACCGGGCAAGGCGCCCGTACCCCGGTCAACGACGTGACGGCCGGCTCTCCCTGAAGAACCCCGGTAGGAGATCGCGCCGCCCGGCGCCCTCTGCATGAGCGCGCACAGCACGAACGCGGCCTTGTCGATCTGCCCTCGGGCAGGTCCGGGTTGCGGTAGACCAGGCCTGGCTTTTGGGGATACGGTCAGTGGCATGAAGTCGGTGCTCTCGGCGTCGTGGTGCCATCGAGCCGCCGATTTCCGCCGGGCAATGGATGAGGGCGAGCTGGCGGCGACGGCCATTCTCGATTGGAAGCATCCACGGGTACTGGGGTTGGTGGCCGAAGTCCGCGGGAGCGCCGAGACGGACAGGGATCTTCTGATCACGGCCCATCGGCTCATCACCACACGGGTGCGGCCTGTGTACGCCATGAACGACGAGCAGCCTGTCTCCAGGACGCTCCTCCTGGAGCGCGGCTCGTGCAGCCAGCGGCTCGCGCTCTTGGAAGCCGTGGCGCGGGCCTGTGGGATCGCCAGCCAGGTCAGGGGATTGCTGGTAGACGGACGTTTCTGGTACACGCGATTTCCTCGGCTCCGAGCGTTGATCCCTCACCAGGTGATGCTCGCCTGGCCCGAGTTCCAACTCGACGGCCGGTGGGTAAGCGTCTCAGAGTTGTACGGTGACCTGGACACGTTGCAGCAGGGCGGCGGGTTCGTCAACGCCGGCGGTGAGACGCTCTTCGACGCGGTTGCCCGCACCGCCGTGGACTGGGACGGGCTCACCTGCTCATCGTGCGATCTGTCCGGCTATGTGCTGGCCGATTTGGGTTATTTCAGTTCCCGCGATCTCCTGTTCAGGACGCATGGCCAAACGCTGTGCCTGCCGGTTCGCATCACCGCGGACATCATCATGAGTCGCCGGGCGGCTTGAGGTTTTACCCGCGCCTGGGATTATCACGAGAGCTCACGGCCTCGAACACGCTGATGCGGCCGGGCACGGTGCTGCGGGCATTCCGGCTCCGTCTGCTGCGCGCTCTCGCCCGGTCGTCCCGCCGCTCCGAGGTGTCGCCCACAGCCGGTTGACCTGCTATGTGACGCAGTTCACAAGCAAGTGGGGAAATATCCGGGGATGCCGTCCCCGTTTGCACGTACGCACCGATCCGGGGAGTTCGTCCCTGGATCGCGTACAGGGGACACAGGGGGACGTCGCCATGGGGACCGTCAGCACGACCGCCGAACGCGGGCACGCCACTCGGATGCGAGCGGACGCGTCGCGCAACCGCGAACGCATCGTGGCCGCCGCGCGCGAGGCGCTCGTCGAGTACGGCGCCGAGGTGACGCTCGACCAGATCGCACGGCGGGCCGGGGTGGGGAACGCCACCATCTACCGGCACTTCGCCGACCGTCCGGAGCTGTTCCGCCAGGTCACGCTGGCGGTCATGGACCGGATCATCGAGCTGGCCGAATCGGCGCTCGCGGACGAGCCGGACGCGTTCGAGGCGCTGCGGCGCTTCGTGCACGGCGCGTCGGACGAGCGGATCGGAGCCCTCTGCCTGATCGTGTCCGAAGGCTGCGAAAGGGCCGCCGCCGAGTCCACCGAGAAACGCGTTCGCCTCGAGCGGGCCGTTCAGGCCATAGTGGACCGGGCGCGCGACGCCGGCCTGCTGCGGCCGGACGTGACCCCCGGCGACATCCTGATCACACTGCCCAAGCTCGCCCGACCGCTGCCGAACGCCGGGTGCCTGAATCTCGACAGGTTCATCGATCGCCATCTGGAGCTGTTCCTCGACGGCCTCCGCGCCCCGGCGCGGTCCATCCTGCCCGGTGTTGGGGCGACCTTCGAGGACCTCCAGCGGCGCCGCACGACCACGACCACCCCCGTCTCCTGAGGTCCCTGGCCGGCCTCGACCACCACACCTTCGACACATCTCAGCCGGTGAGCTCCTGCCGACCACCTGCTGATCCACATCCTCCGCACCGTGAGTGAGTTGACGCATGCCTGAAACAGCCCAGGTCCTCCCGGACCCCCGGCGCTGGAAAGCCCTCGCATTCATCGCCATAGCCCAACTGATGGTCGTGCTCGACGCGACGATCGTGAACATCGCCCTGCCGTCCGCCCAGGTGGACCTCGGCATCTCCGACGGCAACCGCCAGTGGGTGATCACGGTGTACGCCCTCGCCTTCGGCGGGCTCCTCCTGTTCGGCGGCCGTATCTCGGACCTGTGGGGCCGCAAACGCGCCTTCACGGCCGGCCTGATCGGCTTCGCCGCCGCCTCCGCGATCGGCGGGGCCTCGGCCAACGAGGCCATGCTCCTCGGCGCCCGCGCGCTTCAGGGCGCGTTCGGCGCGCTGCTCGCGCCCGCCGCGTTGTCGCTGCTCGCGGTGATGTTCACCGACGCCAAGGAGCGCGCCAGGGCGTTCGGCATCTACGGCGCCATCGCGGGCGGCGGCAGCGCCGTCGGCCTGATCCTCGGCGGCTTCCTCACCGAGTACCTCGATTGGCGCTGGACGTTCTACGTCAACATCCCCTTCGCCGCCATCGCCGTCGCGGGAGCCTTCCTCGTCATCCGCGAGCCCGCAGTCGGTCACAACACCCGCGGTCTGGACATCCCGGGCGTCATCCTGGCCACCCTTGGCCTGGTGTCCCTGGTCTACGGCTTCACCCGCGCCGAATCGGACGGATGGGGCGCGGGCGCGACCATCGGCCTGTTCGTCGCGGCAGTCGTGTTCCTCGCCGCGTTCGTCGTGGTCGAGAGCAGGGTTCGGGCGCCCCTGCTCCCGCTGCGCGTGCTGACCGACCGCAACCGCGCAGGGGTGTACCTGTCGCTGGGGCTGGCCGTCATCGGGATGTTCGGCCTGTTCCTGTTCCTGACCTACTATCTGCAGATCGTCAAGGGGTACACGCCGGTCGTGGCGGGCTTCGCCTTCATGCCGATGGTCGCGGGCATGATCACCGGCTCGACGCAGATCGGCGCCCGCCTGATGAACCGCGTCCCGCCACGCCTGCTGATGGCGCCGGGCTTCCTGGTAGCCGCGATCGGCATGCTCATCCTCACCCGGATGCAGCCTGACAGCTCGTACGCCGGGGTGGTGCTGCCCGCGCAGGTCCTGCTCGGCCTCGGCATGGGCACCGCGTTCATGCCGGCGATGAGCCTGGCGACGTTCGGCGTCCAGCCGCGCGACGCCGGGGTGGCCTCCGCGATGGTCAACACCTCGCAGCAGGTCGGCGGCGCCATCGGCACCGCTCTGCTCAACACCATCGCCGCCAGCGCGGCCACCACGTGGGCCACCTCGCACGCCGCCCAGGCGGGCACGCTCGGCAAGGTCGCCTTCGCCAACCAGGTGGCGGTGCACGGCTACACGGCCGCGATCTGGTGGGCGGTCGGCATCCTGGTGGTGTCCGCGGCCATCGTGCTCACCCTCGTCACCACCCGCGGCCCGGGATCCGCCCAGGCCGCCGCGTCCGACGAGGACGGGGAGGACGGGGAGACGGACGCGCCGGCGATCCCGGTGCTCGCCCACTGACCCGCTTCCTGTGAAGAAGGCCACTCCCGATCACGGGAGTGGCCTTCTGTGTGCGTACCCCCTTCGGCCTACGCCGGTTCGATGCTGTTCATCAGGTCGGTCAGCGAGCGGGCGAACGCCTCCATCTGGACGAGGCCGCGTTCCTGGGTCTCGCGGGCGCACTCGGCCCGACGGAGCCGGGCGGGAGTTACGCCGTGTACACCTCGAATTCGGAGAGTTGACCGGCGGGCCAGCCGGTGTTGGCGGTGAAGTTCAGCCGGACGTACCGGGCGGACGTCTGGGTGAAGGTGAGGGTCGCCGTGTTGCCGGTGGCCGGGTTGAAGGTGTATCCGGCGGAGCCGACGATCGTGCTGAACGTCGTCCCGTTGGTGCTGCCCTGGACCGACAAGGTCTGGGTGCGCGTCGCCCAGGCGGCGGATGGCGGGAGTTTGAGGACCACGCGTCCGATGCTCGCGGACGAGCCGAGGTCGACCTGGATCCATTGCGGGAAGGCGTTGTTGGTGCTTTCCCAGTAGCTGTTGGCGTCGCCGTCGACCGCGTGGGAGGAGGCGAGGTTCTGCGTGTGGCTGCTCTCAGACGTCGCCTTGCCTCGCGCCAGGTTGGTGTTCGGGGCCGCGTCCGTGGTCGCGGTCACGGCGTTCGACGCGGGCGAGGTGTTGCCGGCCGCGTCCTGCGCGGTGACGGTGAAGGTGTAGGACGTTCCCGGGTTCAGCCCGGTCACCATGTAAGTCGTGCCCGTCGTGGAGGCCGTGACGGTGCCGCCGGTACGCACCTGATAGCCGGTCACGCCCACGTTGTCCGTGGAGGCCGACCATGAGAGCGACACGGAGGTGGCCGTCTTCCCCGTCACCGCCAGGTTGCCCGGCGCGGTCGGCGGCTGGTCGTCGCCGCCGGTGGTGGCGCCGTACACCTCGAATTCGGAGAGCTGGGCGGCGCTCCAGCCGGTGTTGGCGGTGAAGTTCAGCCGGACGTACCGGGTGGAGGTCTGGGTGAAGGTGAGGGTCGCCGTGTTGCCGGTGGCCGGGTTGAAGGTGTATCCGGCGGAGCCGACGATCGTGCTGAACGTCGTCCCGTTGGTGCTGCCTTGGACCGACAAGGTCTGGGTGCGCGTCGCCCAGGCGGCGGATGGCGAGAGTTTGAGGACCACGCGGCCGATGCTCGCGGACGAGCCGAGGTCGACCTGGATCCATTGCGGGAAGGCGTTGTTGGTGCTTTCCCAGTAGCTGTTGGCGTCGCCGTCGACGGCGTTGGAGGAGGCGAGGTTCTGCGTGTGGCTGCTCTCGGACGTCGCCTTGCCCCGCGCCAGGTTGGGGTCACCGCCGCCGGGGTCGCCGATCCACGGCGCGGTGGGACGGGTGGCGGTCAGGGCGATCTGGCCCTTGAGCATGCGGCCGCCGTCGCCGGTGAGGCGCAGGTAGTAGTCGGAGGAGCAGCGGATGCCGTCCTCGTCCAGGGCGAGCATGCCGGAGTTCGTGGGGACCGTCGCCAGTGTCTCGGCGGACTTGGCGATCTGGTTGCCCTCGTTGTACTCGTCGAACATCGAGATGTAGATGCCCTGGGCGCCCAGGCGCACCATGTTGTAGAACTGCCGCCACATGAAGTCGCCGTGGGCGCGCTGGCGGATCTTGACGTCACCGGGCAGCACGCAGGGCTGGTAGTCGATGCCGTTGGCGTTGCAGTCGGCCTGGTCGGGGAGGTTGACGTTGGTGTAGAAGCGGTCGGTGTCGGCGACGTTGCCGATGCGCCCGACCATCCACGGCGAGATCATGTTGAACGCGTGATAGACCTCGCTGAACCCGGGCCGTGAGTCCTCGATGCCGGTACGCCAGTGCGTGGGCACGCCGCCGATCACGTAGCAGCCCTGGCTCTTGAACCAGTTGACCACGTCCAGGCAGGGGGCGGGCGGGAAGGGGCGCTGGTTGTCGTTGAAGCCGAACCCCCAGATGCACACCACCGGCTTGCCGTTCTGCATGGCGTACATCGGTGAGGCGGTGTGCGCCTTCATCTTGGTGGTCCAGTCGGTTTTGATCTCCGGCTGGAAGTTCGCCCAGTCCGACACGTCGTACATGATGTAGAACTTGCGGCCGTTGGCCTCGGCGGCGGTGCGCACCTTGGCGGCCATGGCGTCGCGGGTCGGGCCCTCGGCGCCGAACGGGTTGAACCGTTGCAGGGCGGCGGTGTCGATGTTGTTCTCGCGCATCCAGCGGAAGTGGGTGTCGACCGTCTGCTGGTCGTAGGAGGAGAACAGCGTGGCCGGCTGCCCGTTGCCCAGGTTGGCGTACGCGGTGGGATAGGTGCGCGTGTACTCGCGCGTGTCGGGCCAGGCCACGATCGTGGTGTTGCCCGGGGACGGCGGCTGGCCGCCGTTGGCGCTCCAGTGCCACCAGGTGTTGATGGGGGCGCCGTCGCCGATACAGGCGAACCAGCCCTGGTACCCGACGGTGATCTTGCCGACGACGTCTCCGGGAGGGCTCGCCGCGCTCGCCGCGCTGGTCAGCGCGGACGCGAGCTGCGAGGAGCCGACCGCCGCGAGGGCGGAGCCGGACACTACGGAGGTCATGAACCTCCGGCGCGAGACAGTCACGTGCACTCCTCTTCCTTCATGTCCAAAGGCACGTACCGGCACGCGTCGTCCCCGCCGTAACTGCGGACCGGTTGCAATCATTAGACAGAGCCGGATACAGAAGTGCAATAGTCAGAAATATTCTTGTAATTGGATCGCAAGCACTTGCAATTAGTTGCGTTCACGCTCGCAAACGGGACCGGTCCAACCCGTGCGGGAACGTGCCGCCAGGCGCCCTCGGAGCCGAGAACGTCCTCGCGCGAACGACGACCTCGCGGCGGACCGGGCTGTGCCCGCGGAATTCCTCGGTGGCGAACCGTTGGTACCGCTCGACCGTGTCGCCGGAGATGGTGTCCTCGATGGTGCCCGCCGTCGACTCGCCGGTCGTGTCCCCCGCGTGCGACATGCGTGCGGCCGTCCCCGGCGACATCTCACGCGCGACGAGGCCCACCAGGGGCCGGTCAGCGGTAAGGCTCAGCGGGGGTCGGGGCAGCGGTGAGGCTCACCGGGGGTCGGTCAGCGGTCGAGTCGGAACTGGAGGTACATCAGGCGGTTGCGGTCCTCGGGCGACAGCCCGTACGCGTCGGACAGCGCGTCCACGTCGCGGGCGGTCGGGCGGAGGGTGCCCTCCTCGATCCTGCTCACCCGCGACTGCTCGAGGCCCGAGCGGCGTCCGGCGTTGGTGAGGGAGAGGCCGCTGGTCTGCCGGGCGCGCCGCAGTTCCAGGGCGAGCTGGTCGCGTATCCCCACCGGCTTCGCGGGGGGCGCGCCGGCCTGCGCCTGCGCCTGTGCCTGCGCCTCCTGCGCCTGCACCGAGACGGCCGGCGGGACGCCGCCCGAGTCCGGCAGCATGGCGGGGATGACCAGCAACCCGATCGCGAGGACGGCGATGATGGCGCCTCCCGCGATCAGCGCCGCGGTCGGCAGCGCGCTTATCCGGTCTTTGACCAGTTCGAGCCCGTCGCCGGCGAACCGGCGGGCGCGATCTATGACCGAGTCCCTTTCCCGTCTCATCCCTTCGACCGTACGGAGTCGGTGATCGCTGACATAGAGCGTCGCCGGTCACTCTTTGCTTTCCTTGTGGCGACCCTCCTGCGGACTACTCCTCGCCGCCGTACCAGTGGGCGCCGTACCAGCGGGCGCCGTACTTCTGCCAGCTCGGCGGCGTCCCGGGCAGGTCGGCGCTGCGGGCGGGCGCGCGCAGGCCGTCCAGGGCGAGGGCCAGCAGGCGGCGGCTCACGTTCCGCTGCTCCGGGGTCCGGCGGCGGGTGCGGCCGAGGTGTTCGACCAGGTACGACACGTCCAGCGGGGCGAGGTCCGGGCGTACGCTGCCGTCGGCCAGCGCGCTCCCGACCAGCGCGTCGATCAGCTCGCGGCCGGTCTTGGCGGCGGCCGCCATCTCGGGGGTGACGGCGATCGTGCCGGCGGCCGGGGCGAGCGCGCCGACGCGGGCCGCGACGCACCGGTGGACGTACAGGCCGATCGCCGACCAGCCGTCGCCGCCGGAGGCCAGCGCCTCGCGGGCGGCGGCGATCGACTCCTCCATCGACAGCAGGCACAGGCGTTGCAGGAGTTCCTCCTTGCTGCCGTAGCGGCGGTAGAAGGTCGCGATGCCCACCCCGGCCCGCTCGGCCAGCGCGGACATGGGCGCGCCCGTCCCCTGCTCGGCGAAGACCGTCCGGGCGGCCTCCAGCACGAGGTGGTCGTTGCGTTCGGCCTCGGCCTGGCGGCCCCGTGGCCGGTCCTGCCGCTCGCCGCCGTCGCGTGTCGTCGGGCTCACGGCGGAAGTCTATTGCTATCGGAGCGGATCGCTCCGATATGTTGTTCCGGAGCGAATCACTCCGATAGAGAGGAGCCGGCATGCGCGCCGTATGGCTGCGGGAGTTCGGCGGTCCCGACACGCTCGTGCCCGGTGAGGCCCCCGACCCGCGTCCCGGCCCCGGCCAGGTCGTGATCGAGGTCGCCGTGATCGGCATCCCGTTCGTCGAGACGCAGGTCAGGTCCGGTTCCGCGCCGGTCCCGCTGCCGCCGCTGCCGATCATCCCCGGCAACGGGGTGGGCGGCACGGTCGTGGAGGCCGGGCCGGGCGCCGACCCCGCGCTCGTGGGCGCGCGGGTCGTGACGTCCCTGAAGGGCTCCGGCGGGTACGCCGAACGCGTCGCGGCGGACACCGGCGGCCTCATCCCCGTGCCGCCGGGCCTGGAGCTCGCCGACGCGGTGGCCCTGCTGGCGGACGGCCGCACCGCGATGGGCGTCATGCGCGCGGCGGCGGTCCAGCCGGGCGAGTGGGTGCTGGTGGAGTCGGCGGCCGGGGGCGTCGGCAGCCTGCTCGTCCAGCTCGCCGTCAACGCGGGCGCCCGGGTGATCGCCGCGGCGAGCTCGCCGCGCAAGCTCGACCTGGCCGCCGGGCTGGGCGCCGAGGCGACCGTGAACTACACCGAGGACGGCTGGGGCGCGCGCGTCCGCGAGGCCGCGGGCGACGCGGGCGTGCGGGTCGCGTTCGACGGCGTGGGCGGGGCCATCGGGCGTACGGCGTTCGAGTCGCTCGCCCGGGGCGGCAGGTTCCTCATGTTCGGCGCCGCCGGGGGAAGTCTCACGCACGCGACGATCGCCGAGGTGTTCTGGCGGGGCATCGTGCTGCTCACCGGCGGCCAGTTCTACTCCTCGCCCGCCGACGTCAAGGCCATGGCCGAGGCGGCGCTCGCCGAGGCCGCCGCGGGCCGCCTGCGTCCCGTCATCGGCCAGACGTTCCCGCTGGAGCGGGCCGCCGACGCCCACGCCGCCATCGAGGCCCGCGCCACCCTCGGCAAGACGCTGCTCACCACCACGGAGGCCCGATGACCCTCGCCATCGGGGTCGGCCTGCCCACCACGGGCCGGGGTCCGGGGTACGACAGGCTCGGCGACGTGCGCGCCCACGCCGTCCGCCGTTCGGGACGGACGTGGGTATAGCGGCACAGATCTGCCGAAAAGCTACCGTTCCGCCGGGCTGGGCGCCCTGGTGTACGCGTTCGACCAGGTCACCTCGGCCAAGGGACGGCTGCTCCTGGCCGCCGTGCCGGTCCACCTGCGGCGGCGGATGCGCATCAGCGGCCTGGAACGTCATCTGGAGCCGCGGGAGACCCTCGATGAGGCCGTGAACGAACTCTCCGAGCTGTGAGCCCGCGGTTCCGGAGAGGTCAGGCGACGCCGATGGAGATGCCGACCCCGCCCCGGGTGTCCGCGCCGTAGCGCTCCTTCTCGCGGGCGATGTCGAGCGGCCGGATGCTGCTGCGCCCGGCGATCGTCTCCTCGGTGATGAGGGACGCCGGGACCAGCCAGGAGACCTCGAACTCCAGCCCGTCGGGGTCCTTGGCGTACAGGGCCTTGGTGGTGGAGTGGTCGGACGCGCCGACGAGCGCGCCGAGGTCGCGCAGCTTGGCGGCGATCTTGTCCAGGTCGTCGAGGGTGTCGACCTCCCAGGCCAGGTGGTACAGGCCGACGGTCGCCCGCCCGGCCTCCGAGGGCCTCGCGGCCGGGCCGATCTGGAACAGGCCGAGGTCGTGGTCGTTGTTGGAGCCCGGCGCCTGCAGGAAGGCGGCGCCGGTGAAGCCCATGACGACGCGGAAGCCGAGCGCCTCCTGGTAGAACGCCACGCTGCGCTCGACGTCGCGCACGTACAGGACGGCGTGGTTGAGACGGTGGACGGGCATGGCAGCCTCCCGAAATCGTTGAACTCTCAACTAAACTCTAACCCGGGACACTTGAGAGTTCAACCAAGGGTGTCCCCGGCGGCGAGGTCCAGATAGGCGCCGGGGTCGGCGATCACCCGCTGGATCACCTGACCGGCGGCCCCCAGCGTCGCCGCGTCGCCGCCCACCCGCGAGACGGCCAGCGTGGGGACGTGGTCGCGCATCTGCCCGAGCCGCGCGCGCATCGCCTCCGCCGCCGGCCCCGACACCCACGGGAACAGCGGCGCGAAGATGCCGCCGAGCACGATCGTGTCCGGGTCCACCAGGTTCACGGCGGTGGTGAGCGCGACGCCGAGCGCCGCCCCCGCCCGCGCGCAGGCCTCCGCAGCCGCGGGGTCGCCCGCCTGGAGGCGCCTCACCAAGTCGTTGATTCCCTGTCCTGGCGGCACCAACGCGTCCTGGCCGGCATACCGCTCCAGGCAGCCGGTGCCGCCGCACCGGCAGGCGGGCCCGTCCGGCGAGACGACGACGTGGCCGAGCTCGCCCGCGAACCCGTGCGCGCCCCGGAACAGCGCGCCGTCGACCACCAGGCCGGCGCCGATGCCGATCTCCCCCGAGACGTGCAGGAAGTCGCCGAGCGCGGCGCCGGACCCGAACCACAGCTCGCCGAGCGCGGCGAGGTTCGCCTCGTTGTCCACCAGCACCGGGACCGGCAGCGCGAGCGCGCCGGTGACCGCGACGTCCTTCCAGCCGAGGTTGGGCGCGCGGTGGACGCTGCCGGTGAGGCGGTCGACGGGTCCGGGCAGGGCGACGACGCAGCCCGCGACGGTCAGTCCGAGCGCGGCGGCCTCGCCCAGCATGGCGGTGCCGAGGCCGCCCAGCCGCGCGATCACGTCCTGCGGGGACGCCGCCCGGTTGTCCACAGCCTGTGTACGCAGGACGCGCACCGACCGGCTGAGATCGACGACGCACGCGGCGAGGTAGTCGACGTTGATCTCCAGCCCGAGCGCGGCGACGCGGTGCCCGCTCAGACGCACCGCGACGCCCGGCCGCCCGCGCTCGCCATCGCGCACCGCGCCGGACTCGACCGCCATGCCCGCCTCGATGAGGTCGCCGACGAGCTTCGACACCGTCGTCTTGGTCAGGCCGGTGTTCTCGGCCAGCGCGGCACGGGTCAGCGGGCCGTGGCGGTCCAGCTCGCCGAGCACCACGGCCAGGTTCCCGGCGCGCATCGCGTCGTGGCGTACGGCGGGTGCCATCAGGGGATCTTCCGGGTTCGGATCACAGCGCCCAGCCCCTTCGGGTGAACTCGTGGACGTGTCCCTCTTGACCAGCTTCGATTACCGGCCGATATTTAGTCCATAACATAGACTAAATCGGGAGACACAAGCGGTGGACGCGTACGCACCCAAGAAGGAAGACAAGTTCACGTTCGGTCTGTGGACGGTCGGCTGGCAGGCCCGGGACCCCTTCGGTGACGCCACGCGCGCCCCGCTCGACCCGGTGGAGTCGGTGCACCGCCTCGCCGAGCTCGGCGCCTATGGCGTGACCTTCCATGACGACGACCTCCTCGCCACCGAGTCCGACCGGGACAAGGCCGTCCAGAGCTTCAAGCAGGCCCTGGCCGACACCGGCCTCAAGGTTCCCATGGCGACGACGAACCTCTTCACCCACCCGGTGTTCAAGGACGGCGGGTTCACCAGCAACGACCGCGACGTCCGCCGTTATGCGATCCGCAAGGTCATCCGCAACGTCGACCTCGCCGCCGAGCTCGGCGCGAAGACCTACGTCTGCTGGGGCGGGCGCGAGGGCGCCGAGTCCGATGCCGCCAAGGACGTCAGGGCCGCCCTCGAGCGCTACAAGGAGGCCATGGACATCCTGTGCGCCTACGTGATCGACAAGGGCTACGACATCAGGTTCGCCCTGGAGCCCAAGCCGAACGAGCCGCGCGGCGACATCCTGCTGCCCACGATCGGCCACGCGCTCGCGCTGATCGGCGAGCTGGAGCACCCTGAGATGGTCGGCCTCAACCCCGAGGTCGGGCACGAGCAGATGGCCGGGCTCAACTTCGTCCACGGCATCGCCCAGGCCCTGTTCCACGGCAAGCTGTTCCACCTCGACCTCAACGGACAGCACGGCCCGAAGTACGACCAGGACCTCGTCTTCGGCCACGGCGACACCAAGAGCGCGTTCTTCCTGGTCGACCTGCTGGAGAACGGCGGCTACGACGGCCCGCGCCACTTCGACTACAAGCCGCTGCGCACCGAGGACGCCGAGGACGTCTGGGTGTCGGCCGCCGCGAACATGCGCACGTACAACATCCTCAAGGCCAAGTCCGCCGCCTTCCGCGCCGACCCCGAGGTCCAGGAGGCGCTGGCCGCGTCCCGCGTGCCCGAGCTGTCCCTGCCGACCCTCGCCGCCGGTGAGAGCATCGACGACCTGATCAACGAGCCGTTCGACCTGGACGAGGCGGCCGAGCGCGGCTTCCACTTCACCCGGCTCAACCAGCTCGCCCTCGAACACATCCTGGGGGTCCGGGGATGACCCTGGTCGCGGGTGTCGACTCCTCGACGCAGAGCTGCAAGGTCGTCGTCAGGGACGCCGAGACGGGGGCGCTGGTCCGCGAGGGCCGCGCCTCCCACCCGCCCGGCACCGAGGTCGCCCCGGAGCACTGGTGGAACGCCCTCCAGGAGGCGATCGCCGGCGCGGGCGGCCTCGGGGACGTCGCGGCGCTGTCCGTCGGCGCGCAACAGCACGGCATGGTCTGCCTCGACGAGCACGGCGAGGTCGTCCGGGACGCGCTGCTGTGGAACGACACCCGCTCCGCCCGCGCCGCAGCCGACCTGGTGACGGAGCTGGGCGGGCCCCGGGCCTGGGCCGAGGCGGTCGGCAGCGTCCCGGTGGCGTCGTTCACCGTCACCAAGCTGCGCTGGCTCGCCGAGCACGAACCGGATAACGTGGCCCGGACGGCGGCGGTGTGCCTGCCACACGACTGGCTGACCTGGCGCCTGGCCGGGGCGCCGGGCATCGGCGCGATCACCACCGACCGCGGCGACGCCTCGGGCACCGGCTACTGGTCGCCCGCGACCGGCACCTACCGCTCCGACCTGCTCAAGCTCGCCGCTGGCAACGCCCCGATCGTCCCGCGCGTCCTGGAGCCCACGGGCCAGGCGGGCGAGGCGGGCGGCGTGCGGCTGGCACCGGGCACCGGGGACAACATGGCCGCGGCCCTCGGGGTCGGTGCCCTGCCCGGCGACGTCGTCGTGTCGATCGGCACCTCGGGGACGGCCTTCGCGGTCGCCGAGACGCCGTCCCACGACGAGTCCGGCGCGGTGGCGGGCTTCGCGGACGCGACCGGGCGGTTCCTCCCGCTGGTGTGCACGCTGAACGCCGCCCGCGTGCTCGACGCGGTGGCCAACGTGCTCGGCGTGACCTCGGCGGAGCTGTCCGACCTCGCGCTGAGCCCCCCCGCGGGCGCGGACGGCCTCGTGCTCGTCCCCTACCTCGAAGGGGAGCGGACGCCGAACCTGCCCGACGCCACCGGCTCGGTGCACGGGCTGCGCCTGGACAACTCCACCCCGGCCCACTTCGCCCGCGCGGCGGTCGAGGGCATGCTGTGCGGGCTGGCCGACGCGCTGGACGCGCTCGGGCTCGACCCCGCCCGCGTGCTGCTGATCGGCGGCGGGGCCAGGTCGGAGGCGGTGCGCCGGATCGCGCCGTCGGTGTTCGGGCGTCCCGTCCTGGTGCCCCAGCCGGGGGAGTACGTCGCGGACGGCGCGGCGCGGCAGGCCGCCTGGCTGCTGTCCGGCTCTGCGGAACCGCCCACGTGGGCCGCCGGGACGGCCGAGACGTTCATGGCGGACCCGGTGCCCGAGGTGCGCGCGCGGTACGTGGAGGCGGCCGCCGTCTGAGTGCCCTGTTCGACGAGGTTCGACGACCCTGTGAGCTCGCGACCCTGAGGCGGACCCGGACCGCCTCAGGGGTCGAATCAGGGGTGGCACCGGATGTTGACGGCGATCGTTTCGAGTCAGTCTGGATGCATGCTGCCCCTCAGAAGGCTTTATCCACTCATAGCCGGTACCGGCATGGTGGTCGGGTCCGTCATGCTGGCGGCCGGCCAGTTCGGCGCCCCGTCCGGCAAGATCGACCTGACGATCGGCCGGTACGCGGCGCTGGACCGGGACGGGTACACCACGATCGCGCTGGCGTTGTTCGGATTGTCGGCCCTGGCGCTCGTCGCCGGGATGCGGGCGGTCCGGGCGCCCGTCTCGGGGTGGCCCGAGCGCCTGATGCTCGGATGGGCGGGCGCGCTGACCGGCGCGGCCGTCATGGCGGGCACCGCGGTGGCCGACGTCCTGGTGGTGGCCGCGCTGATGTGCCTGGCGGGGGCCTCGGGGCTGATGGCCCGCCGGTTCGGCGAGGACGCGCGCTGGCGGGCGGCGGCCCGGCCGCTGGAGTGGTTGGCGCTCGGCGCGGGCGGCGCGCTCGCCGTGCTGATCTACGTGACGCTTCCCGGTCACGAGGTCGTGATCGGCCTGGTGGAATGGGTGCTCTTCGGGATCGACGTCGCGGTGCTGGCCGTCCCGCTCGTCCACCTGGCGCGGACGGCCTGGCCGGAGCGCGCCGCGGCGGGGACCCTGGATGCCGCGACGAGGAGCGCCTTGGATACCGCGACGAGGAGCGCCTTGGAAGCCGCCACCAGGAGTGCCCTGGAAACCGCTACAAGAAGTACAAGTCGGGCTACTGCGGTGCTAAGCCGACACTAGCCACCGAAGCGACCAATATCACAAATGTATCAAGACGAGCGCCTGTCACAATGCTAGTCTCATCGGCGATCTTCACCCCTCGGCTGCCGGTCCATCACGGCACCCCGCCGACCGATGAGGTGCCATGGCATCGAGCAGGTCCGTCCGCTTCAAGATCACCGCATCGCTCGTGATCCCGCTGCTCTCCCTCGCCGCCCTGTGGATCTTCGGGGCCAGCGTCACCACCAGAGAGTCCGACAACCTGCTGTCGGTCGCCGCCCTCTACGAGCACATCGGCGGGCCCGGGGACGAGCTCACCACCGCCCTGCAACGCGAGCACGTCATCTCCGCCGAGTACCTCGGCGCCCGCTCCCAGCGCAACCGTGACGCGTTGATCGCGCAGCGGCAGCGCACCGACGAGTACCGCGAACGCATGCGCCGCCTCTCGCTCAACCAGGAGGCCCAGGCCGACCTCACCACCCCCGCGATGCGCACCGGATTCGCCGACGCCATCGCCGCGCTGGACCACGTCGACACCACCCGCTCGTCCGTCGACATCGGCTCCATCGACCAGGTCACGCTCACCCGCGAGTTCGCGCGCTTCCCCGACGCCATGCAGAAGCTCGTCAACGCCATGAGCCGCATCAACGACGTCTCCCTCTACCAGCACTCGCGCGGGCTCATCTCGATCGCCTACTCCAAGGACTTCCTGGCACGCGAGCGCGCGCTCGTCGCCGGGGCGCTCGTCGCCGGCAGAGAGCTGTCGCCCGCCGAGCAGCGGCTGTTCGCCCAGCTCACCGCCAACCGCCGGTTCCTCTTCGACCAGGGGCTGCCCGACCTGCCGGACGACGTCCGCGCCGCCTTCGACGAGCTCGCCGCGTCCAAGGGGTACAAAAGGTTCGAGGTCATGGAGGACACGCTCCTGGCCGGCACCGGGCTCCGCTTCCCCCACTCCCTGTGGCGGGGCGTCGCCGACGAGCTCGAAGGCTCGTACCAGAACACCATCACCTGGGCCAGCGGCACGCTCGTCTCCGCCGCCCGGCCCATGGCCCTCGGGACGCTCGTCCAGGCCGGGCTCGCCGGCGTGCTCGGACTGATCGCCGTCGTCGCCTCGCTCGTCGTCGCCATCCGCGTGGGACGCGGCCTGACCAGGGAACTCGCCGAACTGCGCGCCTCCGCCACCGACCTGGCGAGCGTACGGCTGCCGCGCCTGCTCGAACGCCTGCGGCGCGGCGAGACCGTCGACGTGGACGAGGAGGCGCCGCCCTTCACCGTCCGCTCCACCACCACCGAGGTGCGCGACGTCGGCGCCGCGTTCGGCACGCTTCAGTGGACCGCCGTGGTCAGCGCCGCCGAGCAGGCCCGCATCCGCGACGCCTCGGGGCGCACGCTGCGCAACCTCGCGCGGCGCAACCAGTCGCTGCTCCAGGCCCAGCTCAAGCTGCTCGACGGCCTGCAACGCGACGTCGAGGACCCCGACACCCTGCGCGACCTGTTCCGCGTCGACCACCTCACCACCCGCATGCGCCGGCACGCCGAGGGGCTGGTCATCCTGTCCGGCGGCACGCCCGGCCGCATCTACCGCGAGGACGTCCCCGCTGTGGACGCCGTACGCGCAGCCGTCTCCGAGGTCGAGGACTACACGCGGGTCCGCGTCCACCCCGTGCCGGACGTCACCATCGCCCGCGCCGCCGCCGCCGACGTCATCCACCTGTGCGCCGAGATCATCGAGAACGCCACCGTGTTCTCCCCGCCCACCACCGAGGTGTCCGTACGCGGCGAGCTCGTCGCCCGCGGCCTCGCCATCGAGATCGAGGACCGCGGGCTCGGCATGTCCGAGGAGGACCAGGAGGCGCTGAACCGCAGGCTCTCCAGCCCGCCCGAGTTCGACCCCGCCGAGACCGAACGCCTCGGCCTGCACGTCGTCGGCCGGCTCGCCGCACGCCACGACATCCACGTCGAGCTGCGAGGCTCCCCGTACGGCGGGACGACGGCGATCGTCCTCCTCCCCGAGTCCCTGATCACGCAGCACGGCGACGGCGAGGCGGCCTCCTCGGAGGGACCCCCGGAGTCCTCGAAGCGGCCCACCGGCACCTCGCCCACAGGAGGGCTGCCCCGGCGGGTCCGCAACGCCTCCCTCGCTCCGCAGCTCGCCCAGGAACAGCCGGGTTCCGGTAGGGCGGACGTACCCGACCAGGCGCGGCCGAACGACGCCATGCCCGGGAAGACCGAGAAACGATCACCAGAAGAGACCAGGGCGCTGCTGAACTCCCTCCAGTCGGGCTGGCGACGAGGCCGGGCCGACGGCGAGCGCGGTGGCGAGGAAGGGTGACATGTCGACGGAGCTGAACTGGCTGCTGGACGACTTCGTGACTCGCGTGGCGGACGTCCGCCACGCGATCGTCCTGTCCACCGACGGGCTGCGCGTCGCCGCCTCGGGAGGGCTGCTCCGCGAGGACGCCGAACACCTCTCCGCCGTCGCCGCCGGCTTCCAGAGCCTGGCCAAGGGCGCCGCCCTGCGCTTCGACGGCGGCGCCGTCCGCCAGACCATCGTCGAGATGGAGTCGGCCCTCCTCTTCGTCACCTCCGCCGGCGACGGGAGCTGCCTCGCCGTCCTCAGCACGATGCACGCGAACGCCGGCGTCATCGCCTACGAAATGGCCCACCTGGTCACCAAAACGGGCCGCCACCTCACCACGCACCCGAGAGGCGCCACACGATGAGACAACCAAGGCGCCCCGTCACGCGTCCGAGGGACATCAGATGAGCGAAGTACGCCAGAGCAGCGGTATGCACCGGGGGCGCCAGGTGATGGAAGTACGGGAGTGGACCGGCACGCACTCGGGGAGCGCCCGGTGACGGAAGAACCGCAGTGGATCGACGACGGCCCCGTCCTGCGCCCGTACGCCCTGACCCGAGGCCGCACACCACCCCCCGCGTCGTCCTTCGACCTGCTCGCGCTCATCGTCTCCACCACTACGGACGAGCCCCCCGCCGGAACCGACCTCGGCCCCGAGCACCTTCGCCTGCTCCACCTGGTCCGCAGGGCCAGGCGCGTCGCCGACCTCGCCTCCGACCTGAACCTCCCTCTCGCCGTGACCCGCCTCCTTCTCTCCGACCTCCAATCCCGGAACCTCATCACCGTCCGCCCCCCGGCCATGGACAAGATCCCCGACGCCGCCCTCCTCCACGAGGTGCTCAAGGGTCTCCAGGCGCTGTAACTCTTTCGTCCGGCCGCGCCTGCCGTTCAGGTTCAGGTCCCTGCGTGGCCACGCTCGCCCGTTACGGTCCAGCCGTTACCTTGGAAGCGGTTGGTTGGAGACAGAATGGAACCCGTAGGCGAGCAGCGCGGCGTCGGGCGTCGTGCGCTGCTTCAGGCCGCACTGACCACCCCCGCCGTCGGCGCCATCGCGGCGACGATGGGCGCCTCTCCGGCGAGCGCCGACCGCGACGGCGGCGACGGCGAGCGAGGCGAGGGGCGCTTCGACGAGCAGAGCCCCCGTTTCGCGTTGGCGGTGATGCCGGACACCCAGTACCTTTTCGACGCGGACAGCGCCGATCCCACGCCCCTGCTGGGGACGTTCAAGTATCTGGTCGCGGAGCGAGAGGACGCGAACATCGCGTTCATGACGCATCTCGGCGATGTCACCGAGCACGGCACCGACCAGGAACTCGATCTCGCGGACAAGACGTTCCGCGCCATCGACAAGAAGATGCCGTACAGCATCCTCGCCGGGAACCATGACGTCCACTCGGACGACCAGCGCGGAGACTCGCCCTACCTGCGCGTCTTCGGGCCGCAGCGCTTCGCCAAGTCACCGACGTTCGGCGGCGCGTCTCCGGACGGCTACAACAGCTACCACGTCATCAAGGCGGGCGGCCGTCCGTGGCTGATCCTCGCCCTCGACTGGAGGCTGTCGGACAAGGGGTTGCAGTGGGCGCAGAGCGTCCTCGACGCCCATCGCACGCTCCCGGTCATCCTCACCACCCATGAACTGGTCGCGGCCGACGAGAGCGGCAAGGCGTCCCTCTCCGGCTACGGGAAGCAGTTGTGGGACCGGTTCATCCGCAAGAACGACCAGATCTTCCTCACGCTCAACGGCCACTTCTGGCCGCCCGGCCGCACGACCCTGAAGAACGACGCCGGGAACGATGTCCACGCCCACATCACGAACTACCAGGACCGCTACTACGGCGGTGCGGGCATGATCCGCCTGTACCACTTCGACCTCGTCCGCAAGGTCATCGACGTCGAGACGTTCTCGCCGTGGTTCCTCGCCCGCGATCCGCAGCGGCGGACTCCTCTGGAGGCCGAGACCCTGGAGCTCACCGGCCCGGTCGACCGCTTCAGCGTCGAGATCGACTTCGAGGCGCGCTTCCAGGGATTCGCGCCCGTGGTGCTCCCCGCGCCGCGCCCGGCGAGCGCCGTCACGCCCCGGGGAACCGTGGCGTACTGGCGCTTCGACGCGGCAGGGATTCCCGGAGCCGGAACGGCGGGGAGCCCGATCGCTCCCGGCACTGTCGTCCGCGATCTCACCGGTCAGGGCAACGACCTGGTCGTCCAGCGGCTGAACTCGAGCGCACCCGGCGTGCTGACCTGGTCGTCCGAGCACCACACCGGACAGCCCGCGCACGCGAGCCTGCGTTTCGACGGCGGCAAGAACCCCGACCGGGGCGCGATTCTCGAGGCCGTGGCCGGCGCCCCCGTCAACAGCATGAAGTTCCGCTCCGGCTACACGATCGAGGCGTTCGTCAAGCTGCCCGCTCCCTTCCAGGGCGACCACGCCTGGATGGGCATCCTGAGCTGGGAAGGCCGTAACGGCGACGCCGGTAAGACCAACGGCTGGTCCCGGGACGAACCCACCTGCAGCCTGAACCTGTCCCCCGAACGCTTCGTGCAGTACGTCGTCTACCCGGACGTACAGGACGCGAGCCCCACCTCCTGGAGCCACGCCGTGCCCACGGGGGAGTGGATGCACCTCGCGGTGGTCAACAACGGCCAGGCGACGGTGATGTACGTGAACGGATCCAAGATCGCCCGCAATCCCACCCAGCCGTCGACGGGCATCGCCACCCTCGGCAAGCCCTTCGTCATCGGCGCCACCCAGTTCGCCCAGAAGTTCGGCCAGGGCTTCTACGGCTGGATCGGCGACGTCCGCATCTCCTCCCGCCCGCTGAAGCCCACTGAATTCCTGACCACCTACAAGTAACAAACCCTGAAAAGGGGGCCGGCATCCCAGCCGGCCCCTTTTCCGCTGCTACGCACGCATGGCCCCGCACCGCCACGAGCGCAAACCCGCCACCTCGAGACCGAACGATGTTCCGTAGGAGCCCCAACCTCCGGTATCCAAGACGAGCCAACGCCTGGTCACTACCTTCCAACCGTGAACGCGACCTGGTGCACGTGTTCGGAGAGGGCTGGCTGCGATGACCTCGACGGTGCCGACCACTAACCACCTGAAGTTCCGCGTCACTCTTGAGGAGACGCTCGACACGAAGATCATCGTGTGGGGTGCCGATCCCACCGATGCTCCCATCCGTTCCGGGGTGAGCGCTCGTACGCTCGCGGAACTCTTCGAGGAGGTCGAAGCGGTCAAGCACTTCATCCTCGACCTTCCAACCGATGTCCCGATTTCCGTGGAATACGTGTACGAGCTACCGGGGGTGCCGCAGGACCTTCTCCATTCCTACCAAGAAGAACGCGCACACCTTCGCCGAGCCGCCGCTGAGATGGCGACGCTACTTCGTCGCGCCGGCGTAACCGACGACGACAGCGCGACCCTCCTGGGTCTTTCAGACCTGCGAACAGGCGACCTCCGGCCTTCCTGACATGGTTGCCATAGGAAATTCGGCCAAGCAAGCCGAGAAACACAAGGGCTGAGCTATTCCACCCTCGGGCCACGGAAGATGATCCACAACAGATACGCTTGCAAGAGTCCAAATGACAGAATAATCCCCCAGAGGGCTGTGGGTAGTGCCCATGTAGATCCAGTCGCGAAGCCTTCAAAGGAGATTTGCCTGAACAGGATAACTGGAAATAAACCCAGAGGCGCGACTATCAGCATTGGCCATAACGATACGGAGTCTTTTCCGGAGAGCAGTGCGAGTAGAGAAGTAATGCCAACTGCTAGCAGTATTGCCAGGTAGACAAGGACTGCAATAGCGGCTCTTTTGCCATTCCGGCGTTCCTTGATAGCTCTTGCCACTGAAGTCCGCCCTTCTTGTCTCGCTGGGGTGGATTGGCTACGTAGCCACTGGTGGCGATTACCCAGTCCCACTCTCGGTTGGCTGCCAGAGTCTGGAGTTCGGCTTCGGCCTCCCTGTCGCCTCGAACGGTTCCACTCCGGTTAGGCCGCGGTTGAATGTCATCACCTGATGGCCGAGGGCGAGGGCGTGTTCCACGAAGACCCTGCCAACGTAGCGTGTTCCGCCGAACACGAGGACTCTCATAGCCCTGATCATCCACCAGAGGGGTCGGCTCGGTCGACGCTTGAGGTGACCAGCGGTCACGTTCACCGTTCCGATCGGCTCTCCTGATGCCGCACGAGTACGTCTCCCAGTCAAATGTGGAACCTACAGGGTCGCCCCCCCATCGTGGGCGATCACATCGGCAGGCAGACGTTCGTCTGCGGAGGGTCGGTAGACAAAGCCCGGACAGGAGTCGGCGCCGGCGACTACCGTTTCTACTACGCGAAGACGTTCGACGGTGTCAATCTGACAATCAGTACTGTCGTGATGGCCTCCGAACAACGGCTTCGGCACTCACGTTTGGTGGGTGAACCCGCATATGGGCGTTCACCCATCAACACGAGTGCACGCCATGTGCTGCCTATCAAAACAGTCATGCTTAACCTGCCATGCGAGGTGTGAAGGATGCTCAAAGGAACCGTTCTCGTCTTGGCACTTCCCGTAATCATTATCTTTTTGATGGTGTGGAATAAAAAGACGCGTCCATCGAAATTCCGCCTACTGGGAGGTATTGCGCTGGCGGTGTATGTTCTCCTATTATTGGACGTGACGCTATTTCCGCTTCCAGTTCAATCGGAGGTGCTACGTGATCGCCGATTGTATGGTTCCCCTCCTAACAATCTGATCCCCCTCAAGGGGCTGATCGGCATGATGGAACACCAAAGTTCGGCGGTGCTGATCAGGCAAATCGTCGGCAACATTCTACTCTTCCTGCCACTGGGCTACCTGGTTCCCGCGATCTGGAAAGTCAGGGGTGTTCACCGTCTGGCGTTCATAGCTTTTAGCGTATCGCTGCTCATAGAAGGGGCGCAATTCCTCATATCTCAGGCAATCGGCTACACCTACAGGATTTTTGACGTCGACGATCTCATCCTGAACACTTTGGGTGGTATTATAGGCTATGTCATATATGCTGCGTTTGTTCCGGTGATTAGGGCCTTCGAGATGGACGTTGTGCAGCATGCCAAACCCTCTGACGGGCGCAGTGCCTCTAGCTCAGCTAACCCGTGAGGTAACCGGTTCACGCTCACTGCGCCCTATGTCGGCCGATCAGGCAGGTTCCTTTGTGGTAGATCGTGCGGCCGCCGGCCTGCTGGACGGGGTAGCGGGACAGGAAGTTGCTGCGGACCTGGAAACGAGTCGCGGACCCGACTCCGGGGTGCGGGACGTTCCAGTCTCGGGTGTCGGTGAGAGAGTCATGCGTTCGAAACGACCGGGTGGGCCGTTTCATGCGATGACGATCGACGAGGCTGCTTGCGCATGGTGCGGGGTCTTCTAGGCTGGATTGTGCGGAAACTGCACCTGATCTAGGAGTCCCGACATGGTACGCGTGCGACTCGACAGTTGGCCCGAGATCGGGGGGCGGGTGGCAGCGGCGCGGGAGCGTGCGGGTTTCACTCAGCGAGAGCTTGGTGATCGGGTCGGGCTACACCGGTCGGCGATCACGCGCGTGGAACTCGGTCAGCGTCAGTTGGACGCGTTGGAGCTGGCTCGGCTCGCGGACGCGCTCGGACGGTCGGTCGAGTGGTTTCTCACCCGCCCGCCAGCATCGATCGCAAGCCACCGTATCGGCCTCTCGGCCGACCAGAATGTCCAGCGACTCGAGGACGAGTTGGAACGAACCAGCCGGGACGTAGAGCTGCTGACCGACATAGGTGTGCTTTCGGTCGCCACCGCGGCGCTCCCCGCAGGGGGCACCACGCTGGCGGACGCTGAGGCGGGCGCGATCGAGGCACGTTCATTGCTCCGGCACGGTGACGGTCCTCTTGTGGACCTGCAAGCGGTCGTCGAGTCGTTCGGTCTCCTCGCCTTCTCCCTGGATCTGGGGCCCAAGGTGATAGACGGCGGCTACGTGCGTCTCGGGAGCGTCGGGGTCGCGCTGGTCAACGGTGCGGCGGACACCGGTCGGCGTCGTTTCACCCTGGCGCATGAGCTGGGCCATCATCTGCTCGCGGACGAGTACACGACCGAGTTCGGACTCGGGACGGCTCCGGCGGACCGAGAGGCGCTGATCAACGCCTTCGCGGTCCATTTCCTGCTACCGCGCACGTCCGTCATTCGCCGCTGGAAGCAGTTGTCCCAGGAGTTGGAGGACCCGCGATCCCGGTTGGTCGTACTTGCGGCGGAGTACCGGGTCAGTTGGACGGCGGTGGTCTCGCATGCGCGCACCCTTGAATTGATCTCTCGTAACCAGTTTGAGCCTCTCAAGGTTCAGCGCCCGACTCCCGCTGACTACCTGGAGATGGGTGTCCGAGTCGAACACGAACTCCAGCCGATCGCGCTGGCCCCGTCTTACTCGCAGGCGGCGGTTCGCGCCTACCGGCGAGGCATAATAAGCGCGGATCGAGCGATAGAACTGCTGCGGCACACCTTGGTGCCCGAAGATCTCCCCAGACCGCACGAGATGCCGATCGACCCCCTGGCGGCCGACTTCGAAGATCTCGCATGACCAAGGGGTTGGCGTCCGTGTCGGCTCCTTTTCGCCGGGTATGCCGCATGTTTGCTGCTCACCGGCACATGGTTCCTGCGACGGCATCCAGGTCGAATGACCCCCAGCAGGCCGCCTTCAACTGGTGGCCCTTACCTGACCATCCAGCATTGATTACCTTGAGACCGCGCTCCTGAATACGCTCTACGGCGGGCACGAAGTCGGCGTCACTGGTGATCAATACGGCGACGTCGTAGGCATCTTGCCAAGCGAGCGACAGCATGTCCGTCACGATCGCGGCATCAACGCCCTTTTCGAGCCTGGCCCTGTAGGGCTGATCGCATGTCGGACAGGCGGTGGTCACGGCTCCACAGTTCCGGCAGTGCACGTGTCGCGGCTGAGACCGTCGCTCGCGAATCGACACTCTCCAGCTAGGCAGGCGCTCGATGGTCCCCGTCAGCCAGTTGCGGAGCCTGGCATCAGAGACGGGATCAACTGAGGCATAGAGTAGCGTTTCTTCCAGATCCACAGGGTCGGTGAGCCCCACGGCAGTGAGCACCGACGCCGCCGAACCGACAACAGTAGGAGGTAATGCGCGCCAATCGCACTGCTTCGGACCCATATTGGAGTTCCAGCTCAACTGGAAGTTCCAGAAATCGATGAAAATCCTGATCCGGCGTGCCGTCATCGCGTAACCCCTGAACATTGCGCTTGTTTCTGCAAAAAATACGGGGAGCCCGAAGGCTCCCCGGAGACGCAATGCGTGCGCAGGCGAAGCTGCGCACGGGGTCGTAATGAAGCTAGGGTACCTGACCGATCCCGACAGCGTCAAAGCTCGACACATCACGCTCCGTGCCTGGAAGTGTCTCAGAGCGACGGCAGTGGGAGGAGTGATTCGCGGACATCGAGCCGGTCCGGCACGCCACCTTCGGTGCGATCTTGCTCGGGCGTCTTGGTCTCATCGAGGGGCTGCGTGTGCGTCGCCTGCTTTCGGTCCCTCGGGGGATGGCAGGTGCCAGCGGGCCCAGATGGTCTTGCCTGTCCCGTCTGGGAGAAGGTCTGTGCCGTGGGCGGTGGTGAGGGCCGCGACGATCGGGAGGCCGCGGCCGTGGAGGGAGTCGGGGCTGAGGGAGAGGTGGCGGGGGCTGCCGGGGCCGTGGTCGGTGACGCGGATGGTCAGGCACTCGGGGGAGGCGCTGAGGGAGAGCCTGATCGGGGGCTCGCCGTGGGTAACGGCGTTGGCGAAGAGCTCGGCGGTTACCAGGACCGCGTCGTCGGCGAGGTCGTCCAAGGCCCAGGCGGTGAGAGTGTCGTGGACCATCCTGCGGGCCTTGGCGGCCATCGAGGGGTCGTGGGGCAGGTCCCAGGACGCGGTACGTGTGCCGTCCGGTGTTCCGGCCATCGGGGCTGCTCCTCGGTGTGGGGGAGGCGGGGCAAAGGCAGGGGGTGTGGCGAGAACGCTGGGTGGAGGGGTCCGCTCGGCTTCGCGCACTGGGGCGGCCTGTTCGGGCTGACGCATCGGGGTGGTCCGCCGGGCTTCGTGTGGCGGGGTGGTTTGTTCGGCTTCGCGCATCAGGGTGCGTAGTTCGTCGGGCATGCGGGCCTGGACGATCAGGGGGTTCGGGGTGGGCCAGATGGCGGCGGCGTAGAAGCGGCGGGTGCCGACGCCGTACCAGACGGCCCAGCCGGGTTCTAACCGGTCCAGTTGCTGCGCGGCGGCGCGCTTGGCCGGGTCCCATCGTCGCCGAGTGACCTGTACGGCGGGCGCTCCCCGCCGGTGTCGCCCGTTGACTCCCGCGGTCCTCCCAAGGGTGCGCATGAGTATTCCTCCGTCGGCTGGATTTGCCCGTTATGGATGAGCGGCCAAGGTCGAATGTTTCGACATTTCGGACAGATCTGGGCTATTCATCTCGCGTTTTTAATTAACGCTTCCCAGGTTTATGACCAGCGTCGTAGGCTCCGCAATAAGGCGCCGACCGTACGGGCGACCGTGAAGGCGGCATCCATTCCGTGAGCGACTGTGAGGGACCGTGAACGGCAATCGCATGACACCGCTCGAATTCTTTGCTAGGGAACTCCGGCAGGCGCGCGAGGCCACCGGAATGAGCCAGTCCCAGCTCGCGACGGCGATCGTCGGTTACTCCCCGTCCTTCGTCGCGATGGTGGAGACAGGCAGAAGGGTCCCCAAGCCCGACTTCGCCGTACGCTGCGACAAGGTGCTGGGGACGGGTGGAATTCTCACCCGACTGGCCCAGGATCTCGTGTGTCGCAGTATGCCCCCCGAGTGGGTGGGGAAATGGCTTTCGATCGAGGCCAGGGCGACGTCGCTCCTATGGTACGAACCGCTTCTCGTGCCGGGCCTGCTGCAAATAGAGGCTTACGCGCGTGAGGTCATCGACCGGTCGGGAAGACCCTTCGACGTGGACGACCAGGTGGAGGCGCGCCTCGAGCGTCAGCGCATCCTGAGTTCGGAAGCGCCGCCGATGTTCGTCGCGATCATGGACGAGAACGTCCTTCGCCGGCCGGTCGGCGGGCCGCAAGTGATGTACGACCAGATCATGCACCTGCTGGACGTCGCGCAGCATCCTCGGGTCGTAATACAGATTGTGCCGCTGGACGTTGGTGCCTATCCTGGCCTCGCAGGACCCCTCGTCGTCACGGGTTTCGACGGAAGCGAGGTCGTCTACGTGGATAATGCGCTGAGCGGCGATGTCATCGAACACGCTCCCGATGTGGCGGCCCTGAAATGCCTGTGGGAATCTCTCCGGGCCGAGGCGCTGCCGACCAGGCAATCGATGAACCTGATGGCAAAGGTGGCAGAGACATGGAAGTGAACGGCCTGTCGTGGCGTAAATCCTCGTACAGCAGTGGCAACGGCGGTGCCTGTGTGGAAGTCGCCGTTCTCTCGCAGGGGGTCGCCGTGCGGGACAGTAAGGATCTCGGGGGGCCTGTGGTGAGGTTCGGTGGCGGGGAGTGGGGGGTGTTCGTCGCCGGGGTGAAGGCGGGTCTGTTCGCGGGCGTGTAGTGGAGCGGAAGATCGCCGTGTGGGGTGCCGATCCCATCGATGCTCCCATCCGTCCAGGCAATCGATGAACCTGATGGCGTAGGTGGCGGAGACATGGACGTGAAGAACCTGCGGTGGCGGAAATCCTCCTACAGCAGTGGCAATGGCGGGGACTGCGTGGAGGTTGCGTCTCTGCCGCAACGTGTGGCCGTGCGAGACAGCAAGAATCCGGGCGGACCCGTGCTGGGGTGCGCTTCCGCTGAGTGGCACATGTTCGTCGGTGAGGTGAAAGCCGGTCGGCTGGGCGGGCGTGACTAGGTCACTGCGCGCTCTTTGGCGCTGATCCAGGTCGTTCCAGATGATCCGTAATCGGGCGCCGGCATCGCCGTCGTCCCTTCTCGCCGACGTGGCGCCCGGTAAGAGCCGCACGATGAAACCGGTGGCGGCGTGATGGCGGAGGTTCCGGTTGGACCGTGGTGGTCCGTTGACAAGAGGGCGGAAAGATGGACGTGAACGGGTCGCTGTGGCGTAAGTCTTCTTACAGCAGTGGCAATGGTGGTAACTGCGTGGAAGTCGCGGCTCTCTCGCAGGGGGTCGCTGTGCGGGACAGTAAGGATCTCGGGGGGCCTGTGGTGAGGTTCGGTGGCGGGGAGTGGGGGGTGTTCGTCGCCGGGGTGAAGGCGGGGGTGTTCGCGGGCGGGTAGTGCGGGGGGCCGTGGCTTGGGGGTGGCGGGGGAATGGACGGTGGGTTGCCGGGGGGCGGGTCGCGTGTGAGGTTCTCGTGCGCGTGCTGGGGTGGGGGTTGAAGGCGACAAAGCGGGCTTGACTTGTGGGCAAGTTCGGACATTTCAATGCTTGTAAGAATTTGTCACTCTCCGACTGACTCGCTGCTTCGTCTGGGACCGGGAAACCCCCTGGCCGGAGTCCTCAGAGAGCTTCGTGGAAGTTCGAGGTAGAAGGAGAAGGCTCGTGACCCGAGTCCTCATGACCGCCCTCGCCACCGTCACCGCACTCGCCCTGACCACCGGGACGGCCGTGGCCGCGCCCGCCGATCCCGGCTCGGCCTCCCTGACCGGAGGCGCCACCGCCGCGGTGGAGCGTAAGGCTCCGCTGCCGAGCGAGGTGTTCACCGTCACCGACCGTCTCGCCGAGCAGGTCGCGGGGGCGCTCGCCTACAAGGCCGTCCGTGAGCGCGCCGTGGCGGCCACCGCCGCCGGGGACGCGGACCTCGCGGCGTTCGCGTCCGGCACCACGCTGGACGGGGCCGTGCGCGCCGCGAACCAGGACGTGCTGGCGGCCAAGGCGCTTCCCCTGAACGGCGGTTCGCTGCTGCGCGTGCGGCTCGCGGAGCCGTCCATGCGCGCGGCCCTGGCGCGCGGTGAGGCGCCGCTCGTGGCGGCGGCTCCGACCGATGACGAGCCCGCCCCGATCACCGCGTACGACTCGCTCGGCGGCAAGGTGAGCCTCGATCCGGCGAAGGTGCCCAAGCGGCCGGTGCTGGTCGTGGACGTCGACGTCGCCAAGGCGCTGCCCCTGGGGCTCCAGGTGACGCGGGACGCCCTGGCGGCCCGGGGCCTGGTGGCCGCCAAGCCCAGCGGCGCGCAGGTCAAGGCGGCGGGTGGCTACTGGGCGACGAAGGTCAACGCCGTCCGGTTGAAGGACGACAAGGAGCCCTGGATCAAGGGCGACGCCGAGATCTTCAGCGTCGTGGGCGGCTTCGGCCTGGACGGCAAGGCGACCATCAACATCGTCCAGATGCCGTACCTGGACAACGACAACACCACGTACTACCCGAACCAGCTCCTCGTGCACTACTCGGCCTACAAGTACAACCTGGCCGACGTCGTCATGATGGAGGACGACGGTGACACCAACTACCTGGCGCTCGCCCAGGCCATCGCCACCGCGCTGCTGACGATCATCGACGCCGGCGTGTACATCCCGCTGGTGAACGGCATCCTGTCGGCGATGCCCAACTCGTGGTGGACAGACGACCCCGACTACGTCGACTCCTGGTACACCCTGGCCACCACCAGCAGCGGCCACCTCAACGGCGCCAGCGGCAACGGCTGGATGGAGGTCAGCCCGTACTGGGTGCCCGAGCTCTGACCGGTACAACGACGGGTGGCTCCCCCGCGCGAACACGGGAGAGCCACCGTCGGGCGTTCCGGGCTACCCCGCGGCGGGGGTCAGCGTGCGCAGGGCGTGTTCGACCAGGGCCACCAGCACGATCTTGGCGGAGGCGCGGCGGCGGACGTCGCACATGATGACCGGGATTTCCGGGTCGAGGTCGAGGGCGATCCGGACATCCTCCGCCTCGTGGCGGTCGGCTCCGTCGAAGCAGTTGACCGCGATGATGAACGGCGTGCCGCGCTGCTCGAAGTAGTCGATGGAGGGGAAGCAGTCGGTGAGGCGGCGCGTGTCGGCGAGGACGACGGCCCCGAGCGCGCCGTAGGACAGCTCGTCCCACATGAACCAGAAGCGCTCCTGGCCGGGCGTGCCGAACAGGTAGACGACCAGGCCCTCGCGGATGGTGATGCGGCCGAAGTCCATGGCGACCGTGGTGGTCGTCTTGCCTTCTACCCCGTCCACGTCGTCGACGCCGATGCCGCGGTCGGACAGCACCTCTTCGGTGCGCAGCGGCCGGATCTCGCTGATCGCCCCGACCAGCGTGGTCTTGCCCACGCCGAACCCGCCCGCGACCAGGATCTTGAGGGCGACGGGCTCCTCAGAGGGCTCGTAAGCCATTGATCACTTCCTTGAGAATGCGCTCGCTAGGGCGCGGCCCCTTGTTGTGGGCGGGGGCCCGTACGCTGATCAGGTCCTGGTCGTGGAGATCGCCGAGGAGAACGCGGACCACGCCGAGCGGCAGGTCGATCTCGGAGGCGATGTCCACGACGGACATCGGCCGTTCGGCCAGCTCGAGGATGCGAGTCTCCTCGGGGCCGAGACCGGCGTCGCCAGTGTACGGAGCGCCCGTCGCCGTGACCATGGCGATCAGGTCGAGATCGTCCGCCGACGACCGCGTGCGCCCGCGGATGAGCGCGTACGGACGGACGATCGGCCCTGCCTCCTCGTCGAGCCACTGCTCTCCCCGCCTGGTCATGACAGGGTCCGCCGCGGATTGGTCGAGATGTGCTGGCCCACGCGCTTGACGAGCATCGCCATCTCGTAGGCGATGTGACCGACGTCGGCGTCCGAGCTGCTCAGCACCGCGAGGCAGGTGCCGGTGCCGGCCGCCGTCACGAACAGGAAGGCCGACTCCATCTCGACGATGGTCTGCCGCACCTCACCGCCGCCGAAGTGGCGTCCCGCGCCGCGGGCGAGGCTCTGGAAGCCGGACGCGACGGCCGACAGGTGCTCGGCGTCCTCACGGCTGAAGCCCGAGGAGGCTCCCACGACCAGGCCGTCGGTGGAGAGGATGACCGCCTGGCGCACGGCCGCGACCCTGCTGATCAGATCGTCGAGGAGCCAGTTGAGTTCGCCATTCGACGACACTATGCCGGTCATTCGTCGCCCTTCTCGCCATTCGTCTGGTGTACGTAACCATCACTATGGTTGCGTAGGTCTCGCCTTTGGTCACGTTGGTCCGGCCGGATGGTGACGGGGGCGTCGCTCTCGGATGCTCCGGTTGGCGGGGTGTTCTCGCCGTCGTGGCTGCTCAGCGGCTCGCCGTGCGCCCTCGGGCCGTCGGCGGCCATTTCCGGGACTTCTTCTTCCGCTTCGAGGCGTCCGCGGCGTCCTCCTTGCTGGAACGCGGCGAACATGGCGCGGGCATCTTCCGGCGACCGCTCCGCGGAGCCGGTCGCGTCCGCCGTGCGTCGCGGCAGGGGGGTGGCCTCCGCGGGCGTGGGCGCGGACAGAGGGCCGGTGGTCTCGCGGAGCTGGGGCGCCATGTTGGCCTGGCGGACGCGGCGCGGCAGCCCGCGGTGCGTGCCGGTGGACGTGGAGCGGGGGGCGGGCCGCTCGGGCGCGTCGTTCGCGGGGACGGGCGGGCCGATCGGGCCGGTGTCCGCGATGCCCGGCACCACCGTCAGGGACGGTGTGGACTCCGGCGCGCGCGAGGTGGGCGGGGTGAAGAACATCGACGGCTTCGGCTCGTCGGCGTCACCGGCGGAAACGGCGGGCCCGAGGGCCGGGGTCTGCCAGGCCGAGGCCGAGGGCGCCTGCGGCGCCGGTGGCGCGGTGAGCGGGCCGTGGGAGGGGACGACGTCGGCCAGCGAGCCGGGGATGGGCGAGGGCGAGCCGTCGTCGGCGACCAGCGTCTTCGGGATGAGGACGATGGCCGTCGTCCCGCCGTACGCCGAGGCGCGCAGGATCACGCTGACGCCGTTACGCGCGGCGAGCTGCCCGACCACGAACAGGCCGAGCCGGTCGCTGTCGGCCAGGTCGAACTCGGGCGGGTGGGCGAGGCGCTCGTTGACGGCGTCGTACTCGTGCGGGGCCATCCCGAGGCCGCGGTCCTCGATCTCGACGGCGAAACCGTTGGCCACCACCTCGCCGCGCACCTGCACCCGCGTCTGCGGCGGCGAGAAG
Organism: Sphaerisporangium sp. NPDC051011; assembly: GCF_040653595.1. Classification (NCBI taxonomy): domain Bacteria; kingdom Bacillati; phylum Actinomycetota; class Actinomycetes; order Streptosporangiales; family Streptosporangiaceae; genus Sphaerisporangium; species Sphaerisporangium sp. NPDC051011. The sequence goes on along the minus strand of NZ_JBFAGG010000008.1, from coordinate 222,754 downwards.
ATCGTCGCGTTCTCGATCAGCTCGGCGATCAGGTGGATGAGGTCGGTGACCGAGTTGCCGCTCAGGTGGGCGTTCGGCAGGGGCATCACGGTGACCCGCGTGTAGTCCTCCACCTCGGCGACGGCGGCGCGCACGATGTCCACGACGGGGACGGGCTTGCGCCACGCGCGGCCGGGCGCCGCGCCCGACAGGATGATGAGGCTCTCCGCGTGGCGGCGCATGCGGGTGGTCAGGTGGTCGAGCTGGAACAGGTCCCGCAGGGCGTCGGGGTCGGCGGCGCGCCGCTGCATGGCGTCCAGCAGGGTGAGCTGCCGGTGCAACAGTCCCTGCTTGCGGCGCGCGAGGTTCAGGAACACCTGGCCGACGCCCCGGCGCAGGTTCGCCTGCTCCACCGCCGCCTGGACGGCCGTGTGGCGTACGGAGCCGAACGCGCGGGCGACGTCCGCGATCTCGGAGGAGTCGCCCTCGTTGATGTCCGGCGCGTCGGCCTCGACGTCGACCTCCTCGCCGCGGCGCAGGCGGGCCACGACGTGCGGCAGCCGTACGTCGGCGAGCTCGCGCGCGGAGTTGCGCAGGTCGGCCAGTTCGCGGACGAGGCGGCGGCCGAAGCGCACCGAGATGATGATGGACGCGATGACCGCGACCAGGCCGAGCCCGCCGGCGAGGCCGATGCGGACCAGGATGCCGGTGGCGACGTTCTGGGCGCGGCTCGCCATCGTTCTCGACGACTTGAGGCCGACCTCGTCGAGTATGGCCGACAGGTTGTCGGTGATCGGCCGCCATGCCTTCACCGACGGGGGTAGCGGGGCGCCCGCCCGCGCCCGGTTGATGAGGTCCTGTTCCATGGTCTGGAACCGCTTGAAGGTGAGGGTGGCGAATACCTCTTCGTACGGTTTGCGGAGCTCGGGGTCGAATGTGGCCATGCCCCGGGCGTACTGCGCGCGGCGGTTGGCGGCCCAGTCGGCGAGCGCCGCGTACTCGGCGTCGGACAGGCGGCCGGTGGAGAGGGCGCTGAGGACGAGGGCGTTCTCGCGGGAGATGTACTCGCGGGCGTTGCCCATCGCCAGCAGCGCGCCGGCCTGCTCGAAGATCGTGAGGTCCGGGACCGACGACATGCGGTCGTACACGTGGAACATCGCGTCCATGATGTGGTTGTAGGACTGCGCGATGTCCAGGCGGGTGGTCTGCTCGGTGTCCACGTTGGCGCGGAGGGCGGGGAGCCGCTGGAGTTCCTCCTGGAGGGCGCCGAGCGCGTCCTCCATCCCGACGGTGTCGCCGGATTGGCGGGCGACCTCGGCCTCGAACCTGGCGAGCGACAGGTCGGTGGTGTGGCGCTGGGCGGCGAGCCGGTCGACGTCGCCGGCGGAGGTGCTGAGCCGGGAGACCGAGAGCATGCGTTCGGCCTGAAGCTGCAGGCCCAGGTCGGTCGAGGTGACGCCGATGCCCTGGTAGGTGGTGTTGGCCCTGGCGAGGGAGATGCCATCACCAATCGTGAGATTCAGGACAAATCCCCATAAGGCACTGAGTGACAGCAGAGGGAGCAGTAGCAATGAAAAGATCTTGAAGCGGATGGACCGCTTGCCAGAACCCATGGTGACTCCTGCATGCCTCGGAGGATCGTGCCGTATTTATAGGGAAATGCACCTCCGGAAGATCGGTCTGAAGGCTAGCACCGATAGAGTTCCGGCGTACGGGAGGCAGACATGATTAGTGTGATCACGGGGGCCAGCGCCGGCATCGGAGCCGCCGCCGCAGAGGGGCTCGCGCGCGCCGGGCACGACGTCGTCCTCGTCGGCCGATCCCGCGCCAGGCTCACGTCGGTCGCCGACGCCGTCGCCCGCGCGGCCGGTCGCCGTCCCGACATCGCCACCGCCGACTTCGCCTCCTTCGAAGAGGTCACCCGGCTCGCCGCCGACCTGCTCGACCGCTACGAGCGCATCGACGTGCTCGTCAACAACGCCGGGGTCATGTCCACCGAGCGGCGGCTGACGCGCGACGGCCACGAGCTGATGATGCAGGTCAACCACCTGTCGCCGTTCCTGCTCACCAACCTGCTGCTCGCCCGCGTCACCGCCTCCGCGGGCAGGGTCGTCACGACCTCGTCCCAGGCCGCCAAGTCCGGCCGCCTCGACCCCGGCGACCTCGACCGCGGGCGCCGCCGCTGGAGCGCCTGGCTGCAGTACGGCGACACCAAGCAGGCCAACGCGCTGTTCACGGTCGCGCTCGCCCGTCGCGGCGTCGCGGCCACCTGCTTCCATCCCGGCGTCATCCGCACGGGGTTCGCCCCCGACAGCCTGTACATGAAGCTGCTCATGGTGATCCCCGGCGTCGCGCGCACCCCCGAGCAGGGGGCGAGCACGCTCGTCCACCTCGCCACCACGCCCGACGGCGTCAAGCACACCGGGCGCTACTTCGCGAAGGGCGTCCCGGCCTCGACGTCCCCGCGCATGACCGACCCCGAGCTGGCCGCCGCGCTGTGGACGAACAGCCTCGCCGTCACCGGCCTCTCGGCCGACGAACTGTCGTGAAATCGTTGTGAAACGGTGGGCCGGAAAGGAGCCCGGCCGGTGCCCGTAAGGCTCCGGTCAGCTCTTCTTCAAGTGGCGGACGGGTGGTGTTCGCCTGGAGGACACCTGGCGTTCGCCGCGCTCCCAGCCGATTTGGCTAGGGTTCGGAGGCTGTGACAGCGCCCCACCGCCCGGAATGGGTCGGCCCCGATTTCGAGACGCAGCCGCTGCCGACCGTCGTTCCGGAGCCTTCCCCGGCCCCGGAGACCCACGCTCCGGCCGTCCCGGAGGCTTGGACGGCCCCTGCGGCCCCGGCGGTTCCGCCGGCTCCGAGAATTCCGGCGGCCCACCCCGATCCCGCCGCTCCGGCGTACCAGCCGGCCCCCGTCCTTCCGGCGCACCACGCGGTTCCGGCGGACCGGCCGTCCGTGGCTCCGGCGGGCCCGCCGCCCGAGGCTCCCCTGGCGGCGCCCCGTCCGGAGGGCGAGGACGTCAAGGTCGCGCCGGTGAGGCGGGAGCGCGACCCGTACCTCGACAACGCGAAGTTCCTGGCGATCATCCTGGTGGTGTCCGGCCACCTCATCGAGGGGCTGCGGGACGTCGCGTTCGCGCACGCCGCGTACTTCTACGTCTACACGTTCCACATGCCGCTCTTCATCATGCTCAGCGGCTACCTGTCGCGAAATTTCACCTTCTCGGCGGGCAAGGCGCGGAAGCTGATCAGCGGCCTCGCCGTGCCGTACGTCATCTTCGAGGTGGCCTACTCGCTGCCGCGCCTGATCCTGTACGGGAAGCTGGACATCAGCCTGCTCGACCCGTACTACCTGACCTGGTTCCTCATGTCGCTGTTCATGTGGCGGCTGTCGACCCCGGTCTGGCAGCAGCTCCGCTGGCCGCTGGTCATCGCCGTAGGCCTGTCACTGATGTCCGGCATGAGCGACCTGCCCGACGAGCTGTCGATGAACCGGACGCTCGGCCTGCTGCCGTTCTACGTCCTCGGCCTGCTCCTGCGCCCCGAGCACTTCGACTTCCTCAAGCGGCCGTGGGTACGGGTGCTCGGCGCCGTCGTCCTCGCGGCGGGGCTGCTCGCCGCGCTGGCGTTCCACACCGACATCGCCACCGAGTGGATCCGCTGGCGGCACAGCAACGCCAAGATCGGCGTCGGCAACCTGAGCGGCAGCCTGATCCGGCTCGGCATGCTGGCGGCCGGGGCCGTCCTGGTGGCCGCCTTCCTCGCTGTCACGCCCTCCCGCCGCACGTGGTTCTCCGGCCTCGGCATGGCCACGATGTACGCCTACCTGCTGCACGGCTTCGTGGTGAAGCTCCTGGAACCGTACGACCACCTGCTGGTGAACCCCGCCGGTGTGGCGCTGACCGCCGCGTTCGGCGCCGTCCTCGCGACCGTGCTGTGCACCCCGCTCGTGCAACGCCTCTTCCACTGGGCCGTCGAGCCCGACACGTCATGGGCGTTCACGATGATCCGGCGTCCGCGCGGCTCCCGCTGAGACCGCTCAGGCCGCTTGGGGACCGCCCGGGTCGCTCGGATCGGCCGGCCCGCCGGGACCCGCCCGCAGCTCGCCCACCGCGCGGTACGCGGCGCTGACGGCCGCGTCCGCGTCGGCTCCGGGCACCGAGTCGGAGTTGGCGACGGCGATGCGCCCGAACCGCCGCCGCGCGATCTCGGCGGGGAACGGCCCGTCCGGGTGGAAGGCGTCCCACGGGCGCACGTACTCCGGCGCGTACCCGTGTCCCCAGCGGTTGATCGTCAGCCCCTCGATGTCGCGCGCCGGGTCGAAGCCGTAGGGGCCGAGAAGGCGGGCGAGCTGCTCCCGCACGCCGAACTCCATCGCCGCCCGCGGCGTGCGGGCCAGCTCGCGGCGGCCCGCGACCGCGGCGTCCCTCGGCGCGAGACCCCGCCGGGCCGGGGTGTGCAGCAGGTGGACGGCGATCGGCTCGTCCGGGTGGGCCGGCGCGCGGTAGGACCCGGCGCTCACCGGCGGCGCGAGCTCGGCCGTGACCCAGTACGCCCCCGTGAACCGGACGCGGTGCACCCCGGCCTCGCGGAACGCGCGCCAGCCGCGCAACTGCGCCGTCGCGTGCACCAGAGGCATCTTCACCGCCTGGCGCATCGCCGCCTTCTGCTCGTCGGGCAGATCTTCGACCAGGTAGGGGATGACCATGTTCCAGCACGCCATGACCACCGCGCCCGCCCGTACGGTCCTGACCCGGCCGCCGTCGTAGTAGCCCACGGTCGCGGACGTCGCGGTGCCGGGCGGGCCGTCGTTGCGGACCAGCACCACCGGGCTGGACAGGCGCACCCGCACGCGGCTGCCGGGACGGTCCAGCGTGCCGTAGTCGAACCACGTGGTCGTGATGTGCCGCGGGGAGCACGACCCGGCGAACCCGGGCACCATGCGGGCCACCATCATCCGCACGAGCGCCTGGTTGCCCTCGGGGAAGCACGGGACGTCGGCGTCGCGCGCGGCCCAGCGCCGGGCCACGCGGGGCGCGTTGTACGGCGAGGGGGCCGAGCGGTCCAGGCGCAGGCCCGCGAAGCCGGGGTAGGCGAAGCGGCCCGCCTCCGCCCAGGCGTCGACGGCGCCGAGCGCGTCCGCGCCGTAGGCCCACGTCGCGTTCGGCATCGTCTGGCAGAAGGCGACGGCTTCGGGATGGACGCGGCACACCTCGCGCAGGAACCCCGCGTACGTGAGCCCGGCCAGCATCTCCTTCTTGCGTGCGTCGGTGAGGCCGGGGAACCAGTCGGGAGCGTGCTCGAACAGCATGACCAGGTCGCGTCTCGCCCGCTCAGCGACGGGCAGCTCGGCCACCCACCGCCGCGCGGGCTTGGCCGGGTCCAGCACGACCAGCCTGTCGGCGGGCCCGGCAGGATAGGTCTCCCGGTCGCAGAAGACGCCCTCGTGCATCCCGAGCGCCCGGTAGAAGTCCTCCGGAGGGCGGCGTCCGCGCACGTCGACCCCGAGCTCCGCGAGCAGCTCCCTGCCCTCGGCCGACCACGCCGAGGGGGCGTAGAGCGAGCGGGAGCCACCGTGCCCGACCAGCGGGCCCGCGCGCCCGGCGGGACGGAACTCGTTGCGGCGTGCGTGCCCGCCGACGTCGTCGTAGTTGTCCAGGACGAGGACGCGGGCCTCGGGGTCGCGCGCCGCCCAGGCGTAGGCGGCGGTGATGCCGCTGATGCCCGCGCCGACCACGACCAGGTCGTAGCTCTCGCCGGTCGGACGGGGTGTGCCCGCGCGCTCCCAGAATCGTCCGTCGCGCAGCGCGTGCGGCACGCCGAGCGCGTCCGGGGTGTCCCCTTGGAGGGTTCGGGCGCGGGATGGGCGGATCGCCCGGATCGCGGCCTGCCGGGCCGCGTGAACTCCGGGTTCGCCCTGCTGGACGGGCACGCTCTCGGCGCGCCGGAGGGCCTCCGCCCCGGTCCGCCGTCCGAGGGGCCCGAGCGCCGCACACGCGGCCGTGCCCGCCACACCGTCGACGAACTGCCGCCGGTTGATCCGCCGGTCCGTTCCGGACGTTGCCGGCTCGCCGGGGCCGGGAGGGTGTTTCCCGGCTTCGGGCGCGCATTCCCCGGATTTCCGCGCATGTTCCCCGGGGTCGGGGGCACGCCCTGCGGGGGTGTCTCCGTCACGCGGGAAATGAGCCATCATTCCGCGATCATCACCCGAGCGGAAATCGAAACAGAGCGTGTCGGGCAGCGCGGGCCGAACTTTTCAGCCTTATTTGCCGCCCATTGCACCCCCGGCAGCCGCACCGCGGGCAGGCATGCCGCGGTGGCTCGAAACGACGGGCTCGTCCGGGAACGCGGGGTCGAGGCCGGTCGTTGGCGGGGGTGAAGGCGATGTGCGCGGATGGTCAGAAGCGTGGCGAAGAGATAACAGATTCTTCGCTCGCTGATGATGTGACGGGGCAACGGGGTAACGTTCGCGTTCGCGGCCTATGTAAGGCGACGGGGTGTACAAGGGTGGTTGGGAAACAGGGCAGGGTGACCGGCAGAATAGGGCCGGGGCTCGTGGGCGAGGTGTTAGTGCCGATACGCGGGGGCGTTGAGGCCTTCTACGCCCATCCAGCGGTTCCCGACGAGGAGATCCCGGTGGGGACGATCATCGTCGTCGTCGAATATTCGCCGCCACGCACGGTCTACGTGGCTCGCGCGATCGTCTGACCTTCTCTCTCCCCCCTCATTCCGGAGGTCTCATTGACCACCACAGAGCTGGCCGTATGGGCCGGCGGGCTCCTAATCCTGCTCATCGTCATCGTTCTGCTGTTCAAGGCCGTATGGAGGGTCGCCGAGCCCAACGAGGCGCTGATCATCTCGGGTCTCGGCGCGCGTTCGAGGAACGAGCTGGCCGAGAGCCTCGGCTTCAAGATCGTCACAGGTAAGGGCACCGCCGTCCTGCCGGGCTTCCAGACCGCGCGGCGGCTGCGGCTCGACAGCCGGGCCACGAACCTGCAGGTCAACTGCGTCACCCAGCAGGGCATCCCGGTCCAGGTGCGCGGCGTCATCATCTACAAGGTGGGCGACGACTTCACCTCGATCGCCAACGCCGCCCGCCGCTTCCTCGACCAGCAGGACAGCATGAGCGGCGCGATCCACGAGCTGTTCACCGGCCACCTGCGCTCGATCATCGGAAACCTCACCGTCGAGGACCTCATCCTCAACCGCGAGCGCCTCACCGGAGAGACCCGCAGCAGCGCCGCCGACGAGATGAGCAAGCTCGGCCTGGTCGTCGACTCCCTCCAGATCCAGGAGATCGACGACGAGACCGGCTACATCCTGAACATCGGCAAGCCGCACGCCGCCCGGGTCGCCGCCGCCGCGCGCATCGCCGAGGCCCAGCGCGACCAGGAGGCCACCGAGGCCGAGCAGGCCGCGAACGCCAAGAAGGCCGCGGCGGTCCGCGAGTCGCAGATCCAGCAGGCCGGCTACCAGGCCGAGGTCGACCAGGCCGCCGCCAAGGCCCGGCAGGCCGGGCCGCTGTCGGAGGCGACCGCGCGCCAGGAGGTCGTCGTCCAGGAGACCCGCGCCGCCGAGCTGGAGGCCCAGCTCTCCGAGCAGCGGCTGCAGTCGCAGGTGCGCAAGCCCGCCGACGCCAAGGCGTACGAGACCGTCACGTTGTCCCAGGCCGAGCGCGACGCGCGCATCGCCCAGGCCGAGGCCGAGGCCCGCGAGACCGAGCTGCGCGCCGCCGCCCAGGCCTCGCAGGTGAAGCAGGCCGCCGCCGCGGACGCCGAGTCCGTACGGCTGCGCGCCGAGGCCGCGGGCGCCGCGTCCCGCGCCACCGGTGAGGGTGAGGCGGCTGCGGCCAAGGCGCGCGGTCTGGCCGAGGCCGAGGCCGCGAAGGCGCGCGGCCTCGCGGAGGCGGAGGCCGCCAAGGCCAAGGGTCTGGCCGAGGCCGAGGCGATCCGGGCCCGCGCGCAGGCCCTCGCCGAGAACCAGGAGGCCGTCATCGGCCAGCAGCTCGCCGAGAACTGGCCGGCGATCGTCGAGGCCGGCGCCAAGGCGTTCGGCAACGTCGACCACATGGTGGTGCTCAACGGCGCCCAGGGCGTGGAGGAGATGCTCGCCAAGGCGCTCACGCTCGGCGGCACGGGCCTCGGCCTCGCCCGCTCGCTGCTCTCCGGCGCGACCCCGTCGAACCTGAACGGCAACGAGCCGGCGCCGCAGAAGGCGGACAAGGTGGACAAGGTGGACGTGGTCTGACGTGTAAGCCCGCTCCGGGGCCCGGGTCGCGGGGTCCCGGGGCGTCTCACGCCCGCAGCGTATGGTCCCCGGCGAGTACGACGACCCGGACGGGTGACGGGGCCGGGGGAAGAGGGCCGAGGAAGAGGCCTAAGACCGTGCGGGACATGATGGGCCGGAGCTCCACGGCAGGGGATCGGCGACGGAAGGGCATGTCATGACCGCACAGGAGATGGCGACGGAACGGGAGAACGCCGCGAAGGCGGACACGCTGCGGGCGTTGCACGTGCCCGGCCGCCCGCTCGTGCTGCCGAACGTCTGGGACGCCGCGTCCGCGCGAGCCGTCACGGCGGCCGGGTTCCCGGTCGTGGCCACGGGCAGCGCGGCGGTCGCCCCGGTCCTCGGGTACGACGACGGCGAGGCGGCCCCGGCCGGCGAGGTGCTGGCCCAGGTCGCCCGCATCGCGCGGGCCGTGACGGTGCCGGTCACCGCCGACATGGAACGGGGGTACGGGCTCGCGCCCGCCGAGTTCGTCGAGCGGCTCGCCGCGACGGGCGCGGTCGGGGCGAACCTTGAGGACTCCGACCCGCGTACCGGCGCGATGGTGGACGCGGACGAGCAGGCGGGCTTCATCGCGGCGGTACGGGCGGCGGCCCGGGAGGCGGGCACCGGGCTGGTGATCAACGCCCGGGTCGACTCCTTCGCCCACGGCACCGGGACGCCGGATGAGCGGCTCGCGGACGCCGTGGCACGCGGGCGGGCCTACCTGCGCGCGGGGGCCGACTGCGTGTACCCCATCCTGGCCTCGGATTCCGGGACGATCCGGGCGCTGGTGGCAGAGATCGGCGGGCCGGTGAACGTGCTGTTCCGGCCGGGCGTGCCCTCGATCGCCGAACTGGCCGCGCTGGGGGTGGCCCGGGTGAGCTTCGGCCACGGCCTCCACGCCGCCACCCAGCGGTACCTCGCCACGATGCTCACAGCGATCAGCGAAGGTCACAGCCCCTACGACCCCTTGCCCACCTTCTGACCGCCGCCCTTCCGAAGGCCGCCTCTGGCGGCGATCCACGAAGACAAGCCCTGCGACGGGTTCGACCCTCACGAGTCCCCGCCCCGGCGGGCGGGCGGTCCGGGTTCGCCCATGCCCGTTTCCGGGGTTGGGGGCGTCCGGCTGGCCGTGTGCCTGTCTCCAGGAGGTGGGCGGTCCGCAAGCAGCCGATTACCGCGTTGTGGTGGTGCAGAGTCGCGTGGCCAGGGTTTGTCCGTGAGTCCATCAGGCTGATCCGCCACCCGTACCTGGTCGTCCCTCCAATTTCGGCGGCGGGCGGTTGCTGGTCGTCGTCCGTCGCCGGGTGGGGGCAAAGGTTGGAGCGGGGCTTGGTGGGGGAGGTACGGGCAGGAAGTGGTACGCCCCCCAGTGGATACGCCGAGTGCTCGGGCGGGGGGCGATATGGCGATAAAGGACTTCTTGGGGCGATGGCCGGTGGTGCGGCAGCTCACCGGTCCCGACCGCCGCGGCCTGGGCGCCGCCGTCCGGTCGAAGAAGAGCGACGAGCTGCGCTCCCGCGTCGCTACCGCCGACCGCGTGGTCCGGTCCATCTGCCCGTACTGCGCCGTCGGCTGCGGGCAGAAGGTCTTCGTCTCCCGTGAGAAGGTCGTTCAGATCGAGGGCGACCCGGACTCGCCGATCAGCCGGGGCAGGCTGTGCCCGAAGGGCTCGGCGTCGCTCCAGCTCGCCACCGGCCCCGGGCGCGAACGCTCCGTCCTGTACCGCAGGCCGTACGGCACCGAATGGGAACAGCTCGACCTCGGCACGGCCATGGAGATGGTCGCCGACCGCGTGGTGCGGACCCGCCGCGAGACCTGGCAGGAAGACCACGACGGCAAGCGCGTGGCCCGCACGATGGGCATCGCCAGCCTGGGCGGCGCGACGCTGGACAACGAGGAGAACTACCTCATCAAGAAGCTGATGACCGGCCTCGGCGTCGTCCAGGTGGAGAACCAGGCGCGGGTCTGTCACAGCTCGACGGTGACCGGCCTCGGCACGTCCTTCGGCCGGGGCGGCTCGACGACGTTCATGCAGGATCTGCAGCACTCCGACTGCATCGTCATCGAGGGCTCCAACTTCGCCGAGGCGCACCCGGTGGGCTTCCAGTGGGTGATGGAGGCCAAGCTGCGCGGCGCGACCGTCATCCACGTCGACCCGCACTTCAGCCGCACCAGCGCCATGGCCGACCTGTACGTGCCGATCCGCGCGGGCACGGACATCGCCTTTCTCGGCGCGATCATCAACCACGTGCTGTCGGAGGGCAAGGACTTCCGCGAGTACGTCCTGAACTACACCAACGCCGCGTGCATCGTCTCCGACGAGTTCGCCGACACCGAGGACCTCGACGGCGTCTTCTCCGGCTGGAACCCTGAGACGCGCACCTACGACGTGGGCACCTGGCAGTACAAGGGCCCGCCCGTGCAGGCTGTGTCCGGCCGCCGGCTGCGGCTGGACGCGTACCACCAGCCCGGACGCAGCGAGGCGCACGGCTCGGGCGGCGCCCCGGTCTCGCCGCACGCGGAGCACGACGAGACGCTGAGCCACCCGCGCTGCGTCTACCAGATCCTGAAGCGCCACTTCTCCCGCTACACGCCGGAGGTGGTCGAGCGGACGTGCGGCATCCCGCCCGAGATGTTCGCCCGGGTCTGCGACGCGCTGACGTCCAACTCCGGGCCCGACCGCACCAGCGCCTTCGCGTACGCGGTGGGGTGGACGCAGCACACCGTGGGCACGCAGTACATCCGCACGGCGAGCATCCTGCAACTGCTGCTCGGCAACATCGGGCGGCCGGGCGGCGGCATCATGGCGCTGCGCGGGCACGCCAGCATCCAGGGGTCCAGTGACATCCCGACGCTGTACAACCTGCTGCCCGGCTACATCCCGATGCCGTACGCGCACACCGACGAGAACCTGGACGACTTCGTCGACGTCGTCAGCACGCGGAAGGGCTTCTGGGCCGACGCGCGCCACTACGTCGTCAGCCTGCTCAAGGCGTACTACGGGGACGCGGCCACCGCCGGGAACGATTTCTGCTTCGGGCATCTGCCCCGGCTGACCGGCTCGCACAGCACCTACGACACGACGATGGCCCAGCTCGACGGCGTGTGCAAGGGATACTTCCTGTTCGGCGAGAACCCGGCCGTCGGGTCGGCCAACACCCGGCTGCAGCGGCTCGGCATGGCGAACCTGGACTGGCTCGTGGTGCGCGACTTCGCTCTCATCGAGTCGGCGACGTGGTGGAAGGACGGCCGGGAGATCCAGACCGGCGAGCTGCGCACCGAGGAGATCCGCACCGAGGTGTTCTTCTTCCCTGCCGCCTCGCACACCGAGAAGAACGGGACGTTCACCAACACCAACCGCCTGTTGCAGTGGCACCACGCCGCCGTGGAGCCGAGCGGGGACTGCCGCAGCGACCTGTGGTTCGTGTACCACCTCGGCCGGATGGTCCGGGAGCGCCTCGCCGGGTCCGCCGAGCCGTACGACCGCGCGATCCTGGACCTGACCTGGGACTACCCGGTCGAGGGCGGGCTGCGCGAGCCGAGCGCCGAGGCCGTCCTGCGCGAGATCAACGGGTACGGCCCGGACGGGGGACCGCTGTCGAGCTACACGGAACTGCGCGGCGACGGGTCCACCTCGTGCGGCTGCTGGATCTACTGCGGCGTGTTCGCGGACGGCGTGAACCAGGCGGCCCGCCGCAGGCCGCACACCGAGCAGAGCTGGGTGTCGCACGAGTGGGGCTGGGCGTGGCCGCTCAACCGGCGTACGTTGTACAACCGCGCGTCGGCGGACCCGGACGGCAACCCGTGGAGCGCGCGCAAGGCGTACGTCTGGTGGGACGCGGGCCTCGGCCGCTGGACAGGTCACGACATTCCCGACTTCATCGAGGACCGGCCGCCCGACTACCGCCCGCCCGAGGGCGCCATCGGCGCAGACGCGCTGTCCGGGACCGACGCGTTCATCATGCAAGGCGATGGAAAAGGCTGGCTCTACGCCCCGGCCGGGCTCATGGACGGCCCGCTGCCCGCGCACTACGAGCCGCAGGACACGCCGTGCGAGAACCCGCTGTACCGGGCGCACCCGAACAATCCCGCGCGCCTGCTGTACGACCGGCCCGGCAACCGTTACCACCCGACCGGCAGCGACGTGTACCCGTACGTCGTCACGACCTACCGGCTCACCGAGCACTTCACCGCAGGGGGCATGAGCCGCTGGCTGCCGTACCTGTCGGAGCTCCAGCCGGAGATGTTCTGCGAGGTCTCGCCGGAGTTGGCCGAGGAACGGCTCCTGGAGCACGGCGAGTGGGCCACGATCATCAGCGCGCGCGGCGCCATCGAGGCGAAGGTGCTGATCACCGACCGCATGCCGTCGCTGCGTCTCGACGGCCGCGTCGTCCACCAGATCGGCCTGCCCTACCACTGGGGGCCGAACGGATGCGCGACCGGCGACTCGGCGAACGAGCTGACGTCCATCGTGCTCGACCCGAACGCCCACATCCAGGAGACCAAGGCGTGCACCGCCGACATCCAGCCGGGACGCCGCCCGCGCGGGCCCGGTCTCGACCGCCTCGTCGAGACGTTCCGGCGGCGCGCGGGGCTGTACGAGCCGACGCGGCAGGAGGTCTGACCATGGCGGACGTGGCGAAGACGGCGAAGATGGTCACCAGGTTGCCCCAGGTGCAGGAGGAGACCGGATACGAGCGGCATCCCCCGCGGATGGGCTTCTTCACCGACACGTCCATCTGCATCGGCTGCAAGGCGTGCGAGGTCGCCTGCAAGGAATGGAACCGGCTTCCGGCCGACCCGCCGTTCACGTTCACCGGCCTGTCGTTCGACAACACCGAGGAGCTCTCGGCGTCCACGTGGCGGCACGTCGCTTTCGTCGAGCAGCGCAAGCCGATGCGCGCCGGGACGGCCGACGACACCGGTGACCTGCGCTGGCTCATGGCCTCCGACGTCTGCAAGCATTGCACCGACGCCGCCTGCCTGGACGTGTGCCCCACCGGCTCGCTGTTCCGCACCGAGTTCGGCACCGTCGTCGTGCAGTCGGACATTTGCAACGGTTGCGGCTACTGCGTCTCCGCCTGCCCGTACGGCGTGATCGGCAAGCGCGAGGACGACGGCCTCGCGTGGAAGTGCACGCTCTGCTACGACCGCATCGGCGACGGGCTCACCCCGGCGTGCGCGCAGGCCTGTCCGACCCAGTCCATCCAGTTCGGCGAGCTGGACGACCTGCTCGACCGCGCCGCCGCCCGCGTCGAGACCCTGCACCGCGACGGCGTCACCGACGCCCGCCTCTACGGCCACGACCCCGCGGACGGGGTGCGCGGCAACGGTGCGTTCTTCCTGCTGCTCGACCGGCCCGAGGTGTACGGGTTCCCGCCCGCGCCGAAGGACACGACCCGCGACCTGCCCTCCATGTGGCGTCACGCGGGAGTCGCGGCGCTGACCCTCGCGGTCACCATCGCCACCGCCTTCGCCGCGGCCTCCTTCGAGTTCCGCGGCGGGAGACCTGCACGGGTTCGCACGTGACCGACGGGGAGTGGGAATGACGACGCGCAGTGCCGACGGCCAGGGGACGCACCTGGCGGAGGAGTACGTCTCGTACTACAACCGGCGCATCCTGAAGCCGCCGACGTGGCGCGCGGCGAGCATCGGCGGCTACCTGTACCTGGGCGGGCTCGCCGGGGCGTCCTCGGTGTTCGCCGCCGGAGGCCAGTTCACCGGCCGTCCTGGCCTCGCCCGCGCGGGGAAGGCCGCCGCGCTCGCCGGCGTCGGCCTGTCGCTCGCCGCCCTCGTGGAGGACCTCGGGCGGCCGGGGCGGTTCCTCCACATGCTGAGGACCTTCAAACCCACCTCACCCATGAGCGTGGGCTCCTGGCTGCTGGCGTCGTACGCGCCGCTCGTCGGCGTCAGCCTGCTCACCGATCTCACCGGCCGCTTCCCCTTCACCGGGCGCGCGGCCTGCTACGGCGCCGCCGTCCTCGGGCCCGCGGTCACGACGTACACGGCGGTGCTGATCAGCGACACCGCCGTGCCCGCCTGGCACGAGGGGTACCGCGAGATGCCGTTCCTGTTCGCCGGCTCCGCCACCGCCACCGCCGCGGGCGCCGCCATGATCGCCGCGCCGCCCTCGGAGAACGGCCCGGCCCGCCGCGCCGCCGTCCTCGGCACCGCCCTCGAACTCGGCGCGGGGTGGCTCATGCGCCGCCGCATGGGCATGATCGCCGACGCGTACGAGCACGGCCGCGCGGGCGTCCTCATGCGGACGGGCGAGGCGCTCGCGGTGGCCGGCGCCGTGGGCGCTGCCCTGTGCGGGCGCAGGCGGGCCGCCGCCGTCCTGTCCGGCGCGGCCCTCATGGCGGCCTCGGCCTGCGTCCGCCTCGGCGTCTTCTCCGCGGGCGTCGCCTCCGCCGAGGACCCCCGGTACACCGTCATCCCGCAACGCGCCCAGTCGCCGTCGCCGCGGACCACGTACGCGTGAGGGCCGGACCGGCCGCGATCGGCGGCCGGCTCTCGTGTCCCCGAGGTCTTGACGGGCGGGCGGCCGGTCAGGCCGTCGTCCCGGACAGGCTCGCGAGCCACGCTCCGTACCAGGCCAGGGTCGCGTCCAGCCCTTCCGCGAGCGGCGTGGGGCGCAGGCCGAACGTCCGCTCGATGGCCGAGGAGTCCATGATCTGCGGCTCTGTGTGCTGGTAGAACATATCGGCGTACTCGTTCATGAAGGTCTCGTCGAAGGGGCCGAACGGGCGGGGCTCCTTCACCACGGTGACGTTCAGCGGTCGGCCGACCCGCTCCTCGATCATGGAGTGGACCTGCCGCGTCGTCACCGCGGGCACCGTGGGAAGGTGCCACACCGCGCCGTCGCCGGTCGGCTGCTCGCCCAGCGTGGCGAGGCCGGACGCGACGTCGCCGATGAAGGTGTAGCTGTGCGGTAGGTCGATGTCGCCGATGCCGAGGACGGTGTCGCCGGTGAGCGCGCCGGGGAAGACCGTCCCGCCCAGCGTGGAGTTGAGCACCCCTGGCCCGTAGAAGTCCGCCGCCCGTCCGAGCACCACCCGCACCCGTCCCTCGCGATGGGCGGCGAGATACTTCTCGTCCAGTTCCGCGCGCATCCGCCCCTTACGGGTGGTCGCCTTCCACGGAGTGCTCTCGGTCATCACCGCGCCGCCGGTCTCGCCGTACGGGTACAGCGTGTCGAGCACCACGAGACGCGCCCCCGCCGCCTCGACGGCCGTGAGGACGGCCTGCTGGACGCGCGGCATCACCTCGACCTGGAGGTGGTAGGCGACGTTCACGCAGTGGTACACCGCCGCGGCGCCGTCCGTGACGGCGCGGGCGGCGCCGGGGTCGGTCACGTCGGCCGCGTGCCGCTCGACGCCCTCGATGGCCGCGCCGGACCCCGAGCGGTCGACGAGACGCACGGCGTGGCCGCGGCGCGCCAGTTCGCCGGCCAGTGAGGTCCCTGCGGGTCCCGCTCCGAGGACGACGTGCAGGTTCTGCTCGGCGGGGTGCGTGGTGGTGGACATGAGGGCTCCCTAAACGGTCCGGTACGGCGAGGCCTCGGGATAGGTTCTCGCTATCGTTACGGCGCCTGTCTATAGTTAGAGACTGTAACTCTCGCTAGTGGGGAGCGCAAGCGGATGGGTATCGAAGGGCGGAAGGGCACCGCCCGGGCCCTGCCGCCGGTCGGCGCGGACGGAGGGGCCGCGAGCGGGCGAGCCGCGGCGCCGCCCTATGGAACCGGACGGACACGTTGCGCCCGTCCAGGCTCGCCCTCCTCACCCGCGGGCGGGTTCCGTAAGTGTCGGCCACCGGCCCGATTCGGGTCGTCGCCGTCCTCGCAATCGTGATCGGGGGTGTGCGGAAGTTTCTTCGAAAATGCCTTGCCGCTGGCAGGAAGCGGTCCGGCGCCGGAACGGCGTGTCCGACAACCGTCGAACATGAGCATGACTTTGCCGCCCTGGGAGTGTTGGAGCGACCTGAATCCATAGCCGCGAGTCACTATTGATTGCGGAACGTCACCGGAATTGATTGGGTCCCGCCGCCTCTTTCCGGCCAGGCCGTCCGCGCGGTGGGACAGGCGGTCAGCATCCAGCGATGAAAGGACCTGCATGTCCCGGATGTCCCTACGCACGACGGTCCTGGCCGCGACCGCCCTCGCAGCCCTGACCCTGACCTCCACCGCCACGGCCGCCGTCCCGCAAGCTCCCGGCCGCTGCGGCGAGCAGCTCGGCGATTGGATCGACGGCGGGTATGCCGTCTACAAGGGCCGGGCGCTCGGGGAGCAGAAGGGCGAGGGCGCCGACGTGACCCTCGCCTTCGACGGCGACCGTGTCGTCCTCACCTTCGACAAGGACACTTCGCCGCCGCTGGCCTACCGCTACAACCAGCGCGTCCCGCTCATCAGCATCGGGGCGACGGGCTTCTTCGTCGACCTCGACCAGCCCCGATGCGACCGCGACGGCGTGGCCGCCGCCCACATCATCATCAACGTCACCAAACTCCTCCACCTGGAGGGCCGCGTCACCCGAACAGAGTAACCGAACCTGGCCGGCGCCCTCCCCTCGCCTCTGGGGAGAGCGCCCCATGTGTGCCTCAGGCGCTCAGCACGGGGTCGGTGACGCCGCCGGGGCAGGCGAGCCCGGGGACGTCCCATCGCGCACGGCGGGCCCCGGCCTGGTAGGCGCTCTCGTAGAATTCCAGCACGGCGGCACGCGGGTCGCGCTCGGCGCGGGCGTCGTCGTAGCGCAGGATCGCGAGGTGGCTTCCCCGCTGCGGCACCCACGTCGCCGCCTCCGGCCGCAGCGGCTCCTCCTCCAGTCCCGCCGGCTCCGGAGCGGTGTAAGAGTAGAAGGCGGCCTCGGGGAATGAGTCGTCGCCGAACCAGAACCCCGAGCTGATCACCTCGCGCGAGTAGGCCTCGCGGGTCACCGGGTCGGTCTCGGGCGGCTGGTCGATCTTCCGATCGGAGAACCGTGTGCAGGCGATGTCGAAGGTGTGCCAGAAGTGGTGGACCGGGCTGATCTTCCCGGAGAAGTTCGCGGCGAACTCCTCCAGCAACAGGTTGACCTGACTGAGCACCTGCCAGTACCGCGTCACCATGGCCGCGTCGTACGACGCGTGCTCGTCGTCCTCGGCGAAGGGCCGCCCCGCGTCCGGCAGGTCGAACGGCCGGGGGATCTCGATGGTGACGCGCACTCCCAGCGCGTCCAGCGCCCGCATGGTCTCGTTGTAGAACGAGGCCACCGACCGGTCGTACAACGGGAACGACACCTCCCGGCCGTCCACGGTGGTCACCACGAGCTGATGGTCGACGAAGTCGAAGTCGATGGTGAAGATCGGGTTACCGTCCGCCTGTCCCATCGGCCGCGTCGTCAGCCCACGCCCGGTGACGTGGAACGGCGCGTTCCACCAGTGGTTACGCCGCACCCCCGCCGCCAGCCGTATCTTCCCCACGACCTGCGCGAACCGGTGCAACGTGTCCTTGGTCTCCCGCCACTCACCCAACGGCATCGCCGGAAACAATCGCATCCCAGGGTCATTCCCCACCCCGCGACGTTCAAGAGGGCCGCCCGCGCCGAGCAGCCAGTCGACGGAAACCCCTCCGAGGTCGGCGATCCGCCCCACCCTACGTGGGATTGCGAAAATCGCAACGCGTCTCCGTGAGACGGTGGGTGACCGGCTCAGGACATCATCACGACGCGGGCCGCCTGGGTGCGGGCCGGTGTGAGTTCCTCTTCGATGGCGGCCGTCTCGGCCGGGTCGAGGGTGAGGGCGGCCTCGGCCGGCGGTCGCGCGCCGATCAATTGGACGCGCAGGTACGTGGGGGGATGGGCTCTGTCCACGGAGCTCATCCGGCGGGCGGACAGGCGCAGCCGGCGCAGGCGTTCCACCTCGGGGATCGAGGCCACGTACTCGCGGAGCTCCTGCCACAGGGACGCGTCGGCCTGGTCGCGGGAGGGCGCGCGGCCAGAGCGCGTCCCCTGCCGGACGGCCGAGCGGCGGCGGAAGACGGTCTCCACGCTGTCACCGAGGACCAGCGCCCGCAGCATCGATCCAGTCGCCGCGGACGAGGCGACGCGGGCGGCCATCTCGTCCGCGTGGTACTCGGCGCGGTGGCCGGCGGCCAGCGTGAGGCGGAGCAGCCGGCGCAGCAGCAGCTCGGTGAGGTGGTGGACGCCGCGCATCACCAGCTTGGCCACCCAGTCCATGATCAAGAAGACCAGGCCCGCTCCGGACTGCTCGACGGGCCCGGGAGCGCCGGCCCTGTTCCAGTGCGTCAGCGCTTCGACGGCCGAGTGGAACCACAGGGCGCGGCGCGGGTCGCCGTTGACGGCGTGACCGAACTCGTGCGCGAGCGCGGCGACGCGCTCCTCGGGGGTAAGCACCTCCCACAGGGCGAGGCCGATGGTGAGGACGACGTGCCGCCGCAGTCCCACCCTGGTGTGGCTCATGCCGAAACCCGGTGTCACCTCGATCAGCTCGGCGGGAGGCGCGCCGAGTTCGGCGGCGACCCGGTCGGCGAGGGCGTACAGGTGCGGCGCCTCGGAGCGGGACAGGGGTGAGCCGTCCGGGTCGAGGCGGCCCAGGCGGGGACGGGTGACGAAGGCGATGCCGAGGCCGATCGCGGCGACCGGCACCATCAGCAGGTTTCCGGTGGTCAGCAGCCCGATGGACCCCACGGTGAACGCGGCGGTGACCAGATGCACCGACCCGGCGACGGCCATGGCCGCGAACCACGAGCCGTCGCGTACGGCGGGGGGACGCGACGGGTTCGCGAGGTCACGGAACACCTGCTCGACGGTCGCGCCGTCGGCCCGCCGCCGTGCCTCGCGCCGCCGTTCCGCCCGGCGGCGCGGAGCCGTGGTCACGGCACCCGTCCCGGCCGAGGGGTCGAGGTTCCACGAGCACGAGGGGCACCAGATCACGAAGCGGGGATCGGCCGACAGGGGCGCGGAACAGGACGGGCACATCCCGTCGGCCTCGACGGCAGGCGGCGTGGTCATGCCCGAGATCATGCCGTATGTGGGGGCATGAGGACAGAAATTGCCGAAGGTGCTTACGCCCGCTGATGCCCTGCGTCAATGAGGCGACGGGCCAGCCGTCGGGCCGACGTTCGCGGTCTATGATCTGCCCTTGGGAAACTTCTTTCCTGGGCCATAGCGTATCCCTGCGCCGCCGCGCCTGTCTCCGATCTTTTCAAGGATCTCCCGATCCCTCAGTGTATTTAGCAGGTCTCTGGCCGCGTACACGTGCAGGTCGAAGAGGCGTCGAATCGTCTGATTGGTGACGAACCCGTATTCGCGCACGTGATCGATTACTTTCTGGTCCGTCTCTCGCGGGTTGTGTCTTCGGTAGGTGATCGAACGGGACATCGCGGCGAGAACATCGGAACGCAGGCGGTACGTCGGAAATGGCTTCGACACCGTACGGCGCGTTATTTCCAGAAGATTGTACTCATCCGCCATGGTGGCCAGAACCTCCTGCGCCTCGGCCGGGGTGCGCTGAATGGCGGATGAAAGTTTCGTTGCATCGAGATTGGAGTTGTGCCGAAGGTAGGACAACGCCAGCAACACATTGAGATCACGTCCGGCTCTGACCGGCAGATCGCTGATGAAACGCACGAACGCGCTGTTTCCGATCCCGCCTGCCAGAGTGGCCCGGACCAACGTCGCGTGATCCTCGAAAAGCGGGGGTTCCTTACCGATGCGCAGCATTTCCCGGTAAGCCCTGTCCACTCCTTGGCCTGTTCTCTCGGCAAGTTGCAGTATGGAGACCGTTTCGGTGAGAAGGCGGTTCCGAGGTGTCGAGGGATACGTGAGAATATTCGATGGAGTGACACCGGAGACCAGGCCGCCGGGGCTCGTGATGATGAGATGCTCCGGGGAGTGTTCGATATCGACTGTTCCACCGGTCTCGTAGGACCGATGGATGAAAGCGTTGATGATCAGCTCGCGGACCGCCTCGCCAGGATAGTCCGTCAGTTGGAGCTGCACCCCGCCGGCGACGTTGAGCGGGTGCACCTCTCGCCGTGTCTCTGTCGCATCCGTGAGGATTTGAATCGCCCTTATCATGGGCTGGCTCCCGCGCAGCCTCCCGGTGGCTTCGCTGCCCGCGCTGGGACGAAACTGATAGGAGTAGCCATAGCCAGGGACCACCTGATTTATCAGCGGCTCGTCTGCGAGTAGGAGGACGCCCGCGTTTGTGATGCTGCCGTTGGGTGCGATGAGACGCAGCGCCTGTAGAAGGGCATGATCTCCTAGATCTGCCAGATGGTCTCGGCCGCTCGCCGCCAGGATCCGCCTCAATCTGGCGAATTCCAGTGCGCTGAGGCGGTTGATATCGACGCTAGAGGCGTCTGCCGACCAATCGACCTGGCCGCGTGCGATCATCACCTCGCGTTGCTGGTCGGGCGGAAAGGGCAGGCATTCCTTTCCGAGACGACGTGTGGCAAGCCCGGCGGCGGTGCTGTGCGGCATGACTCCTTGCGGCACGGTTATCAGGATCAGACGGACCCCGTCGACGAATTTCTCGTTGACGAAGGCGGTGAGGGGCGGCCGTGTCCGGTCGAAGATCGCTTTGCGGATGAGGTCCACGGTATAGCCGCCAGGCACTCCTCTGAGTGCGTTCGCGCGCTCAGGGGCTTTGTCGTCGACGCCCAGCACAATAGTGCCTCCGCGTGCGTTGACGAAGCAGACCAGGGCATCGGCGAGTAAGTTGAAGGTGGCCTTGAGCGAGTCGGCGACGAGCTTGAAATCGAGCGTCTCCGTCTCCAGTGCGTCGGCTGTGGTGCCCTTGCCCAATGCCGTCAGCGCGGCGTTTGCCTCGTCTTGGTCCACGCGCTGAGCCTAACGGAAGGCTGGCCTTCCTACAACGGTTCTCAGTAGACCATCCAAGCTTCTGAACTGCTGGTTTACGGCTATCTGATCCAGCCCTGCCACTTCTCAGTTGGTCTCAGAAGCCCGGTGTCACCTGGATCAGCTCGGCGGGAGGCGCGCCGAGTTCGGCGGCGACCCGGTCGGTGAGGGTGTACAGATGGGGCGCCTCGGAGCGGGTCAGGGAGGATTCGTCCGGCTTGAGGCGGCCGAGGCGCGGACGGCTTCGGGAACGGTGGCGCGGTCGGCCTTGGGGGCGCAGGCATTGCCGGCCACCCCGTCCGCATGGTGAGCCGGGACGTACCGGGGCTGCGGGCCGAGTCAGGAGGCTCTCCTCGATTTCGAACCGTCGTGCCGGGTCCGCTGAAGCAAGGGCGCGTCGCTCATCCAATCCAACGCGGCGGGTTATAGGGTGCCGCATCGTGCGAGTTCGCCCTGTTTGAGCGAAGACGCGCCGTTCAGCGTCCCACACCGATTTTCAGGCTGTAAGGCCATCCACGGATTGACTCACTCCTCCAGGGAGAGGGCCTGGCTAGGGCACACGTGCACCGCTTCGCGGGCCTTCTCGACCAACTCGCCCTCCGGTGTCTCGTTCAGCACGATGACTGTGGCGTCGTCCTCGCTCTGGTCGAACAGCTGGGGCTCAGTGAGCACGCACTGTCCGGCACCGACGCACCTGCCGGTGTCCGCGATGATTTTCATGGACCTCTCCTCCTGAGGTGGGGATGGCAGTTCGTCCGCTACCAGGTCACCGGGAGCTGGTACAGGCCATAGATGTTCGCGTCGTCCTTGAACGGCAGCTCGTCGACATCCATCGCCAGCTCCAGCGTGGGGACGCGGCGGAACAGCGTGTCGAACACGATCTGTAGTTCCATCCGAGCCAAGTTCTGGCCCAGGCACTGGTGCGGCCCGAAACCGAACGCAACGTGGTGGCGCGCGCCGCGCTCGATGTCGAGCTCGTCCGGGTTCTCGAACGCCCGCGGGTCCCGGTTGGCCGAATAACCGAGCGCCAGCACTCCTTCGCCGGCGCGGATCAGCTGCCCGCCGACCTCGATGTCCTCGACGCACAGCCGGGCCGTCGCCACGTCGATGATCGTGAAGTACCGCAGCATCTCCTCGACCGCGTTGAGCGTTTTGCCCGGGTCGGCCTTGAGCATCGCGAGCTGCTCCGGGTTGCGCAGGAACGCCACGGTCGACAGAGAGATCATGTTCGCCGTCGTCTCGTGGCCGGCCACGAGCAGCAGGAAGCCCATGCCGGCCAGTGCCGTCCGCCGATAGGTGCCGTTCGCGCGCAGCTTGACGATCTGCCGCCCGAGCAGGTCGTCCGGCGGGTTCTCCTCCTTCTCCGCGATGAGGTCGGTCATGTAGCCCTGGATGGACCCCATGGCCGCCCACCGCTCCTCGGGCGGCGTCGACTGCTTGATCACCTTCACCGTGTGCTCCTGGAAGAACTCATGGTCGGCGTAGGGCACACCCAGCATCTCGCAGATCACCAGCGACGGGACCGGCAGCGACAGCGAGTCCACCAGGTCACCGGGCTGCGGCCCGGCCAGCAGCGCGTCGATCTGCCCGTCGACGATCTCCTGGATCCGCGGCCGCAGCGCCTCCAACCGGCGCACCGTGAACTCGCCGAGTACGGCCTTGCGCGCCGGCCCGTGCTCGGGCGCGTCCATCGCGATCAGGAGGCGCTCCTCGTCCGGCCGCCGGGACGCCGCCTCGCCCTTGACCAGCTGCGGGAAGTCCGGATGCTGCCGGTCGGCGCTGAACCGCCGGTCGTTCAACACGGTTCGCACGTCTTCGTGGCGGCTGACCACCCAGGCCCACCCGCCGTCGGGCAGACGAACCCGCGAAACCGGCTCTTCTTCGCGGAGCTCTTCGTACGCCGGCGGCGGCATGAACGGGCACGTACGGGCCATGGGGAACTCGTGATTCTCGACGGTAGTCATGACTTTTTCCTTCCACGACGTCACGAACAGGCGATAGAGGCTGGACAGCGAATAGCCGTGTGTGAACGGCAGTTGGTCGACCGGTGCGACCGGGTCTGGCTCCGGGATGCGGCGGACCAAGGAACCGCAATGGACCACCGGGACCGACAACATCGGTGGATTCAGACTCGACCCGTCCCCTCACGGGCGAAGTTCGGTTCCGCCGCTTCCAGTCGCGGTACCGAGATGCCCAACCGTCGTGCTTCGGCCAGGGTGTCCCGGCAGACCTCACGCGGCTCCTCGGCGTCGGGGTCGGAGTGCGCCGCAAAATTCACGCGCACGGGCGCGAAATGAGCAGTCAGCCAGGCGAGCGCGGGGGCCGTCAGCCAGGTGGGCGCACGGAACAGCAGCACACCGCCCCGGTGACGTCGCAGGTCAACGCCGCGCGCCTCGAGGAGCGGCAGAAGCTCGCGGCCGGCCAGCAGCCCCTCGCGCAGGTCGCCCGTCGCCCCGGCCAGCTTGGACAGCGAACCCAGCCGCAGGCCCTGCGAGAACAGGCCGGCATCCGACACGAAATGGACCCACAGCCAGCCGCGGAAGTCAGGCTGCTCCTTGAGCCGGAGCCCGGCCTCGCGAAACGCCTGGCGCACGGCCCGCTCCCGGTCGGTCGGGGGCCGGCCGAGGGTGCCGAAGACGACCGACGGCAGCAGCGCCCCACGGAGCACGCCGTCCGCGCCGAAACCGCCACCGGCCTGGGGAAAGCCCCAGGCGATCTGGTCGACAGGGAGTGCGCCGATCGCGGCCGGCGGCTCGGTCCAGATGTTGCCGAAGACCAGCACCGTGGCCTGGCCGACACGCGGGGACAGGAAGGCCGTCGCCTCCGCTAGGCGGTGGTGCGGCACGCTGAGCACGATCAGGTCGAAGTCGTGGTCCGGCTCCAGCGCCTCGCGGTAGCGCACCGGCCACCTCTCGACGACGCGCTGCCCCCACACCCGGCGCCGCGTATCGATCAGGTCGAGGTCCACCGTGTCCCCGTACGTCGCCGCGCGGCCCGGCCGGACGTAGAACTCGACGTCATGTCCCGCCTGTTGCAGGGCCCAGCCGTAGACGGTGGCGATCACGCCTCGGCCGAACATCAGGATCTTCACGCTGCACCTCGTGGGGTACGATCGATTTGGAGGTCATCTCCACTTTTCAAAATATGGAGGTCATCTCCATTTGTCAACGCGAGGTAGCGCATGACCGCCGACAAGCCGCTACGGGCCGACGCCCAACGCAACCGCGATGTCCTGATCGCCAAGGCACGAGAGGTCTTCGACGCCGGCGACTTCTTCGACCTACGCTTCGATGACTTCGCTCGCCTGGCCGGGGTGGGCACCGGCACGCTGTACCGCCACTTCCCCACCCGGGAGGCACTGGCCGAGGCGGTCTACCACGGGGAAGTCGCCACGCTGTGCGACCGCGCCCGCCGGCTACAGGCCACGCTGCCCGCGGCGGAGGCGTTGGCGGCCTTCCTACGCGGCATGGTCGACCACATTCACGCCCATCAGGGCCTCGCCCGGACGCTGGCCACGCTCATGGCCGACCGCTCGGGTGCCCTCGCCGAGGGCAGCCGGGCGCTGGAGCAGGCTGTCACCGACCTGGTGGCCACCGCCGTGCGGGACGGCGCCGTTCGCGACGACGTGGATGCCGGTGCCGTGATGATGGCGCTGCACGGCATCAGTGCGGCCCATGACCGCCCCGATTGGCGGGCCGAGGCCGACGATGTCATCACCCTCGTGCTGGACGGGTTGCGCCGCCCGCTATGACAAGGTGCGACACGAGGCCGCATGCCGCGAGCGAAGGATCCGGTTAGGCCCTGTATGTGCGCCGCTGTCATGGGCGCTGCCGGGCCCGGCGGCGTTTTCGGGAACGGCGGCCTGTCTGTGGACAGTCCTTAGATGTGGATATGTCGATACGTGCCCGGATACGTGATGGGGATGCCGAGGCTTTCGAGGTGCTCTTCGACGAGCTGGCTCGGACGGTGTACGGGCACGCCTTCCGGTTGACGGGGGACTGGTCGGCCGCCGAGGACGTGATGTCGCTGACGTTCCTCGAGGCCTGGCGGCTGCGGCACAGGATCGACGCCGAAGGCGGGTCGTTGCGGCCCTGGGTGCTGGGGATCGCGACCAACGTGGCGCGCAACCTCCGCCGGGCCGCCCGGCGGTATGACGAGGCGCTCGCACGCATGCCGAGAGGTGGGCCGATTGCGGACTTCGCCGACGAGATCGCCGCCCGGATGGACGCCGCTGACAGGCTGGCCGCCGTCCAGGAGGCGTACGGGTCATTGCGCCGCTCGGAACGTGAGGTCTTCGCGCTGTGCGTGTGGTCCGGGCTCGACCATGCGGAGGCGGCCGAGGCGCTGGGCGTCGCGGTGGGCACGGTGCGGTCCCGCCTGTCCAGGGCGCGTAAGAGGCTCGAAAAACTCGTCGAGCGACCGCAACAGCCGTCCCGGACGCGACAGGTAAATGGTGACCGCGACCCCGCGGTCCGGTCCGTGAGGGAGCAGAACCGATGAATCCCGTGGAACGCGAAGAACTGGGCAGGCTCCTGCCGCTCCGAGTGGAGCCCGGGCTCCCGGACGACCGGTACCGGCTAGTCAAGGAGTTCGTGATGACGGAAGTCCGCAAGACCGATCGACCGAGGCGGCGGCTGACGCGCCCGGCCGTCCTGGCGTCCGCGCTGGCGCTGGCCGCGGCGGCGGTGAGCGTCCCGCTGGTGTTCGGGGCCGGGCAGCCCGCGTACGCCGTGTCCAGGAACCAGGACGGAACGCTCACCATCAGCATCAACCAGGCCAGAGACCCGAAGGGGCTGGAGGCCACGCTGCGGGACATGGGTGTCAATGCGGTGGTGGACTACATCCCCATGGGCAAGCGGTGCACGCCGCAGCCTCGCAGCGAGCACTTCCTGTCGCGCGAGGAGGTGCGGCATCCGGCGGACGGGAAGCCGCTGGTGGTGTGGCCGCCGGAGACCGACGCGTTCCGCATCAACCCGGCTGCGGTCAAACCGGGGCAGACCGCCGTGCTGGAGTTCAGCGTCTCCGAGGACGAGCGGACCGCGGGCATCTGGGCCGGCCTGTCCAACGGCCCGGTGGCGCCGTGCACCCTGACCGACAGCGACGAGGCGCCCCTGGGCCCGCCTCCGGGCGGGGACGCCGGCTGACACGGAGCTGAGCCTATGGCCTCGCTCCGCTCGGCAGGTTCGGGGCGCCGCCGATCCTGCGGCGGACTGACCAGCAAGATCCATCTGGCCTGTGACGGCCGCGGCCGGCTCCTGGCGTTCGTGGTCACCGGCGGCAACGTCAACGACTGCACCCGCCTGGAACAGCCATCCGTGTGGCGGGTGACGCCGAACTCCTCAGGCACCTCGGTAGCCAGCACGCCTACAGCTACGCAGCAGGCCAACGGTCCCCGCCACGCGCCGCGGGGGGACCGGTCTGGGTCTTGCCGAGGTGCCTGTGCACAATCTCGACCGCCTTCGGGAGGCTCCGGGCAACAGCGCGGCACCAAAACCGTCGACCGCTCGACGCTGCGAGCGCTGGCCGTCGAACTGTCACCGCCCCCGTTTGTTCACGATCGGCGTGAGCAGAAAGGCACCGCGCCATCCGGCCAGGACAGACGCGAGGCCCCACACACCGGCCCCGTCGTCATGCGATACTGAAGAAGACCTCACACATGGGGTCGCCGTTAGAATTCTTGAAACAAACCACGTGTTCGTAGTCGTGCAACCTCGTCCAGACGCCTTTTGTCTTCCATCCCACGAGCGTTCCTCTCACCTTGACCACGTAGTCGCGGTCGGCGAAAGTGACTGCGTCGACGTCGACGTTCCCGCCGCCCCGGTGGTTGCCAGGAGCCAGTGTCTTCTGTTCGCACGTAGTGTGCCACCAGGACGGGGTCGTGCCGCCGTCCCCGTTCCATACGTCGCACCAGTGTGGGCCGGGGGTGCCCAGCACCTCGGTCGTGTGGATGGTCCATGGGGAGTTGTTCTGCGCCTCGCCGCACGGCCCCCAGCTGCACCCGCCGGCCAGAGCAGGCGAGGGCGACGCGATAACCGCGACGGATGCGACTAGCGTGCTGATGATCGGCATTGCGAGTCGCCTGATCGTTTTGTTCAAAGCTTCCTCCTTGATCATCTGTTCCGCCTTTGCCGGCCCGGCATGCCGCCAGGGCCTGCGCAAGGCCTGGCCGGTCACGGTTGGTGCCGGTCAATCCCTTGTCGGCATAGACCCGGTCCGCGCCAACGCTTTCCCGTTGTTGTCGTAGAGATTGCTGGGCCACATGACTCTGGCGCAAGCTATGCGTGTCCCAGCTGGCGCCTGGGATGCGACGATTGGTTTGACCTGCGCGGATTCGCCGGGCTGGGACGCGAGGATGCCCGACGGGTGGGGTGAGAAGGTGTCGGAACTGGCCGCGCTCTTGCACTCGCTGAAGGAACGCAGCGGCCGCAGCTACGCAGAACTCGCTGGCCGCTGTGGCGTCAGCGCCTCCACATTGCATCGGTACTGCCGGGGTCGGGTCCTGCCGGACAGCTACGGAATGGTGGAGCGGATAGCGCTGTCCTGCGGGGCGAACAAGGCGGAGTTAGCGGAGTTGTACGGGCTGTGGGCCCAAGCCGACGCCGCGCGCCTCGAAGCCGGCCGCAAGCCCATCGCTGACGATCTCTGGACCTCGGCGCCGAACCCGGCGCCGACTCCTCCATCCGTCGCGGATC
This sequence comes from Sphaerisporangium sp. NPDC051011, assembly GCF_040653595.1. Lineage (NCBI taxonomy): Bacteria > Bacillati > Actinomycetota > Actinomycetes > Streptosporangiales > Streptosporangiaceae > Sphaerisporangium > Sphaerisporangium sp. NPDC051011. Next base: position 194,955 of record NZ_JBFAGG010000008.1, on the reverse strand, counting down.
CGGCGGCGGGTCTCGCGGCAGCGGTGTCGCGTCTGCAGGACCCTGCATTGGCATCCGCTGTGTATGGTCGGCGCCCTGCCCTCAGCAGTCGCAGGCCGATGCATTCCATCGCCCTTGCCTGTGTCCTGGCCGCCGTGGTGGTCATCAGTGTGGCCGCTTCTTCTCCGGCCGGGCAGACGGCTGGGCGCCCGGCGCCGCAATGGATTCCCGGCCCGGCCTGGTCGCAGCCATCCGCCCTGGTAGCCGCAGGGTTCTACGGCGTTACGATCAACAGCAGCAGCGGGGCCATGCCGACCTTCCGGGTCGGCGGGATCCGGTTATGGGATAGCGGAACTCTCTGGTCCCTGCTCGAACCGGCGCGCAACCAGTTCGGTACCCGCAGTAGGCTCCTCAGCCGAACTTGCCTTTCTTCACGCCGAGGATGAAGACCTGCCACTCGGCGGCGCCCAAGGTCAGGCCCGGCTTGTTCGGATGCTTGCTGTCTCGTACGGCCCTGCCTCCGTCTGCGAGGCTCGCTATCTCGACGCAGTTGTCATCATGACCGCTGTAGGTGCTCTTGCGCCAAACGAGACTGCTGCTAGCCACTCTGTTCGCCTACTTCCCGTATTGCTCTACGCGTTCCGTCAGATTCAATAGTGACTCATAGGGCGAAAGAGCCAATGCTTGCACTTGGCTGAAAAGTAGCGTATAACGCCGATGCTCCTCGGGGGTTTCGAGCCAGAGGCTGTCTGTCGAGGTGGCCATGTACACCAGGCTGGGGTCGGAGCCGGGGCGTGGGAAGTCTAAGATCATGAAGGCTCCATTGAGAGCTGCGTGCGCCCCGACGGCGTTCGGTAGCACCTGAATCGTGATGTTGGGGCGAGCCGCCATCTCGATGAGGCGTCTGACTTGATGACGCATCACTTCAGGGCTGCCGATGATCCTTAGAAGTGCGGCCTCGTCGACAACCGCGGCGAGAGACGGTGGGTTCGTGCGCTCCAGGATCGCCTGGCGGGCAAGTCTGGCTTGGACGTGCCGCTCGATTATCGACTCGTCGACTACCTGTCCTGCTCTCCAAACCGCTGCGGCATATGCAGCCGTTTGGAGGAGGCCTGGGATCAACACCACCTCGTAGGTGCGGATCATCGAGGCTCCTGCCTCAAAGGCGGCCAGATTGCTGCGAAACACATCTTTGTAGTCAGCCCACCAGCCGCGCTTGCGTGATTCCTTGGCGAGCGTGAGGAGGGAGTCGCACTGGTGTTCGTCGGTGACGCCATAGAGATCGAGAAGAAGGCGGATATCCCGGAGGTTGGGTAGCTTCCACTCGTTGCGTTCGATACGGGTGATTTTGCTTGGTGCCCACGTGAGGCGCCGAGCTGCTTCAGCAGCTGTCATCCCGCTCTCTTCTCGGAGTTGACGAAGCGTCGCCGAGAGCTGTCGCCGCTTAATCGTTGGACTGGTTGTTGCCATCATTCCCTCCAGTCACTAAAGCGATCATTATTGAAATATGCGACCTAATCGGACAAGTCGGCCATATTTTTTGGGTCTTTCAATTCTGCTTTAAGCCTTGCGCTTTCCTGGGTGCCGCCCTCAGTATGGCCTGGGAACGGCGGAGCTGTGGGCTTCTTCTGGAGAGCTGCCCGGGAGGCATGGGCTTTGCAGAGGAAGTCTGTAGAGAAAGTCCCGTAAATAGGCGGAGTCCGTCAGGTGCTATGAACACCGGACGGACTCCTTGAAACGGACACTGGAGGTCCGATCCCGTGGTGAATTTTACAAGAGTTATCCGAGTCATTCGGGTGCGCTTCGAGGCTGAGCGGCCGCCTACGCCCATGGGGTGCCGGTGGTGTGGCGGTTCGCCGTACGCTCACGATGGCCGCTGCCTTCCTCATCGCGATCTGCATGGGTACGAGCCGCCGACCGAGGGGCAGTTTCGGGCGCGGCTCGCCGAGTGGTGGCGTCTGGGGCTCTCGCGCCGTGCGCCCGCATCGGCTTCCGTACGTTCGCCGCGTGGGGCTTCGCCTGCGACGGCGCGGCTCTCGGTGGCGCAGGTCAGGGACCGCGCCCAGTTCGTCGCGTCGGCGACCGCCGGACCGGGAACCCCGTACGGGCAGGGCCGACCTCCGGATGACCGCTCCCTGCCCGGCGGGCATGAGGCGTACTCCTACGAGACGCGCATCCGACGGGCGGCGTGAGTGGGCGGCACCGCAGGGGAGCGGCGGTCACCCCTGTGGTTCGGCGGGAGTGGGACACGGCGCAGCGGGCGGCGGCGGTCCGGCTGGACCGGTCGGAATCCCAGTGGCTGGTGATGTACGGCGTGGGCGCGCGGCGCTTTTACGCCATCGCGATCGGTCAGGTCCCGCGACCGCACATGGTGGAGGCACGCACCGTGGAGGAGTTGCGCGAGCTCATCCGTGACGCCGAGACCGCCATGCCGTCGCCGCGCACCGCCGCCTCACATCACTCATCCCCCCGTCTCCGGCAAGGAGCTTCAATGATCGGCACCGGCAGTCCCAATGGCCTCCGTACCGTGTGCTGGGATCTGCCCTGCGAACCGGCGATCGTCGGCCAGGCGCGGCGGGTGGTGCGCGACACCTGTAACGGCTGGGCCGTGCCCGCGGAGTTGGCCGACGACCTGGTACTCGTGGTTAGCGAGCTGGTCGGCAACGCCGTCGTGTACGGCCGCCCGCCGGTACGCCTCTCCCTCTGGTCGACGGAAGAGGACCTGTGCGTACGGGTCACCGACCATGGCCCAGAAGACCCAAGGCGGCTCGAACTCAGCCTGGAGGCCATTCATGGCCGAGGACTGACGATCGTGGAAACGCTCGCGGACCGGTGGGGTGTCGTGCACACGTCGGACGACGGCAAGACGGTCTGGGCCGCATGGCGTTGGCCCTCGCGCCCACCGGACGTGGCCCGAAGCGTGGGTCTCACCACCATGATCCCGCGACCTCGTGGTGAAGGTGATCCGCCCGGCTTGACGTGGAGTGGATCATGCTCGCTCCAGCGGCCTCCAGATGAGGGCAACGAGTACGAGGCGCCACCGGCGATGTCCCAGGTCAGTCGAAGGTGAGTTGTTCGGTGCGGCGGGGCATGAGGAACAGGGCGCCGACGCCGAGGACGGCGACCACGGTGACGGCGAGGAACACGTGGTGGGATGCGTCGTACAGGGCTTGGCGGACGTAGTTCGCCGCGGCCGAGCGGGCGCCGGCGCCCTGGCTGCCGAGGACGAGGGCGGTCGCGTCGAGGCTCTTCGGCATCTGGCCGGCCAGGGCGGCCGGCGGGTGGGAGAGGCGGCTGTCCAGGGTGGAGTTGGAGATCGCTCCCAGGACGGCCGCGCCCACGGAGCTGCCGATGGACCGGCAGAACATGTTGGTCGCGGTGACGACGCCGCGCCGCTCCCAGCCGACCACCGACTGGACGGCGACGATCGACGGGCTGGACATGAGCCCGAGCCCGGCGCCGACGACGAAGCAGGCCGCGGCGACCTGCCACAGCGGCGCGCTGGGGCCGATGAACGCGCACATCACCGCGCCGGCCAGGGCGAAGCCGCCGCCGATGAGCGCGGTGTCGCGGAAGCCGATGCGCATGTAGAGGCGTCCGGAGAGGGCGGCGGCGAGGGGCCAGCCGACGCTGAGCGCGGCCACGACGAAGCCGGCGAGCAGCGCGCCGGTGCCGAGGACGCCCTCGGCGAACGTCGGCACGTACGAGGTGAGGCCGATCATGAGTGCGCCGACGGTCAGGCCGACGAGGTTGCCGCCGATGAGGACGCGGCGGCGGAGCACCCACAGCGGCAGGATCGGCTCGGCGGCCCTGCGTTCCACCAGCAGGAACGCGACGATCAGCACGACTCCGGCCGCGAAGATGAGCAGGCTGGGGGTGGAGGCCCAGGCCCAGGCGACGCCGCCTTCGAGCAGGCCGAGGATGAACAGGGAGGATCCGGCGGTGAGGAGGGCGGCGCCGAGGTAGTCGATGCGGTGGGTGCTGCGCTCGACGCGCTCCTTGAAGCGGGTGGCGAGGGCCCAGACGGCGATGGCGCCGAGCGGCAGGTTGAGGAAGAAGATCCAGCGCCAGCTCACGTACTCGGAGAACACGCCGCCGAGGGTCGGGCCGATCACCGCGGAGACGCCCCAGACGCTGGCCACGTACCCCTGGACGCGGGCGCGTTCCTCGACCGAGTACAGGTCGCCCACCATGGTGATGCTCATCGGCTGGACGGCCCCGGCGCCGATGCCCTGTAACGCGCGGAACACGATGAGCGCCGGCATGCTCCACGCGAACCCGCACAGGACGGACCCGAGGAGGAACGCGGCGATGCCGAAGAACATGATGGGCTTGCGCCCGAAGATGTCGGCGAGCTTGCCGTACAGCGGCACGGTGACGGCCTGCGTGAGCAGGTAGATCGAGAACAGCCAGGGGAACTGGGAGAACCCGCCGAGGTCGCTGACCACGGAGGGGACGGCTGTGGCGATGATCGTGCTGTCGAGCGCGACGAGCGCCGTGCACAGCATGATCGCCGCGAGGACCGGACCGCGCTCGGACCTGAGCCCGATGCCCTGGGATGTCGTCGTTGTCGTCACGTGGGAAGTGCTCCTTACCGTTCGGCGCCGACACCGGGGCGGGCTCGTCCTCCGCGATCCTGAGTCCCCTCCGGAAACCTCGAACCGTCGCTACGCGCAGTACATTCCCATCTGTCCCGAGCATCACAATCTGTGAGGGAAGTGGAGCGGACAGCAGGGGGACGGCAGGGCGGACACAAGGACAGGGGCGAGCAAAAGGAAAAGGGTGCGGCCGGTGGGCCGCACCCTTTCTGTCATGGAACGTGCGAGATCAGCAGCTCAGGTTGTTGCCGGGGGCCACGCCGAGGATCTGGGTGAACCTCGTGTAGGCGTTGATCCGGCTCTGGACCTGCGCCGGGTTGCGGCCGTTGCACTCCAGCCCGCCGTTGATGCTGCGGATCGTCTCGCCGAAGCCGAACCCGTTGACGATCGCGTTGTGCGGGGTCATCGTGCCGGGGCCGTTCTGCGTCATCCAGTACCAGATGCCGGTCTTCCAGGCGATCGAGGCATCGGTCTGCACCAGGTAGGGGTTGCGCAGCAGGTCGATGCCGAGCGCGTCGCCCGCGGCCTTGTAGTTGTAGTTCCAGCTCAGCTGGATCGGGCCGCGGCCGTAGTACGCGGCCTGGCCGGCCGGGCAGCCGAAGGACTGCTGCGGGTCGCAGTAGTGCGGGTAGTTGGCCGTGTTCTGCTCGACGATGTAGACCAGCCCGCCGGTCTCGTGGTTCACGTTGGCCAGGAACGCCGCCGCCTCCTGCTTGCGGAGGGTGTCGCTGCCGGTCTTGGCGAACGCCGAATAGGAGCTGAGCGCCGCGACGAGGCCGTTGTAGGTGTAGAACGAGTTCCGGCTCGGGAACATCTGGTTGAACTGGGCCTCGCTCACCACGAACTCTCCGCCGCCGCCGGGGGGCGGGCCGCCGTTGCAGGTGTACGGCGACCAGAACCACGTGCTGATCGTCGGGTCGTAGCCCGGGTTGTCATGGGTGGCCTGGTAGTACAGCCCGTTGGTGTACTTGACGATGTCGCCGGTGACGTAGTTGCGGCCGGCGACCCAGTTCGGGTAGTTGCACGATCCGCCGGGATCGCCGCCGCCTCCCGTGCAGGTGCCCTGGTCGGCCCAGACGTCGGTGTTGCCGGGCGTCTCGTTCTGCGTCCACCACTTGGCCTGCCAGTTGTGGCTGTTGTAGGACGCGGTCATCCCGCCGGTGTAGACCTGGGAGGACGACCAGGGGGTGGCGCACGCTGCCGCGGACGCCGGCGACATCGGCAGGATGACGGCCAATGCCCCCGCCACCACCAGCGCGACGAAGGTCGCCACAAAGCGTAGTCTTGACACTTGATCACTCCTTGGCGCGGTCTCCGCGGTTCCGCGCTTGTTGAGAACAGGACTGATCCCGGTCACGACCCCCCATACCTCTCTTCGAGGTATCAGTCGCAGGACTGAGGCAAATCAACCGGATCCCCTGACAATCGTCAAGATCTGGCAAAGCCCATTGTGAGTGAAGTTTCTCCGCATTTCGCTCTATCGGAAATATTCCAGGCATGTCGAAGTGGCCGCCTCGCGCGAGCGGGACGGCCGTGATCGGAATCGGTCAGATCATCACATGCGCGTCGGGGTGGCCCACGAAGCAGAACTGGGCGTTTCTGGTGAGCTTGTAGTCCTGCGCCTTCCACGTGTGGGCCGAGGCGTCGGCGCCGCGCATGTAGACGAAGTTGAAGCGGTCCGCCGAGTAGATGCGGACGCCGTCCTCCTTGAGGCGGCGGACGAGCCGCGTGTCCTCGCCCGCGTTGACGGCCTCGAACGCGTACGACCGCATCAGGCCGGCCGTGGCGAGGATCGTGGCGCCCTGCACCAGATGGGCGTACCGGTGCTCCAGGCCGGGCAGGCGCATCACGGTCGTGTTGGTGGCGGGGAAGTAGGTGTAGTGGGCGCCCTTGCCGACCATCTCGGCGTCGGCGTAGTCGAAGGCCCGCAGCAGGTCCGACAGGTAGTGCGTGCCGTACAGGTTGTCGTCGTCCATCTTGGCGATGTAGTCGCCCTCCGCCTGGGCGATGCCGAGGTTCAGCACCTCGCCGAGGGTGAGCGCGGGGGCGGCGGTGAGCACCTTGACGGCGGGCACCCCGGCGGCCAGCGCCTTGTCGCGGACGACGGCGGGGTCGATGTCGAGGCCGTGCAGGACGAGGATCAGCTCCAGGTCGCGGTGGCGCTGCCGGGCGACCTGGGCGATGGCGTGCTCGATCTGGCCCGCGCGGTTGGTGGGCAGCACGACCGAGACGCTCTTGCTGCGCACGGGCACCGGCCGGCCGAGCGCGGCGAGGATCTGGTCGACGCGGTGGCTGAAGAGGTGCTTGTCGAAGACCTCGCGCATGGCGAGGTGGGCCTGCCGGGCGCGCAGCTCGGGGCTGTTGATGAAGTAGAGCGCCTGGTTGTACGCCTCTTCCTGGGTGTGCGCGATCGGGATCAGCGTGCCGAAGGTCTCCTCGACGGCGCGTGACCAGCCGGACAGCACGGTGGTGGAGCAAGCCGACAACTCGAAGACCCGCCGCGCGCACATGGTGGGCGAGTCGATCACCGAGTTGACGTTCAGGAAGACCTTGTACATCTTGTACGCGGCCAGCATCTGCTCGTACGGCAGCTCGCCGACGATGTGCGGGCGGTACTCGGCGGGCCAGGCGTACTTGTCGCCGGCCTTGTCGTTGCGGGCGAAGATGTGCAGGCCGAGCTCGCGCGTGGGCGCGATGACGGTCTCCATCTGCTCGCGCCGCTCGGGGTGCTTGTCGCGGAAGTACATGCCCGCGAAGACGACGTCGTACGGGCGGCCCTGCTTGGTCTGGACGGGGTTGTGCACGCGCGGCTGGGCGGCGAACTGCAGCACGTCCACCCGGTCATGTCCCAATATTTCGCGATACTTCGCCAGCATGTCGCCGTCGCACGTGTACACGAGGTCGAACAGCTTGGCCGTGTCGATGAAGAAGTCGAAGTTCGGCGGGTCCTCCTTGTTCCAGAAGACCGTGGGGATGCCCTGCTCGCGGCACCAGGCCACCAGGTCGCGCAACTCCTGCTTGGGCGCGTTCGTCCCGGTCATCTGGTAGCGCCAGCGTCCCTGGTTGCCGTGCCAGGCCGACTCGCAGAACAGGATGTCCGGCCGCTTCTCGGCGAAGACCTCCGGCCAGTCCGTGAGGCCGAACTCGATCTGGTCCCATTCGTACTTGAACGCCATCCGCGAGAAGTCGTCCAGGATGACGGCGACCTTCAGATCCGGACGGCTGATCGGACCCTCGGGCCAGGCCAGGTTCGGGATCTTGACCTCGGGGGCGTGCGCGAGCCGGGCGTCGATGGCGGCGGCGCTCGCGGTGACCGTCGCGGGCGCCTTGGGGGCCTTCTTGGACTTCAGCGCCTTGGACAGGTCGCCGGGCAGGCGCACGAGCTTGGACGGGCGCTTGGCGCCGGCGAGGGCGGTGCTCACCCGGTACGGGCGCTGCGCCTTGGTGGCCGAGAGCTGCCACTGGGCGTACTCGGCGCGCGCCTCGGCCGTTGAGAGCCTGCGCTCCAGGTCGCGGATGCGCTCCTCGTACCGCTCGACGACCTTGCGCTCCTCGGGGAGCCAGTTCGCCGCTCCGAGACGCTGAAAACGCGGATCGTCCGGATTTACCTGGTCACTCTCGGCCATCGCCCGACTTGCCCCCTATATCCGAACTCCGCGAGCACCCCCGGGCGGCCGCCGCCGTGGACGAGTCGCCCAGGAATGTCCGATCGTACGACGTCCGCCGCCCGAAGACGGTTGACTCCGGCAACAACCCCCGGATCAGGACGTGACAGGCGGAACGCCCTGCGAGGCGGGCGAGAGGTTGTCCCCGCGCAGCCAGGCCTCGATCACGCGGGCGATCCGCGGCCCCGCGGCCCCGTCCCACAGCGGCGGAAGCTCCCCGCTCGGGGTCGCCGCGCCGTCGGCCAGCGCCTTGGACGCCTCCGCGGGCAGCGAGGCCGGCGTGACCAGGCGGTTGGTGCCGTGCGTGATGGTGATCGGCCGCTCGGTGTTGGCCCGGACGGTCAGGCAGGGGACGCCCAGCATGGTCGTCTCCTCCTGCACGCCGCCGGAGTCGGTCACGACCAGCGCCGCGCCGCGCACCAGGGACAGGAAGTCGACGTAGCCGAGCGGGTCGATGATCGAGAGGTTCTCGCCGGTCACCAGGCCCGCCTCGGCCAGGCGCGTGCGGCCGCGCGGGTGCAGCGGCACGACGACGGGCACCTGCTCGGCGACCGCCAGCACGGCCTCGACCAGCTCGCGCGCCGACTCGGGGTCGTCCACGTTGGCCGGGCGGTGCAGGGTGGCGACCGCGTACCGCTCGGGCAGGCCGAGCCGCGCCTTCACCGGCTCGGGGTCGAGCCGGGGCAGCGCCGAGAACAGGCTGTCGATCATCGGGTTGCCGACCAGATGCACCTTGCTCGCGGGCACGCCCTCGCCGGCGAGGTGCGACAGCCCGTCCGGGCTGGTCACCAGCAGGATGTCGGCGAGCGCGTCGGTGACGACCCGGTTGACCTCCTCGGGCATCTCACGGTCGAAGGACCGCAGGCCCGCCTCGACGTGCGCCGTCGGGACGTGCAGCTTCGCGCACACGAGGATCGCCGCCAGCGTGGAGTTGACGTCGCCGTACACCACGACCAGGTCGGGGCCGTGCCGCTCGACGACCTCCTCCAGGCCTGTGAGCAGCGCCGCAGTCTGCCGCGCGTGGCTCCCGGAGCCCACGGCGAGGTTGGCGATCGGCTCGGGCAGGCCGAGGTCGGCGAAGAAGACGTCCGACATCAGCGCGTCGTAGTGCTGCCCGGTGTGGACGATGGCCTGCCGGATCCCGAGGTCGGCGAGGCCGCGCACGACGGGGGCCGCTTTCACGAAGTTGGGACGAGCGCCCAGCACATGCAGAACGAGGGGATTTTCCCTCATTGACCTCGCCTTTCAGCCGGATACCGGTCATGTCAGCCTCAGGTGGGCTAAGCGTTGCCTATGGTACGGTCACGGCGTGGTTTCCGAGGCCAGCCGGCCCGAGAAGGTATCCCCGAAGTCGGCTCGTGCCGGACTGCGCGGCTTCCTCAAGGGCTTCGTCCAGCATCCGGTGATCGTCTCCCGCGTTCTCGTCACCAGGGTCAAATCCGACCCCATGCGTGTGGCGCAGGCCGCGGCGGACGCCATGCCGCCACGCCTGCGTCCCGCCGTCGGCCGGGTCGCGTGGCCGGTGGCGCGCGTCGTCAAGGTCACGGCCCGCAAGATCGCCCGCCGCATGGCGGACGGCCCGCTGGACGCGGCCAAGGCCGAGTTCGAGCGCGGGCGCATGACCCAGGCGATCGACGTCTTGCAACCGCACGCGCGGTGGCCGTTCATCCGCCGCAGGATCGCCTACTACGAGGGCGAGAAGGGCGCGATCAGCCCCAACCCGATCCCGCCGAAGTCCAAGGTGATCGTCGGCGAGCGCGTCCAGGGCCGCGTCCTGCACTGCGTCACCAACGCGCTGCCGTACACCCAGGCCGGGTACACCGTCCGCACCCACCGCATCGTCACCGCGCAGCGCGCCGCCGGGCTCGACCCGCACGTCGTGACGAGCTGGGGCTGGCCGATGCTCCAGGGCCACGCCGACGCCGAGCCGTACGAGGAGATAGACGGCGTCCCCTACCACCGGCTGCTGCCGAGCGGCGAGGTGCCGTTCGAGAGCCGCGGCCGCATGATCCGCGGCGCCGGCGAGGTGACCGAGCTGGTCAGGACGCTGCGCCCGCAGGTGCTGCACGCCGCGACCGACCACCGCAACGGCTCGGTGGCGCTGGCCGCGCGCGAGCGCACCGGCACGCCGTTCGTGTACGAGGTGCGCGGGTTCCTGGAGGAGACCTGGGCCTCGCGCGACGCGGCGCGGATCGGCAGCGAGCGCCACCTGCTCCAGCGCGACCGCGAGGCGCACATCATGCGCTCCGCCGACGCGGTGGTGACGCTCGCCGAGACGATGGCGGCCGAGATCGTCGAGCGCGGCGTCCCCCGGGAGCGGATCTTCCTCGCCCCGAACGCCGTGGACGACGCGCTGCTCACCGCCGACTACGACGGCGAGGCGTTCCGCGCCGCGTACGGCATCAAGCCGGGCGAGGTCGTCGCCGGGTCGGTGTCCAGCATCGTCGGGTACGAGGGGTTCGCGACCCTGCTGTCGGCCGCCGCGCTGCTGCGCGACGCCGGCACCCCCGTGCGCGTGCTGATCGTCGGCGACGGCGCCGAGCGGCCGGCGCTGCTCGCGCAGGTCGAGAAGCTCGGCCTCGGCGACCTGGCGATCCTGCCCGGCCGGGTCGGCCCGGAGGAGGCGCTCCAGGCGCAGGCGGCGATCGACATCTTCGTCTGCCCTCGCGACGACCTGCGGGTGACGCGGCTGGTGACCCCGCTGAAGCCGGTCGAGGCCATGGCCCTCGGCAAGCCGGTCGTGCTCAGCGACCTTCCGGCCCTCTCGGAGCTGGTCGGGTCGGACGGCGCGGGACTGCTGGTCGCGCCCGGCGATCCGTCCGAGCTCGCCAAGGCCCTCGCCGGGCTGCGGGACGACCCGGTGCGCCGCGCCGAAATGGGCGAGGCCGGCCGCGCGGAGGTCGCCGCCAAACGCACCTGGGGCCGGGTCGCGGAGATGTACCGGGGTCTTTACACGTCGCTGGCCCGGTGACTTTCTCCTCATGAACGGCCGGATAGCAGTGCTTCCTTACGCGTTCAATCGCATTAGACGTGATCTGCGCAGAGTTGAGATAGCCTTTGCCACCATGCAGTGTTGTTTCGGACTTCCTCAGGGTGCGTCGTGAGCGGATACCATCTCGCGGTCATCGGCCTGGGATACGTCGGCATGCCGTTGGCCAAGGAGGCCTCGGCCGCCGGCCTGCGCGTGGTCGGTCTGGACGTCGACCAGCGCAAGGTCGACGCCCTGAACTCCGGCCACTCCTACATTGATGACCTGAGCGACCACGACCTGGACTCCATGCTGGCGGCCGGTTTCACGGCCACGCTGGACCAGGCGGTGCTCGCGGCCAGCGAAACCATCGTGATCTGCGTTCCGACCCCCCTGGACGAGGACCACCGGCCGGACCTTTCGGCCGTGCGGGGCGCCGTCGAATCCGTGGGACGCTACCTCCAGCGGGGCACGCTGGTCGTCCTGGAGTCGACCACCTACCCCGGCACCACCGACGACGTCGTCCGCCCCATCCTGGAGGACGCCTCCGGCCTCACCGCCGGGGTCGACTTCCACCTCGCCTTCTCGCCGGAGCGCATCGACCCGGGCAACGCGAAGTACGGCCTGCGCAACACGCCGAAGGTCGTCGGCGGGTACACGCCCGGGTGCCGCGACCGCGCCGCCGCGTTCTACGCGCGGTTCATCGAGCAGGTCGTGACGGTGAGCGGCACCCGCGAGGCCGAGATGGCCAAGCTGCTGGAGAACACCTACCGGCACGTCAACATCGCCCTCGTCAACGAGATGGCGATCTTCTGCGACGAGCTGGGCGTGAACCTCTGGGAGTCCATCGAGGCGGCCGCGACCAAGCCGTTCGGGTTCCAGAAGTTCCTGCCGGGACCGGGCGTCGGCGGGCACTGCATCCCGGTCGACCCGTCCTACCTCTCGCACGCCGTGCGCAAGCTGGGCTACCCGTTCCGGTTCGTCGAACTGGCGCAGGAGATCAACGAGCGCATGCCGCAGTACGTCGTGGCCCGCGTCACGCGCCTGCTGAACCGCGCCAAGAAGGCGGTCAACGGTTCCACGGTCCTGCTGCTGGGCGTGACGTACAAGCCGGACATCGCCGACGAGCGGGAGACCCCGGCCGTCCCCATCGCCCGGGTGTTCCGCGAGCTCGGCGCCGAGCTGGTCTTCGCCGACCCCTACGTCAAGCAGTGGACGGTCGACGGCGCCGAGGTGCCGCGCGTGGACGATCTGGCGGAGGCGGTGGCGAGCGCGGACGTGACCGTCCTGCTTCAGCAGCACTCCGCGTTCGACCTGGAAATGGTGGAGAAACGAGCGCTGCTACTTCTCGACACCCGGGGCGTCCTCTCCGAGGGCGATCGCGTCGAGCGGCTCTGACGAGCGGAGGGTCGACGCGTGCACGTGCTTGTCATGACGGTGGTCCACCACCCGGAGGACGCCCGCATTCTGCATAGGCAGATCCGGGCGCTCGTGGACGCCGGTCATGAGGTCACGTACGCGGCCCCCTACACCGCGCGCGGCGTCGTGCCGCGCTCGTGGGTGACGGGGGTGGACCTGCCACGCGCCGCCGAGCGCAAGCGGTTCACGGCCGTGCGGGCCGCGCGCCGGCTGTTCAAGAGCCTGCGCAAGCAGGTCGACCTGGTGGTCATCCACGACCCCGAGCTGATGCTGGCGGTCGCGGGCGTGCGCCGCCGGCCGCCGGTGGTGTGGGACGTCCACGAGGACACCCCGGCCACGCTGTCGCTGAAGCCGTGGCTGCCGTCCTTCCTGCGCCCGCCGGTGCGCTTCCTCGCCCGGCTGCTGGAGGGGACGGCAGAGCGCCACCTGCACCTGCTGCTGGCCGAGACCGCCTACGCCGGGCGGTTCCGCCAGGCCCACCTGGTGGTGCCGAACGAGACCTGGGTGCCCGACCACGTCAGCGAGCCGTCGGACGACCGTGTCGTCTACCTCGGCTGGCTGTCGGAGGCGCGGGGCGTGCACGAGGCCGTCGAGGTGGGCCGGATGCTCCAGCCGCACCGCGTCGTCGTCGAGCTGATCGGGTACGCCGACCCGCAGAGCCGGCCGATCCTGAACAAGGCCGTGGCCGAGGGCGTGCTGGAGTGGCGCGACTTCATGCCCAACGACGAGGCGCTGAAGCGGCTCGACGGCGCGCTCGCCGGCCTGTCGCTGCTGCACGACGAGCCGAACTACCGGCACTCCATGCCGACGAAGATCGTCGAGTACATGGCGCACGGCATCCCGGTGATCACCACGCCGTCCCCACGGGCCGTCGAGCTGGTGGAGCGCTACCAGAGCGGCGTCGTCGTGCCCTGGCGCGACCCGCAGGCCGTCGTCCAGGCGGTGCTGCACCTGCGCAACGACCCGGGCGCGCGCCTGGCCGCGGGCGCGCGCGGGTACGCCGCAGCCCGCGCCAACCACCACTGGCCGAACTCGGCCCGCAGGTTCGTCAACCAGCTCGAAGCCTGGGCAGGCGTGGCCCCGTCACGGTGACGATCTTTTATCGGGGCCACATTGAAGAAACGGTAATGTCCTGAAGGTGCGCGGCCTCCTCATGCTCCTGGGAGCGATTCTGCTGACGGTCGTCGCGGCACTGGTCCTCGTCCTGCCCGACTCCAACCTGGACGGCCCGCGCAACGGCGCACAGACCGCCGCGACGCCGGACGGGACGCCCAAGCCGGCGAGCCCGACCCCGGCGACCAGCGTGTTCAGTGACCCCTGCGGCACCTTCGACACCACCAGCCCGACCCCCTACGCCGTCACCGGCTACTGGCTGGTGCCCACCTCCGACCACTGCACCTGGCGCAGCCAGCTCCAGGCCATCCACCGCGTCGGCGGCGACACCGTCGTGCGCCTCGGCTTCGGCCTGCAGCCCCGCTCCGTGGACCAGGACGGGCGCGTGCTGGACGCCGCAGGGGCCGCGCCCGACCCGCGCTACGCGCCGTGCGTGGAGAACGGCATGACGTGCGTGCAGGCCGCCGAGTCCGCGCTGAAGGCACTCAACCCCGGCAACCGCATCAGCTGGACCTACGTCTACCGGACCGACGAGGCGTTCGGCCCCGGCCTGTTCCGCTGCCCGCGGATGGAGCACACGATCGCGATCGGCAAGGACGTGTTCTACCGCGTCATCGCCCCCGACGACGGCTCGGACGACCCGACGTGCGACTTCACCTCCAAGGGGCGCGGATACCACCTCATCCTCGTCGACGGGGCCGCGCAGGACAGCCTGACCGAGATCCTGGACCTCGCCGACCGCTTCGCGATGAAGGTCTACCCGGCGCTGCCCGTGGCCCCGCGCGACCGCCGGGAGACCACCCGCGCCGACCCCCGGCACATCGGGACGCTCACCACCCTGACCCGCCGCATCCTCCAGGACTACGGCGACCGCTTCCTGAACCGCGACTCGCTCGGCGGGGTCTACCAGCCCTTCGAGCTCCAGCTCAGGGACTGGCCCGACCCGTCCGAGGTGCCGACCCTGCGCGTGTACGCCGAGCAGCACGACATCGTCCAGCAGGAGCTGCCCGGCAAGCAGATCCTCGTCAGCCCGTACCTCGACGCGCGCAAAGGCAAGGGCTTCACCTCGACCCCCGAGCAGGTCAAGCAGGGCTTCAAGGCGCTCGCCCGCACGGGCGTCGGCATCGTCGCCCCGCAGGACAGCCGGGGCACCGGCAAGGTGGGCCTGTTCTGGCCCGGAGGCAGGGCCCAGCCCGTGGACGACCGCCTCAAACCGGTCGTGGGCAACGTGTCGTACGGCGACGCGTACTACGGCTCCACGCGGGACTACTACCGCGCGATGGCCGAGGCGCTGGCCGAGCTGCGCACCGAGGGAGTGAACGTCCAGCTCTGGGCCAACGTCGAGGCGTTCGAGCCCGTCGGCGACGGCGCCTGCGAGCCCGGGGGCAAGCGGGGCGTCACGGACAAGCAGCGCCTGGACGCGGCGGTCGCCTTCGCGGGCCCGTACGTGTCGAAGATCATCTCCTACAAGTGGAGCAGCTTCTTCACCTGCGGGTCGCCGACGCTGGCCGAGCAGGTGGCGCGGGACTGGGACCGGCCGATCCCGATCCAGGCCATCCCGGTCGCGCGGGGCATCCAGAACGGGGTCGAGGTGCGCGGCTACAACCTCGCCCGCGGCACGGTCACGCTGAGCTGGCCCGGCGCCGAGGAACCGCGCAGCGTGGACTCCGCGGAGGTCGGCTGGTCGGACACCACGCCCATACCCGGCCTTCCCGGCAGCGTGCAGCGGCTGTGGGTGCCGGTCGACTGGGAGGCGGTCCCCTCCGGCGCGTGGATCAGGATCGACGTGACCTCTCCGGACGGGCGGCGCGGCAACGCGCCCATCTACCTCAACCGCGGCACGTGACGGCCTGAGGACCGGCCGTCTCGGTGTAACGTGCGTGCCATGGTCCCGCGCATACCCGTCAGCGTGGATCTCGTCGTCCTCACCGTGCGCTGCCAGCAACTCAGCGCGCTCGTGTGGCGCCGCGATCGCCCTCCGTACCAAGGGTGCTGGGCGCTGTCGGGCGGGTTCATCCAGTTGGAGGAGGACCTGCCGGCCGCCGCGTCCCGCGTGCTCGCCGAGCGCGCCGGGCTGCCCGGGGCGCCCGTCCACCTCGAACAGCTTCGCACCTACGGCTACCCGGACCGCGACCCGCGCCAGCGCGTCGTCAGCGTCGCCTACCTGGGCCTCGCCCCCGACCTGCCCGCGCCGACCGAGGCGCACATGAGCTGGCAGCCGGTGTCCTCGCTGGAGACCATGGCCTTCGACCACCGCCGCATCATGCTCGACGGCATCGAGCGCGCCGGGGCCAAGCTGGAGTACACCTCGCTGGGCGCGGCGTTCTGCCCGGAGGAGTTCACGGTGGCCGACCTGCGGCGGGTGTACGAGATCGTCTGGGGGCGCCCCCTGGACCCGCGCAACTTCCACCGCAAGGTCACCAAGGCCGACGGCTTCCTGCTGCCCACAGGGCGCACGACGACGCGTGACGGCGGCCGGCCCGCGATGCTGTACCGCCGGGGGCCCGCCGAGCTGCTGCACCCGCCGATGCTGCGCCTGGCGGGCTAGGGTCCCTGTCCGGCCCGGGGTGCGGTTGGGGTGTCTCGGCCGACGCCCGGATCCTGGCGGGTCGTAGGGTAATCACATGCCGCGTTTCCGCCAGATTCTTGATGACCTGCCCGCTTACCGGGCGGGGAAGGCCGTGGTGTCCGCCGACGGCCGATCGTTCAAGCTGTCCTCCAACGAGTCCCCGTACGACCCGCTGCCGTCCGTGGTCGAGGCCATCGCCGCCGCCGCGCGCGAGGTCCACCGCTATCCCGACCCGGCGTGCGTACGGCTCACCGAGGCCCTGGCCGCGCGGTTCGGCGTCCCGCAGGAGCACATCGCGCTCGGTGCCGGGTCCGTGACGGTCGCCCAGCAGCTCTTCGAGACGGTGAGCGACCCCGGCGCCGAGGTGATCTACGCCTGGCGCTCGTTCGAGGCGTACCCGCTGCTCGCCGACCTCGCGGGCGTGACCTCCGTCCGGGTGCCGCTGGCCGACGAGACCCACGACCTCGAGGCGTTCGCCGCGGCGATCACCCCGCGCACGCGCATGATCTTCGTGTGCAACCCGAACAACCCGACCGGCACGGTCAACCGCGCCGCCGAGCTGCTGGCGTTCCTGGACAAGGTGCCCGAGGACGTGCTCGTCGTCCTGGACGAGGCCTACCGCGAGTACGTGCGCGACGCCGACGTGCCCGACGGGCTCGGCCTGTACGCCGACCGGCCGAACGTCGCCGTGCTGCGCACCTTCTCCAAGGCTTACGGCCTCGCGGGGCTGCGGGTGGGCTATCTGATCGCCCAGGAGCCGATCGCCTCGGTCGTGCGCAAGACGATGATGCCGTTCGCGGTGAACAGCATCGCGCAGGCCGCCGCGGTCGCGTCCCTCGCCGCCGAGGACGAACTGCTCGAACGGGTCGAGACGGTCGTCAAGGAGCGCACGCGGGTGCGCGAGGCGTTGCTCGGGCAGGGCTGGCGGGTGCCGCCCACCGAGGCCAACTTCGTGTGGCTGCGCCTCGGTGAGCGCACGGGCGAGTTCGCCGGGCACTGCGCGGTCGACGGCGTGGCGGTGCGCCCGCTCGGGGAGGGCTGCCGCGTCTCCATCGGGTCGCCCGAGGCCAACGACACCTTCCTCTCCGCCGCCGAGAGGTTCAGGAAGGGCTGAGCTCCGCCTCGCCCGCCGGCGCGTCGCTCGTGGCGCGCCGGCCGCGGCGTTCGGTCGAGACCACCAGGGCCACGCCGAGGACGATCACGACCCCGGCGGCGACCATCTGCGCCGTCACGTCCTCGCCCAGCACGCTCACGCCGAGCAGGACGGCCACGACCGGGTTGACGTAGGCGTAGGTCGACGCCAGCGAGATGGAGGCGTTGCCGAGCAGCCACACGTACGAGGTGAAGCCCACCAGCGAGCCGACGAGGATCAGATAGGCCAGCGCGACCCACGAGCCCGTGCTGATCGCGTCCACGTGCGGGCGTTCGCCGAGCAGAGGGCCGATGACGAGCATCGCGAGGCCGCCGACGGTCATCTCGACCGCGCTGGCCGCGAACGGGTCCTTCGGCATGCGGATCCGGCCGGACAGGAACGAGCCGAGCGACCAGGCCAGCGCCCCGCACAGGATGATGACGACGCCCGTCACGCTGCCGCCTCCGCCGCCGGTCAGCGAGAGCCCGGCCACGCCGCAGAAGCCGACGAGCACCCCGGCCACGGTGAGCGTGTGCGGGCGGTCGCGGGCCAGCACGCGGAAGATGACCAGCCACAGCGGCACGGACGCCACCAGCAGCGCGGCGAGGCCCGTGGATATGTACTGCTCGGAGAGCGACACCAGGCCGTTGCCCGCCGTGAGGAGGAGGACGCCGACGACGCAGGCGCCGAGGAACTCCGCGCGGGTCATGCGGAAGACCGCGCGTCCGCGGCGGAGCAGGAGGACGGAGGCGAGGACGAGCGCGGCCACGAGGAAACGGATGCCGCCGCTGAGCATCGGGGGAATGGTCTCGATGGTGATCCGGATGCCGAGGTAGGTCGATCCCCAGACGACGTAGACGGTCGCCAGGGCGGCCCAGACTCTCATGTCACGAGTGTTCTGCCCCATGGCTCATGACATTATCGGTCGGCTCTGTACTGGTTCGCGCGGGTTTCGGACTGTGAGATTCGGGGGTTGTCGGTACTAGCACAGGTTTGTCCACATGGTGTGGATAACCGGGAGGAAGAAGGCCGCCGAACATCACATTTCCGCATCTGAGCCGGGGTGCCGGTGAACGTCCCCCGCGGCGCGAGTTTTCCACAGCCTGTGGATATCGCCCTCTACTGCTCCCCGTGCCAGGTCGGAGAGCGCTCTCGTCCACACGTTCGAACGATGAGCCGAAATCACCTGCCGCCCCGAACCGCCGTGCCGGAGGCGCGGCCATAGGCACTGTTCGGGGCGCGGCGATGTTCTGGAGCCGTCAGGCGCAAGGGTGAACAACGATCCCTTGCGCCTGACGGTGGAAGAACGCCGCCTAAAGGAGCGCCCCGAACCCGCCGAGCGGAGCGAGGCCATAGGCACAGCGCCCCGAACACGCCGTGCCGAAGGCGCGGCCATAGGCATGGGTCAACCCGCCCCACACGGGGTGACCCGTTTCGAAACGCTAGCGCGGACCCAGCTTCTCCACGATGAGCCGGTAGAGCTGGCGCGGACGCCCCGGCTGCGGTGTTCGATTCGGCGGTAGCGGCCACGCGAGTCCCTCGTCAACCAGCGTGCGCAGCAGTCGCCGGGCCGTGCGGGGAGTCACTCCGAGCATGCGCCCGGCGCTCTCCGCGTCCACGATCGTGTCGCCGCCCTCCAGCTTGGCGGCCAGCCGTGCGAGCACCTCCACGCCCTTCGGCCTGCCCTGACCGGGCGCCTGAGGAGGCATCCGGGGAGCGGGCACCAGCGTGCGGCCCTCCCTGTCCACCGCGAAGCCCTGAGGCTGCTTCCCCGCTTGTGTGCGGGCCAGGGCGGCCCTCGCGTGGCTCTCCGCGTCGTGAGTGGTACGGCCCATGCCCACGCCCACCTCGACCGCCAGGCCGAGCTCGTCGCGGATGCGCGCGGCGAAGGGCAGGATGCGGAAGCCGTCGGTGGCGGCGGCCATCGAGCCGCGCGTCGCCGTGACCAGGTAGCTGTGATCGTCGATTGCCCATACGGCGGCGTTCATCCTGTTGGCTTCCTGCACCAGCAGCCGGTGCAGGGAGAGCCTCAGCTCGTCACGCCAGTACCTGGGTGCGGCCCGCCGTACGGGCTCGCGTAACGTCGGCACCTCGATCAGCACGACGGTGAGCTGGGATTCCTCCAGCCTGTGGTGCGCGCCGAGCAGCGCCGCGGTGTGCAGCGCCGAGCGGATCGCCGCCGAGGTCGGCCGCACGCGCACCGTCGGCACGCCCGCCGCAGTCAGACGGTCGGCCACCGCGGGCAGGCACGTGAGCGCGCCAGTGGTGCTCCCCTGCCTGATCAGGCGCTCGTGGTAGGCCGCCACCGTTCCCGTCGCCCCGGGCTCCTCCCGGGTCTGCACGCCCGCCGTCGGAAGGCCGAGGTCGGCGTACGCCTCCTCGACATCCGACCGGCTGAGCAGGTCGACGCTGACCCTGCGCGGGTCGATGCGTTCGTCCAGCGCCGCCCGGGCGAGCGCCGCGGTGAGCGCCGGGCCGCCGAGCTGCACATACGTCGCGGGGATCGTCAGGACCCCCGAGCGCCTCGCCAGCTCGTACGGCACGGGGCTCGCGAACAAGCACGCGTCCACCCCCGGTCCGAGCCGGACGACCTTGTCCGCCGCCTCCTGTTCGTCTCGGTAAGCCGCGGCGACGAGCCGGCTGGGTACCGGTGCCGCCGCATGCCCCATCAGCATCACTCGCTCGACCAGATCGTGGGGTCCCACCACCCCGATCGTGAGGTCCGGGGCCGACGCGCCCACGCGCGACCCCCGAGGAGTTTCTTCGGCCCTCTCGACCAATGTTCGTCCCATCCCGCCATACCTCTGCTCGAGGCCGCCCCGCCGTACGGTGTCGTGAACCGGCGTTCCGGTCCCGTTCGCGCCCGGCAATGCGACCTCCAATCCACTGGTCGATTCCGCCGCGTGGGGGCCGCCGGGCGGGCCGCCGTCAGGCGATCCAGGGCGTTCCCGGCGCGGGTTCTTCTCCCATCCGGTCTAGTCCTCTTTGGAACGATCGCTCGCCAAGGCACTAATGTCACGCCCGGATTTGCCGGAATGCGACCGAGCCATGCCGACAAGGTATGGATGAGATGGTCATAAGAACAGGTCAGAGGCGGTTTACGGGCTCAGTCACGAGCTAGAGGAAATTTCTCTTACCACATCTCCACCCAGGGCCTTCATACGCGCCGCGAGGTCGTGGTGGCCCCGGTCGATGAGATATCCAGGCGCGACGACGGTCTCACCGGAGGCCGCCAGACCCGCCAGCACGAGCGCGATTCCGGAACGCAGATCGTGCGCGGTCACATCTGTTCCGGTCAGGGCGGTGGGACCGTGGACGACGGCCCGGCTTCCCTCGACCTCGATGCGCGCGCCCATCTTGTTCAGCTCGCCCGCGAGCGCGAACCGGCCGTCGAAGATGCGCTCGTGGATGTAGCTCGCGCCGTCGGCCAGCGAGGCCACGCTCATGATGGGGGACTGCAGGTCCGTCGCGAAGCCCGGGTAGGTGTCGGTGATCACGTTGATCGGCCGCAGCGACCGGTCGCGGCGTACGTGGAGCACCGCGCCGTCGGTCGCGAACTCGACGCCCATCTGCTCCAGCTTCCAGCGCACGACGCCCAGGTGCTCCAGCGACGCGCCGACGAGGTTGACCTCGCCGCTCGTGATGGCCGCGGCCATCGCGAACACGCCGGCGTCCAGCCGGTCCGGCATGACCTGGTGCTCCACGGCCGTGAGCTCGTCCACGCCCTCGACGGTGATGAAGCCGGTGCCGCCGCCGCTGATGCGCGCGCCCATCTTGGTGAGCATGTCGATGACGTCGAGGACCTCCGGCTCCAGCGCGGCGTTCTCGATGATCGTCGTGCCGTTGGCCAGGGCCGCCGCCATGATGAGGTTCTCGGTGCCCGTGTGCGAGGGTGTGTCGAGGTACAGCGGCGCGCCGATCAGCCCGGCCGCCTTGACGTGGATGACGCTCTCGCCCTCATCCACCATCGCGCCGAGCCGCTTGTACCCGAGGTAGTGGAAGTCGAGGTTGCGGCTACCGAGGTTGCAGCCGCCGACGCCCTCGATGAGCGCCTCGCCGAGCCGGTGCAGCAGCGCCGGGACGAACAGGACGGACCCGCGGAACCGCCGGGCGATCTCGGCGGGCAGCACGGCGCTGGTCAGCCGCGAGGCGTCGATGACCAGCGTGCGCTCCGCCTCGTGCAGCTCCACCTTCGCGCCCACGGCCTCCGCCAGCTCGACGGCGCGCCGGACGTCTTCGATGATCGGCACGTTGCGCAGGACCGTGCGGCCTTCGGAGGCGAGCAGAGCCGCACCGATCATCGGGAGCACGGCGTTCTTGGCTCCCTGGATGAAGGCGGTTCCGCGCAGGGCGTTGCCACCGCGCACGCGGTAACGAACCATATGATGTGGCTCCTCGAAATCATGGAATCGTGGAAATGACGCGCCTGACATGCGGACGGCGGCGAAGTTATCCGCCCACAGTAGCCGTTTCCGGATGCCTGCCCGGGCCGTTTCCGTTCAGTCCTCCGCCCGTGGAACGGGCGTCGCTCACCGTGCCGGCCGGGACGCCGCGCCCGCGGGAAGATCCGGGGACGCGGCGCTGAGCAGCGTGTTCGCGCGCTGGTCGACGATACGCGTGACAAGCTGCTGCGCGTAGCCGAACACCACGGCCCACACCAGGATCGCCGTCTGCGAGCTGAGCCCGGAGAACCCCGGCACGAACCCGGAGTTGAGGATGAGCAGGCCCGCGATCGCGGTCGCGACGCCCGCCGGCGCCTTCAGCAGGTTCTGCGCGACGGCGAGCGAGTAACGCGTGGACAGCTCCGAACGGGTGGACAGGCTCGCCGCGGTGGCAAGCGCGGCGCCCAGCATGCCGAGCAGCGCGACCAGCGGCACGTCCCCGTGGGACGGCGCGCCGTCGCCGCTCGGGCACACCTGACCGCCGGACACGCCGAGGCTGGCCAGCAGCATGCGGTTGCCGCACATGGGGATCGCCGACGGCCAGGCCGAGGCGACGGCGACCAGCCCGGCCACGATGACCGTCAGCGCCGCCACGCCGCCGAGCAGCATGTTGCGGAAGCTGCGCACCCGGTTGCTCTCGATCGCCGCGGTGGCGTACGCGGCGCGCAGCACCGACTGCAGCAGCGACCGGTCGGCTTCGGCGATGTCGCCCGCGGCGAGGCGGGTCGCGAGCTGGGCGATGCGCGCGTCGTCCGCAGGCAGGTACGCGCGGCCGACCGCCAGCACCTCGGGCGCCCTCGGGTTCAGCTCGCGCTCCGGGAGCATGCCGAACAGCATGACGGTCGCGCCGTACAGGTTCGCCCACGCGCCCTCGATGGCCTGACCGGTCAGCCAGCGCCGCCAGCCCTGGCGCTCCTTGACGTACTCGCGCGCGACGCCGAGCTGGCGCAGGATCGAGGCGTGCAGCGCGATCATCGCCGGGTCGCCAGGGCGGGCCGCGAGGCAGCGTTCGGCGTCGGCCTGCACCTCCTCGGCGCGCGAGGCGATGGCCACCCGCCACACGCCGGGCCAGCGCGGCGACTCACGGTCGCCGGGAACCTCCGGCGCCTCGTTCCCCCGCACCGCCGGCTCGGCAGTCATATGTGCGCTCCTCCCGGATTCGCCCCTTTCCGGATCATCGCGGGTGGCGGGCGTCCGCGCCACACCACCCGTCTCATCGTGACGCGGAAGTCACCTGCCGCCCTTCCAGGCGCGCGCGTGCGGGCCGGCCCGCCACCGTGCGGGAGATCGCGGCGGGGACGCCTTTCCAGGCGCGCGTGTGCGGGCCCTGGCGCGCTGGGAGCGCTTCCAGGGATGGCTGCGTGCTCCAGAGCGTCCTGGGCGCGCCCAAGAGCCGTTCTAGGCGCGTGCGGCGATGTCGGAGCGGTGGTGGGAGCCGCGCAGCCGGACGCGGTCCACGAGCGCGTACGCGGCGGCGCGCGCGGCGGCGACGTCCGGACCCGTACCGACGACGCTGAGCACCCGGCCGCCCGCCGAGACCACCCGGCCCTCGGCGTCGAACGCCGTGCCCGCGTGGATGACGTACGCGTCCTTCACCGGGGTCGAAAGGCCCTCGACGCGGTCGCCCTTCACCGGGTCGCCCGGGTAGTTCTCGGCGGCCACGACTACCGTCACGGCCGCGCCGTCGCGGTACCTCGGCGCGGGCTCGTCCGCCAGCGTGCCGGTCGCGCAGGCGTACAGCAGACCCGCGAGCGGGGTCTCCAGGCGATCCAGCACGACCTGCGTCTCCGGGTCGCCGAAGCGCGCGTTGAACTCGATGACCCGCGGGCCCGAGGACGTCAGCGCCAGCCCCGCGTACAGCACCCCCGCGTACGGCGTGCCGCGCCGGGCCAGCTCGCGGACGGTGGGTAGCACGACCTCGTCCATGACGCGCTCGGTGAGCCACTGCGGCGCCCACGGCAGCGGGGTGTAGGCGCCCATGCCGCCGGTGTTCGGGCCCTCGTCGCCGTCGTAGGCGCGCTTGAAGTCCTGCGCGGGCTGCAGCGGCACGGCCGTCGCGCCGTCGCACAGCGCGAACAGCGACACCTCGGGACCGTCGAGGTACTCCTCGATGACGACGCGCTCGCACGCCGCCGAGTGGGCCAGCGCCTCGTCGCGGTCGGACGTCACCACGACGCCCTTGCCGGCCGCGAGCCCGTCGTCCTTCACGACGTACGGCGCGCCGAACGCGTCCAGCGCGGCCTCGGCCTCCTGGCGGGTGACGCACACGCGCGCGCCCGCCGTCGGCACGCCCGCCGCCGTCATCACGTCCTTGGCGAACGCCTTGGAACCCTCGATGCGTGCGGCCTGCGCGGACGGGCCGAAGCAGGCGATGCCCGCCGCGCGCACGGCGTCGGCGACGCCCGCCACCAGCGGCGCCTCGGGGCCGACCACGACGAGCTCGGCGCCGAGGCGCGTGGCCAGCGCGGCGACCGCCCGCGGGTCGGTGGGTACCACCGGATGTACGGTGGCCACCGCGGCGATGCCGGCGTTGCCGGGGGCGCAGTGCAGCTCCGACACCGAGGGGTCCAGCCCGAGGGCACGGCACAGGGCGTGCTCACGGCCGCCGGATCCAATCACAAGAACGCGCACGTGGGGAGTCTACGGGTCGGTTCCGGGGTCACCGGACCGCGTCCCGTGTTCCTGTCAGGGGGGTTCGGGGGTGGCGCGACGCTTGCTGGTCACGCACTGGTGAACGGCCTTTGTGCCGATATTCATGATCGAACCGGTAAGGGCGTTGTAGGCTAGGGGAGCAGCCCCGCCTGTGGTAGGTTGGGGCAGCTCTGGCTTGTCTCTCGGCGATTGGAGGTGGACTCGGGATGACTTCTGGTGATCCCAGCAGTACGTGCTCGCGCACGTACGTCGTGCGCAAACCCGACCACTCCAACTCGGTGTCCGACTGAGAGCCACGCGCTGACTTCCTCTTAGCGGCCGTTCGCCGCCCTTGACTCATTCGCGCATGGCTCCGCCAGGTCGGGCGGGAAGGGACCGCCATGCGCTCCTCCACCCTGTTCCAGCGGATCAACCTGCACCAGCGCCCCGCCCACGTGCGCCTCAGTGCCTCCCCCGGCGCGAAGGGCTCCCGACGTGAGCCGAACGGCCGGTGCGTGCCCCCGAGCGACTCCGTCGTGGAGTTCGGCGCCTACATCGGCGGCAAGCGTGTCGACGTCCCCGGCATCCCCGAGGCCGTCACCCTGGTTCGTGAGCACAACGCCGCCTCCGAGACCGGCGGCGCCTACGTCTGGGTCGGCCTGCACGAGCCCGATGCGCCCGAGGTCGGCTGGCTGGCCGAGATCTTCGGCCTCCACCCCCTCGCCGTCGAGGACGCCGTGAAGGCCCACCAGCGCCCCAAGGTCGAGCGCTACGGTGACTCACTGTTCGTCGTGCTCAAGACCGTCGCCTACCTCGACCACGACGAGCCGGACGACTCCCACCAGATCATCGCCACCGGCGAGATCATGGTGTTCGTCGGGTCCGACTTCGTGGTGACCGTCCGCCACGGCGAGCAGTGTCCCCTGGCCGACGTGCGCAGGCGCCTCGAAGACAAGCCGAAGCTGCTCGCGCGCGGGCCCTCCAGCGTGCTGCACGCCATCGCCGACCACGTCGTCGACAGGTACCTCTCGGTGTCCGATCTGATGCAGGCCGAGCTGGAAGAGGTCGAGGCCGCCGTCTTCGCCGACGTCAGCTCCCGCGACATCAGCCGCATCTACCAGCTCAAGCGCGAGATGATCGAGATGAAGCGCGCGGTCACGCCGTTGCAGACTCCGTTCAACGCGCTGCCCACCCGCCGCATGATCCCCTCCGAGATGCGCGAGTACTTCCGCGACGTCGTCGACCACCTCTCGCGGGTCTGCGAGCAGGTCGAGTCGTCCAACGAGCTGTGCAACTCCATCCTCCAGGCCGCGCTCGCGCGCTCCAACGCGCTCGCGAACGAGGACATGCGCAAGATCTCGGCATGGGTCGCCATCATCTCGGTCCCCACGATGATCGCCGGCATCTACGGCATGAACTTCCGCCACATGCCCGAGCTGTCCGCCATCTGGGGCTATCCGGTCGTGCTCGGCTTCATGCTCGTCGTCTGCTCGCTGCTCTACCGAGGGTTCCGCCGTAACAGCTGGCTTTGACCGTGGCCCTGACCGGGCGGCGGCGGTGCTGAACGTACCGGCCTGAACATTCCGGCCTGACTGACCGGCCCCCCGAGCCGGTCGGCGCTGGGCGTGTGGTGGCGGTGGCCGGTGTCGGCCGGTGCCGCGTCGGCCGGTGCCGCTCAGACAGGCCAGGACTCCTGGCGCCACGCGGCGTCCCAGAACATCCACTCATAGCGAGCCGTCGTGACGAAGTGCTCGAGCGCGACGGCGCGCTGCCGGGGCGTCGAGTCCGCGCCGGTACGGTCGATCAGGTCGACGACCCGGCGCACCACCTTCTGGAATGTCGGGTCCGCGTAGGCGGCGATCCACTGCGCGTACAGCGGGTCGGGCGACGACTTCGCGAGCAGCGTCTCGCCCATGCGGGCGTAGATCACGTAGCAGGGCAGCACCGCGGCCAGGGCGTCCAGGAACGAGCCCCCGTACACCGTGGCCAGCAGGTAGCTCGTGTACGCGCGGGTGGTCGGCGTGACGGGCAGCTTCTCGGCCTCCTCGGCCGAGCCGCCGAGCTGGAACATGAACTCCGAATGCATCTCCTGCTCGGTCGCGACCGCGTTCACCGCGTCGTGCGCGAACGCGCGTACGTGGTCCTCGCTGGGCGACTTCGCCGCGCACAGCGCGAGGGCCCGGGCGTAGTCGCGCAGGTAGTGGGAGTCCTGCACGACGAAGTGGCGGAACGTGTCGTGGGGCAGCGTGCCGTCGACCAGGCCCGTGATGAACGGGTGGTCGAGGATGGCCGTGAATGTGGGCTGGACGGCCTCCCACAGCTCTTCGCTGAACGGGCTGGACGACACCGTCAACGTGGCGGTGGACCCGGACGTCTCCATAGAACAGCTCCCTACGCCGGCATGACCCGGTCAGGTTCGAGCGGTCTGCGGCCGCAGCAGCCACACTCTCAGCCCGGTGCGCCGGGCTCCCGCGGTTGTCCTGGCAAGGCTAACGCGACCGTGTGATCGAGGCTAACCCAACATCGCTAACTCCGGCCCCGCAAAACCCCCAACC
The DNA here is from genome assembly GCF_040653595.1 of Sphaerisporangium sp. NPDC051011. Lineage (NCBI taxonomy): Bacteria > Bacillati > Actinomycetota > Actinomycetes > Streptosporangiales > Streptosporangiaceae > Sphaerisporangium > Sphaerisporangium sp. NPDC051011. The sequence continues at coordinate 167,884 of NZ_JBFAGG010000008.1, read as the reverse complement.
CACCCCCACCCCACGACTCACCCCACCAAATCACCTGACATAACCGAATACAAGCCATATCGCCCCCCAAACCAAGCAGAACCCGCCCCCACGAAGGCCAGACCGCCACCGTCGCAAGCGGGTCCCCGCTGGAACTGGTCCTCGCCTCCGCACCCGGGGGGCGCTCCGGCTCGGGCCCTGTTGTTGCCGACTGCTGATCGCTGGATGCTTCGAGTCGTCGTCCACCGGCTTCATGAGCCTCTTACGTGCCTGGCGCGATCTCGTCCCGGCTAGGAGTGGACGATGGGCGAGCTGAACATCCGTATGCAGTATCTGTGGCTCATTGTGGATGGGGTGAAGATTGTGGGCACCGTGTGCCTGATTTGCGCGCGGTCGTACCTAAATTGATTTGGCTCGATATATGAGTATTGGATTGCCTTCTGGGTGTTCGGATGATTATCTGTCGAAGTTTTGTTCGGACTTTGCCCTCCTGCTAATGTCCTGGCCATGCCCTCGTTGGAACATGAAGCATTCATTATGCTTTTCAAGAACCGCCCTGAAATGGCCGCGGAGTTGCTGGTCCGCGCCTTGGGGTTGACGCTTCCGAGCTACCGTGAGGCCAGGATCGAATCGGGTGATCTCACGCAGTGCCCACCGGTGGAGTACCAGGCGGACGCGGTGGTGACGTTCTCGGACAAAAAGCCGGTGCTCACCGTCGTGGTGGAGGTGCAACGAGGCCGTGACCACGGCAAGCGATGGAGTTGGCCGGTGTATCTGGCGGCGGTGCGGGCGCGGGCGCGCTGCCCCGCGATCCTGCTGGTCATCTGCCCTGACGCGCCCACCGCCCGGTGGTGCATGAAACCGATCGACATGGGGCATCCCGGCTGGCGGCTGGTTCCGCTGGTCGCGGGCCCGGACGCGTTCCCGACCTTGACGGACCCGGCCGAGGCGATCAATGCGCCGGAACTCGCGGTGCTGTCGGCGGTGGCCCATGGCGGCGACCTGGACGGCCAGCCGGTTCTGGAGGCCTTCCACGCCGCCCTGACCGCCCTCGATGACGAGCGGTCCCGGTTGTACGCTGACTTTGTTCTGAAGATGCTCCCTGAGCTGGCTCGCAAGCATATGGAGGAATTAATGGCCGTGGGGACCTACGAGTACCAGAGCGACTTCGCGAAGAAGTACGTCGCGGAGGGTAAGGCGGAGGCGATCGTGATGATCCTGAACGGTCGCGGGCTTTCCGTTTCGGAAGAGGCGTGTAGTCGCATTCTGGGGTGTACGGATGCGGCGCAGTTGGACATATGGCTCCAGCGGGCGCTGACGGTCGCTTCCGCTGAGGATGTGTTCGCCTGACAGATCAAGTGGTTACGGCAGCTCCGTCAGGGGTGACGGGTCCGTGATGGGGTTGAGGGCCACGTCCTACGAGTACCAGAGCGACTTCGCCAAGAAGTACATCGCGGAAGGCAAAGCGCAAGGCAAGGCGGAGGGTAAGGCGGAGGCGATCGTGATGGTTCTGGACGGTCGCGGGCTTTCCGTTTCGGAGGAGGCGTGTAGTCGCATTCTGGGGTGTACGGATGCGGCGCAGTTGGACACATGGCTCCAGCGGGCGCTGACGGTCGCTTCCGTTGAGGATGTGTTCGCCTGACAGATCAAGTGGTTACGGCCGCTTCGTCAGTGGTGACGGCATGCGCTCCACGTTGTACTGCCGCGCGTACACCAGATGCGTCCGGACGTCCGGCCACCGCCCCGCGCTGACGAGGGCCGGCGGGCCGAGTGCCGCGAGCGCTTCGGCCGATGGCAGGGCGGCCATCCCCTGGCGGGTGAGCCGATCGGTGTGGTGGTCAGGGGACGATGCGCAGCTGGGGGCGGTGGTCCGGGAGGCCGAGGAGTTGGCGGGCGCGGGGGACCGTCCAGGCCAGTTGGGTGGCCAGGGCGGGCATGGTGAGGCCCGTCTCGGCCGCCGCCAGGTCGAACGCCTGGGACAGCAGGACCGGATGCTCGCCCGGATAGCCGGTTATGGGCTCGTTGGCGAACCCCGGCTGATCGCGCAGGGCCGCGAGGCGCTGGTACGCGCGGCCGGCGGCAGAGTCCGACAGCAGGCCCACCTCGCGGCAGCGGTACAGCAGGGAGTCGACTGAGACGCCCCACACGTGCTTGAGCTCGGCCAGGCGGCGCAGGTCCAGGCGGCGGGGGAGGTCGGGCAGGATGCTGTCGCGCGGCGTGAGGAACTCGGCGGCGAAGGTGTCGGCCTCGCGCTCCTGCTGGACGTCGCCCGCCGCCGTCTCGCCGTGCAGGACGAGATGCCCCAGCTCGTGGGCGGCGGTGAAGCGGTAGCGGTGGATGTCGTCGAAGCGGTTGGCGGTCAGCACGACGATCGGCCGGGGGAGCTGCGACGTCGAGAACGCGTCGACCGTCGTCGCGTCCTCGTCGGGCGGGGGCAGGACGACGACGATGCCGTGGGCCTCCATCTGGCGCACCAGGTGGGCGATCGGGCCGGTGCCGAGGCCCCAGTGGCGACGCAGCTCGCGGGCGGCGGCGGCCGGGTCGCGGGGCAGCTCGACACCCGAGTGGACCTCTCCGCCGGAGAAGCCGGGCAGGTCGACGTGCGGCAGCCGTACGCGCTTCTCCAGGGCGTGGGTGAGCTCCCAGACCTGCTCGACGAACGCGACGGCCTTGACCCGCTGGTGGACGCGGGTGGAGCGCAGGCTGCGGAAGTGCGCCATCGACCCGTCCAGCTTGGCGTGCGGGCGGCCCGGCAGGAAGAACGCCATGGGCACGCCGAGGGACTCGGCCAGCCGGGGGACGAGGTCGGGCCGCGGGTGGGTGGCGCCGGTCTCGTACTGCCCGACCGCCGCCGGGGTGACGCCGATGCGCTCGGCGAGGTCCTTTTTGGTCAGCCCGGCGAGCCGCCGCGCCTGGGTGAGGCGCGCCTGGTCGAAGGCGTCGGCGACGGCCTGCGGCGTGGGCCCGCCTCGTGCTCCCGAGCCCGCCTGGTCGAAGAGGCGGATCTGGCCACGAGCCGGGCCAGGGTGCCGGCCGCCGTCATCCTTACGCTCGCTCATCGGCGTCGGCGGTCCGCGGTTCGTCGTGGGGCTCGCTGAAGACGGGGAACAGCGCGGGGTTCTCGCGTTCCACGGCCGGGCGGCGGGTGAGCGTGAGGTCCGGCTCGGCGGCGGCGTCGAAGCGGGCGGCGACCTCCGGACGGTCGTCCAGCGGCAGGGCCTGCGGCGTCCACGGCGAGGAGGCGGCGAGCAGCGGGATCGGCTCGTAGTGGAGCCAGTGGATGTGCCCTATGTCGTCGATCAGCTCGGCCTCGCCCCAGAAGAGCCGCAGCAGGCCGGCCTGCGAGTTCGCGGCGTAGGCGACCGGGATCAGCCGCGTGTCGGCGGGCAGCTCGGCGAGGAGGGGACGCACCTCGTCCAGCTCGTCGTCGCCCTCGTCCACGCCGAGGTCGAGCTCCTCCTGGGTGTAGATCGTCCGGGGGCCGTAGCGGGTGAACAGCTCGCGGGCGAGCGCCGAGATGCGCCCGTCGCTGACGCGGGCCTCGGAGATCGGGGTCGTGTCGTCCTCGGCGTAGCGGAAGGGCAGGAACAGGTTGCCGTCCAGGACGACGAGGTGGTGCGGCGAGCGGTAGGGCCGGATGACCTGGAACCCCGGCTCGGTCCTGAAACCGGCCACCAGCGCCTCGTAGCGCCGCGCCATCAGCGTCGAGCCGTACGCGTACCGCTTGTCGCTTCTGGACCACTTCTGCGCGTCCTGAGCGTTCTCGGCGGCCTCTTTGAGGGACGCGGCGAGCCGGTTTCTCACGTCCGCGGCACGCACGCCGAAGCGCTCGATGGCCCAGCTCGACATGCGCGGCTCAATGCGCGGCTCCGCCTGCATCGGTGACCTCCGGTCGTGGGCGTCCTGGCGCCGGGATCGCCTCAGGACGATGATCCCGCCACTTTAGTTCTCCGCACGATACTCCCGCGCCCACTCCAGTTGATGTTGTGACCCGCCGAGCATCGCGGACGGATCGCGGACGCCGTACGCCCGGCCGCGAACCGGTCGAACCACGGCGATCACGGGCGAGTGGGACTCGGGCTCACGGCCGGACGGGGCAGGGCGAGGCCGCGCCGCGTCCACAGGTCGCGCATGCGGTCCGGGTAGTCGGTGACGATGCCCGCGACGCCGAGGTCGAGCAGGCGCGCGGCCTCCTCGGGGTCGTTGACCGTCCACACGGCGACCGGCAGCCCGGCCTTCGCGGCCTGGGACATCAGCTCCTCGTCCACCAGCACGCGGTCGGGCGACAGGGTGGTGGCCCCGATGGAGGCCGCGGCCGCCGCGATGTCGCCGCCGAAGTCGGCGACGTGGTCGAGGCCGAGCCAGGCCGGGTCCAGCGTCGCCTTCTCGACCAGGGCGTAGCGCAGCGGCACCAGGTCGCGGGCGACGCGCAGGACGCGCCAGTCGAAGCTGAGGATCGCCGCGCCGTCCAGCCGCTTGTGCCGCTCCAGCTCGGCGACGACCAGCTCGGTCACCTCGCACGGGTCGCCGGACAGGTCGGGCCGGGTGGGGTCGGACTTGATCTCGACGTTCATCCGCACGTCGTCGGCCCCGTACGCGGAGGCGAGGCCGAGCACGGCGCCCAGTGTGGGCATGCGGGCGCCGGGCACGCGGGCCTGGGTGGCGGCGAAGCGGTCGTCCTTGGTCCTGGGGTGGCGCACGCCGACGTCCAGCATGCGCAACTGCGTCAGCGTGAGCGACCGGATCGGCTTGCCGACGTACGGGAAGTCGGGGTCGTCCTCCGTGAAGGGCGCGGTGTCGGCGCTGGTCACGGCCGACACCGTCAGGTCGTGGGTCAGCACCAGCCTGCGGTCGGCGCTGAGCGCGACGTCGAACTCGATCGCGTGGACGCCGAGCTCGAGCGTGAAGGCCATGCCGGGAAGGGTGTTCTCCGGGCGCAGACCCCGTGCCCCCCGGTGGCCGTGAATCTCCGGTATCTCCACCTGCACACGGCGCACCCTATCGTCCACGTGCCCTGACCTCGTTCAGGCGGGGCCGTGAACGCGCGCCGGAACGCCCTTCCGGCGCGCGCAGGAGCCGTGACCGGGGGAGATCACGGGCCGCCCGTCAGATCAGCGGGCGCAGCGAGAGCGTCTGGGTGCGGCCGGGGCCGACGCCGATGGCCGAGATGCGCGCCCCGCTGAGCTCCTCCAGCGTCCGCACGTAGTCCTGGGCGTTCTTGGGCAGGTCCTCGAAGGACTTGGCCTCGGTGATGTCGTCCTCCCAGCCCGGGAACTCCTCGTAGATCGGCTTGGCGTGGTGGAAGCCGGTCTGCGTCATCGGGATCTCCTCGTGGCGCACGCCGTCCACGTCGTAGGCGACGCAGACCGGGATGCGCTCCAGGCCGGACAGGACGTCCAGCTTGGTGAGGAAGAAGTCGGTGACGCCGTTGATGCGGGTGGCGTACCGGGCGATGATCGCGTCGAACCAGCCGCAGCGGCGGTTGCGGCCGGTGGTCACGCCGTACTCGCCGCCGGTGGTGCGCAGCCAGTCGCCCATCTCGTCGGTCAGCTCGGTCGGGAACGGCCCGGAGCCGACGCGCGTGGTGTACGCCTTGAGGATGCCGATCACGCGGGTGAGCCGCGTGGGCGGGATGCCCGAGCCGATGCAGGCGCCGCCGGAGGTCGGCGAGGACGACGTCACGAACGGGTAGGTGCCGTGGTCGATGTCGAGCAGGTTGCCCTGGCCGCCCTCCAGCAGGACGACCTTGCCGTCGTCGAGCGCCTTGTTGAGGATGAGCGAGGTGTCGGCGATGTGCGGCTTGAGCCGTTCGGCGTAGCCGAGGTACTCCTCCAGGACCTTCGCCGCGTCGATGCCCCTGCGGTTGTAGACCTTGGTCAGCACCTGGTTCTTCTCGTTCAGCGCGACCTCGATCTTCTGGCTGAGGATGCCCGGGTCGAGCAGGTCCTGCACGCGGACGCCCATGCGCGCGATCTTGTCGCCGTACGCCGGGCCGATGCCGCGCCCGGTGGTGCCGATGCGGGCCTTGCCCAGGTAGCGCTCGGTCACCTTGTCCAGCGCCTTGTGGTGGGGCATGATCAGGTGCGCGCTGGCCGAGATCAGCAGGCGGTCGCACGAGATGCCGCGCTCCAGCAGGCCGTCGATCTCCGAGAGCAGCACCCCCGGGTCGATCACCACACCGTTGCCGATCACCGGGACGACGTCGGGCGAGAGCACGCCGGTGGGCAGCAGGTGAAGGGCGTACTTCTGGTCGCCGATCACGACCGTGTGGCCCGCGTTGTTGCCGCCCTGGTAGCGGACGACGTAGTCCACCTCACCGCCCAGCAGGTCGGTGGCCTTACCTTTGCCCTCATCGCCCCACTGGGCGCCCACGAGAACGACAGCCGGCATGGTTAACTCCCGCACACAAAAACGTAAACCCCTGGCGCAAGTGCGACAGGGGCTCTTGCGTTGAGAGACTACCCGAGCAGGCTGATGCCGCCCAAGCGTGGCTTAGTGCTTGTTGAGGGCCTTTACCGCCTCCGGGCTGCTGTCACGCAGGAACGTGGAGCAGCGCTCGGCCTCGTCCTTCTCGCCGATCGCCTGCGCGGCGCGGGCGAGGGCGTGCAGGCAGCGCAGGAACCCCCTGTTGGGCGCGTGCTCCCACGGGATGGGGCCGTGGCCCTTCCAGCCGGCGCGCCGGAGCTGGTCGAGGCCCCGGTGGTACCCGGTGCGCGCGAAGGCGTACGACGTCACGGCGTGGCCTTTGGCGAAGAATTCGTCGGCGAGGGCCGCCCAGGCCGCGGAGTAGGCCGGGAAGCGCGCGGCGACATCGCTGGGCTTGGCACCGGATTCAAGGGCCCCCCTCGCGTCGGGGTTGTCCGGAATGAGGGTCGGCGGCGGCCCGGCGAGGAGGTTCTCGTGCGTTTCCATGAACACAGTCTTACCGTTGTTCCGCCTGTTCGGTCATACCTGCCGCTGTGATACGGGATGTTATCGAGAAATCGTTCTGCCCCGGTGACCTGGCGCGGCGCCCGGTACGCCCGAATGTGATCAGCGGAGGCGGCGCAGCAGGCCGCGCGGGCGTGTCTCGGACGGTCCGAGCGCCCGGGGCGGCGTGGCGCCGTTCTCAGGGCTCCCCGGCCCCGCCTCGCCGGTCGCGGCGGCGAGCCGCTCGGCCAGGCGGGCGTTCTCGGCGCGCAGCCGCTCCACCTCGCGCCTGAGGGCGGGGTCCTCGACCTTGCCCCGCGTGGGCGGCTCGGCCTGGCCCGCGGGCAGGAAGCCGAGCGTCGCGCCGTCCACCCAGCGGGTGCCGGCCACGTCGTCCACGGCGGACTCCAGCGGCTCGCCGTCGGCGCGGACGAGCCGGGCGCGGGCGAACGCGCCGGTGTGCTCCAGCCGGGCCGCGATCACCTCGTCGGAGGTCTCGTCCAGGGCGATACCGACCAGCCCGTACCCCTTGCCGGCGGCCTGCTCGACCAGCTTGCGCAGCGTCTCGGGCCCGGGGACCCAGCCCGCCGGGCACAGCATGCGGTACGGCGTGGGCGCGGCCGTCTCGGGCACGTGCTCGGCGTACCGGACGCGCGGCTCGGCGCGGTAGAGGCCGCGCAGCAGGACCAGGTCGAGCATGGGGCTCCTCAGCGGGTCACGCCGGTCCTCGCGCACCTCGCTCCACGGCCCCACCAGCGTGATCGCGATGTCGTTCAGCGTGCTCGCCAGGAAGCCGTCGGCGGTCGCCCGCGCGTCCTCGTACGAGGCGAGGGTGACGTCGATCACGACCTCGACGTACGGGACCTGCCACTGGCGGCGCGGGTGGGTGCGCAGCCAGCGCATGACCGGGATGTGGTCGGGCACGAACGCCTGGTTGTACCGGCGCACCTGATCGCCGTCGCGCATCATCATCGAGGCCCCGAGGTGGCGGCTGCGCGCCTCGGGGGCCAGGACGAACGCCGCGCCGCGCTGGGCGAGCCGGTAGCCGAGCTCGCTGTCCTCACCGAGGACGAGGCCGGTGTCCAGCGGCCCGGCCTCACGCAGCAGCCGGGCGTTCACCGAGGCCGCGTTGGTGACGTGGACGCGGTAGGCCGTGTCGCGCTCGGTGCGCAGGCCGTTCGTGCGCTCGGCCAGGTCGACGATCCACGAGTGCGGCTCGCTCGCGGCCTCGTCGAACAGCGTCTCGGTGGCGGCGGAGGCGACCGCGTCGCGCACCTGCTCGGGGGTGGGCGTGCCGGGCGTGTGGTCGACGAACCGGACGTACCCCATCACGACGAGGTAGTCGGCCAGGTGGTGCCAGCGCATGTGCGCCTCCACCTCGTCGTGGAAGGTGACCATGTCGGCGTCCAGCCAGTGGACGACGTCGCCGGAGGCGCGGGCGAAGCCGGCGTTGCGGGCGTTGGAGCGGCCGCGTGAACCGGGCTCGCTGGTGATCATGAGGGTGTTGTCCGGGACGATCTCCGGCAGACGCAGGGCCGGGTGGGTGCCGTCGTCGACGACCACGACCTCCATGAGGTGCCCGGGATAGCTCTGCGCGGCCAGCGCGGCCAGCGTCAGGTCCAGTTTGTCCTGGTGCCCGTACGCGGCGATCACCACGCTCACCGACAGCGTGGGACTCCAGGCACCGGGCGCGGGGGGCTTCAGGACGTCGTAGTCGTTGTGCCGGATCCTCGGCTGCCCGTGCTGTGTCACTGTTCCCACTCCATGAGTCGGCTCGGCCGGAATCCCCGCCACTGATCTTTCGCGCGGGCCAGGAAGTAGCCGACGGGCTCCTGCCAGGTGTGCCCGCCCCTCGCCGCCCTGCGCGCGACGAAACCGAGGCCGTGCGTACGGTAGATCGCGCCGCCGGCCCGCATCAGGTCCTGGAAGAAATGGACGTCCACGGCGCGCGCCACCGGCCGGAAGCCGCCGAGCGCCTCGAACGCCGAGCGCGACACCACGAAGGTGCCGCCCGCCACATGGTTGGACATCGTCTCGCTGGTCCAGTCGCGGCGGATCGTGACGTCGATCTGCTGCAGGTAGAAGAACTCCGAGGCCGCGCCCACCAGTTCCGCGCCCGAGTACCCCTGGGCGAGCAGCATGTCCGCCAGGTGATCGGGCCCGTACCAGTCGTCGTCGTCCCATTTGCTGAGGAACGTTCCGCCGGCCCGCGAGGCGGCGAGATTCAGCACGGAGCCGAACGGCAGGGACGCGTCGGCCTCGACGACCGTGATCGGCCGGTCGAAGTCCCTGATGGCCGCCTGGAGCTCGGGCGCGGAGGCCGTCACGCCGTGCAGCGTGAGGACGACCTCCAGCTCCACCCCGCGCTGCCGGGCGATCTGGCCGAGGGCGAACGGCACCAGTTCGGCGCGCCGGGTGCACATCACGACCGAGATCGCGGGCGGCGGCGGGACCGGCACCCCGGCGCGGGCCGCCATCGACCGCCAGCGCGCGGTGGTGCCGTGGCGGCCGAGGGCCAGCCGGCGCAGCCGTACGCTGTGCTCCTCGCGGCGCAGCTCGTCGGCCAGGTCGGCCTCGGTGGCGCCGGCGGGCAGTGCGGCCAGGTCCGCCCCGAGGCCGTCCACGGCCCAGGCGGGCGGGGCGTCGGAGATCAGCGGGATCCCGGCGGCGGCGAGCCCGGCCACGGCGCGGACGGCCGCGATCGGGCCGGTGTGCGAGGGACGCCACGCGAACCGCAGCCCGCGCGCCCGGCGCAGGCGGCCGACGTCGGCGTCGGTGACGCCGCCGGACGCGGGCACACGGACGACCGTCCGGCCCTCCAGGTCGATCTCCCAGCGCCCGTCACGCTGGACGATCTCGGCGATCGGCTGCTTCGGCGTCTTGGTGAATCCCCGGGGGTTGACCGACCGCTCGTCCACCGGGGGGACGACGTCCGGTTCGATCTCCAGGGCCCGCAGCGCCTGGTAGCCGCCGGGGGAGCCGAAGCGCGCCCAGCTCACGTCCACGGGGCGGTCCAGGGCGGGGACGCGCGCGTCGATCCAGTCCTCCGCCGCGCCCGGCTCCTGGGCGTGGACGGCGTGGATGGTGTGGACGGCGTGGACGGTGTGGACGGTGTGGACGGTGCGGACGGCGAGGTCGGCGGTGGGCACGTCCGAGCGGTCGGGGACGGGGCCGCGTTCGTCGGCGAAGGTCACGTTCGGGTCGCCCGGCCGCCAGTCCGCGAGCCCGGGACCCGCCAGGCCCGCCATGGGAAGGGCGTACCCGGCGAGGTGGTGGCCGCCGAGGCTCCGGGCGACGGCCGCCGCGACCTCGCCCGAGGGCAGCGGCTCGGAGAAGCGCGCCGCGACCCGCCAGCCGGACGCCCCGTACCGGGTGACGCCGAGGTCGCGCAGCAGGCGCCGGCCGAGGCTCGGCGACAGGGGGAGGCCGGGGGCGTCGCACCACGACGGGGCCTGGGCAATGATCACGCAGGTGAGCGGCGTCGTCGGCAGCGCCGCCCCGAGGGCCACGGCCCGGCGCAGGTCCGTGGGGGTCCTCGCGACGATCACGACGGCCGGTGGGTCGGGCCGGGCCCACGGCGCGGGGCCCATCGTGTCCACGTCCGCCACCTCGTACGCCAGCCCCGGCAGCAGCGCGTCCAGGCCGTCGGCGTCCACGCCCGCGACGGCCACGGCGATCTTCGAGCCGGTCCGGATCAGCCTGGCCGCCGTCTCGGCGGGCAGCAGCGCGGCCGTCATGCCCGTCCCCGGGCGGTCACCTGGGCGCCCCACGTCATGCCCTCCGCCTGAGGACCATCGCCCCCTTCTCCGCGGGGTGGGCCGACCCGGTCAGCTCGGGGAACTCCCTGAGCCACCGGTCGGTGACCTCCCGTTCGGCGGGCCGGTCGGCGTCGTCCAGGACGAACCACGCGTCGGGCGCGCAGCGCGGCAGCAGGACGGGCAGCGCCGGGTAGCGGACCATCGGCGCGGTCGCCCCGGGAGGCCCGTCCACGAAGACCAGCCCGATGCCGGTCAGGTCGTCCAGCGCCCGGGTGTCGTACCAGGGGATCGTCTCGCCGCCGTCGGCCGTCCAGGAGGTCAACGGCGCGTGGCGGACCTCCACGACGTCCTGGAGGCCGTGGGCGATGACCAGGTCCCGGGAGGACTCGGCGAACCGCTCGTCGTGCTCCAGCGCGATCACGCGCCCGCCGCCGAACCGCTGGGCGGCGTACCCGAGCCAGACGGTGGACGCGCCGCTGCCGCACTCGACCACGATCTCGGCGGGGTCGGCGGCGACCCGCTCCACCAGCAGGCGAAGGACGTCCGGCGAGGCCGCCCACCCCCGCAGCCGGGGCATCGGGGCGCGCGGCTGGAACAGGGCGCGGATGTCGATCAGCGCCTCGAGCTGCGCGTAGTTCTGCCGCACGGCCCCCGACAGCTCGGACTGCCCGTCGCGGACCGTTCCGCCGAGCGCGTCCAGCCGCTCGCCGATCTCCCGCACGGTCTGGGCGACGCCGCCGCCGGTGGTCTCGTCGTGGACGAGCCCGCGCAGCTCGCGCAGGTCGGCGGCGTTGCTCCGCACGAGGGCGCGGATCTCGGACATCGACTCCGACAGTTCGGCCAGGCGATCGGCCTGCGTGGTGAGCGCCATGCGGTCCTCGCCGAGGGCCGCGAGAACCGAGCCGGACTGGCTACGGGAGGCGTCCACCAGGCGGCCCGTGAGCCCGTCCAGGGTGGTGGTGAGCTGGGTGAGGGTGTGCTCGGCCCGCACCAGCGCGGCGTCCTGGCGCTTGGTCCTGTTGTCGATGCGCAGCGCCTTGCCGTCGGTCCTGCGGACGCTCGCGACGATCGCGGCGGCCGCGGCGAGCACGAGCAGCGAGGCGGCGAGCTGGACCGCCGTGACGGGGTCCACGTCTCCGGTGACGGAGAGCACCACCAGCACCACCACCGCGAGGACTGCGAAGGCGGCGCTGCCGATCAGCAGGAGGCGGGGGGACAGCGTTGTGGCCGACCTCGTCGTCCTCGGCATCCGGGTTCCTGGCCTTTCTTTCTCTGCGCTGAAGAGAAACGGGGGGTGTCGCTCAGGTGAGCGGGCTCCAGCGGAGGCGTGAGCCGTACTCCGTACGCCAGCGGGCGAGCATGCTGGCCCACTGCAGGACGTAGAGCGGCCCTGACCAGCGGGTCTGCCGCGCGCGGAGCTCGGGGTCGGTCAGGGTGGCCAGCATCCGGGGACCGAGCAGCGAGCGTACGTCCTCGCTGGCCGCGATGCTCGCGGCGAGGGCGGACAGCGCGGCCGGGCTCGTCTTGCGCTGGGGGCCGGGTGCGGGCTTCTCGCCCGGGTCGTTGGTCGAGGGCAGCGCGGCCACGCGCGGCGCGCCGTACCGCAGCATCGCCAGGAAGTAGGCGTGGTCGCGGCGCGCGGACAGCGGCACGCTCATTGCGGCCGTGATCACGTCCGGGTCGGCGAACGGGAGCCAGATCTCCGCCTCCGGGCCGAGCAGCCAGGTGGGAGAGGTGTAGATCCCCCGGTAGCGGGTGTGCAGCCGGGCGAGGACGGGCGAGGCGTGGTGCCCGTCGAAAGGGCGCATCACCCGGTGGAACGCCGACAGGCCCAGCTCGGCGATCGCGTCGCCGACCCCGGGCGCCCAGACCTCGGGCTGGCGGGGGAAGTGCGTCGACAGCGCCCTCCACGTGATCTCCCGCGCCTCGTCGCGGCTCGGCGCCTCGGACGCCTCGGCGTGGTCGCCGCGGGTGCGGAACAGGGCGTCCCCGAGGCAGCCGTCGATCAGCGGCGCGCGCAGGCGGTGCACCGCGCGGGCGTACGGCATGGCCCACGCGTGGTGCAGGGTCTGGTACTGCGTGCGCAGCCACACCTCGCGGTGCTCGTGCAGCCACGCCTCCGGCCCCGGCCTGACCACGTGGTGCGGCACGCCGAGCGTCGCCGCGACGGTCCGCGCGTGGGGGATGTCGAGGTCGAGCCCGTCGTCGGTGCTGGTGGTCCAGGCCTCGATCTGGGCGGTGGGCCGTCGCACGGCGAGCGCGGCGAGCAGGCGGGAGTCCCATCCGCCGCTGAGGCCGATCGCCACGGGACCGGCGCGGTGCGGGATCCGGTCCGCGATCAGCTCGACGACGTCCTCGGGCGCGGGGGGTTTGCCCGGGTCGGCGGCGAGCCAGCCCGGCTCGAACCGCTCCACCCGCACCCCGCCGGGGACGTCCGGCCCGGCGCGCCAGGCGGTCGCGGGCTCCATGTGGCGGATCTGCGCGAACGGCGTCTCGTCCCCCAGTGGGGTCATCATGACCAGCAGGTTCGCCCAGGCCGACCAGTCGATGGTGAGAGGACGGTCGTCCAGGCGCGTCAGCGGGTCGATGCGGGTGGAGAAGTACAGGGCGTCGCCGACGCGGCGGACGTTCAACTCGTGCAGGCCGAGGGCGTCGGTGTGGAGGACGGCGCCGCCGGGTTCGAGGACCAGGCCGGCGGCGAGGCGGCGCTCGGCGGCCTCCCGCCAGGAGCGCGGCTGCGGGACGGAACCGGCCGCGGGCCACCACAGGTAGCCGGAGAGCGGCCCCCGCGACCAGTTCTCCGGCTCGCCGGTCGACCACAGGGTGGCCAGTGGGGAGCGGTGCACCTCGTCGAGCCCTCGCGGGGAGGCCGACACCAGCCGCTCCGCTATGCGCGCATCCCACTTTCCGATGGCACCGCAGACATATGGACGCGCTCGGTAGGAGATGGACATTTAGCTGATGGTAACGAGGTATTCGCTCCCGAAGTCCCGTGACCATCAGTTTTCACGGGCATTCCCAGATAATTCACATAGGGGGCGGGCGGTGGCCCGCCCCCTCGCACGTCCGTACCGCCGGCAGGCGTCCGGGCGCAGGTGATCAGCCCAGGCTCAGGCGAGCCTGTTGCCGGCGGACAGCAGGTCCTGACAGGCCAGCGTGACGCGCGCCGCCATGCCGGCCTCGGCCGACTTGCCCCACGAACGCGGGTCGTAGTCCTTCTTGTTGCCCACGTCGCCGTCGACCTTCAGCACGCTGTCGTACTTGCGGAACATGTGGTCCGCGACCGGGCGGGTGTAGGCGTACTGCGTGTCGGTGTCGATGTTCATCTTCACCACACCGTAGGAGATCGACTCGCGGATCTCCTCCAGCGAGGAGCCCGACCCGCCGTGGAACACCAGGTGGAACGGCTTCTCGGTGCCGTACTTGGCGCCGACGGCCTCCTGGATCTCGTGCAGCACCTCCGGGCGCAGCTTCACGTGGCCCGGCTTGTACACGCCGTGCACGTTGCCGAACGTCGCGGCCAGAAGGTAGCGGCCACGCTCGCCGAGACCCAGCGCCTCCGCGGTGGCGAGCGCGTCCTCCGGCGTGCTGTACAGCTTCTCGTTCATCTCGCCGACGATGCCGTCCTCCTCACCGCCGACGACGCCGATCTCGACCTCCAGCACGACCTGCGCCGCCGCGGCCTTCTCCAGCAGCTCGCGGGCGATCTGGAGGTTCTCGTCCAGCGGGCACGCCGAACCGTCCCACATGTGGGACTGGAACAGCGGGTCCTTGCCCTCGGCCACGCGGCGCTGCGAGATCTCCAGCAGCGGCCGGACGAAGCCGTCGAGCTTGTCCTTCGGGCAGTGGTCGGTGTGCAGGGCGATGTTCACCGGGTACTTGTCGGCCACCACGCGGGCGAACTCCGCGAAGGCCACCGAGCCGGTCACCATGTCCTTGACCGTGGGACCGGACAGGTACTCGGCGCCGCCCGTCGACACCTGGATGATGCCGTCGCTCTCGGCTTCGGCGAAACCGCGCAACGCGGCGTTCAGCGTCTGCGAGGACGTCACGTTGATCGCCGGGTATGCGAAACCATTGGCCTTGGCCCGGTCGAGCATTTCGGCGTAGACCTCTGGGGTCGCGATGGGCATCGGAAGTCAACTCCCTAGACGGAACGTAAACGTATGGGTGACGGGGGCTGGATCCCCGGGGCAAGTATTGCGAAGGAGTGGCGGGTGAGGAAGAAGGGGTCCAGCATGTGTCCGGCGCCGGAGCGGGCGCTCCCGCCGGGTCATCCCCTCATGGCCCGTTTTGGATGGAATTTGGATGGACTACGACTGGTCCTACCCACTGGCGCGTGCACCCCGCCCCTCGGCGGTAGTCTCATCCGTGATGGACCTCACTAACCTTCTCGACGCCCAATGGTGGATCGTCACCTTCGGGCTCATCGGCATTCTCGCGATCATCTTCGCCGAGACGGGGCTGCTGATCGGCTTCTTCCTCCCTGGTGATTCGCTGCTGGTCGTGGCGGGCATGGGAGCCTCCGCGGCCGTCGCGTCCTCCGTGGGTCTCGACGCGCCGTTCCCGCTGCCCGTTCTGCTCGTGTGCGCCCCGCTGTGCGCGATCGTGGGCGCGCAGCTCGGTCACTACATCGGCGCGAAGACCGGCCCGAGGCTGTTCGCCCGGCCCGACTCGCGGCTCTTCAAGCAAGAGTACGTGGAGAAGGCCGAGCAGTATTTCCAGAAGTTCGGCCCCGCGCGCGCCGTGGTGCTGGCGCGGTTCATCCCGATCGTCCGCACGTTCCTCAACCCGGTCGCCGGCATGCTCGGCATGCGCCCCACCACGTTCCTGGCGTGGAACGTCATCGGCGGCGTGCTGTGGACCGAGTCGATGCTGCTCATCGGCTACTTCGCGGGCAGCGCCATTCCCAACGTCGACCGCTACATCCTGCCGGGCGCGGCGCTGATCATCGTGCTGTCGGTCATCCCGATCGTTCGCGAGGTGCTCAAGAGCCGCAAGGAGGCCAAGCAGGCCAAGGCGCACGGGGCCGCCGCCGAGCCGCGCGGGCGGCACCACCGTGACGAGAGCGGCCAGTGGGACGCCGGGGACCCGACCTCCTCGCGTTGACCATCACCCCTGGTGGGCGGGGTGCAGAAGTCGATCAGAAGCCGGTCGAAGGAGTCCTGGCGACCGCCCGGTGAGCGTCCTGCTCGCGGGTTACCCTCCGAAGTGTGGGACGCCACCGGTCTGACCCCATGGGCATCGCCCGCCTGCTGCTCGTGGGCGTCGCGATCCTTGCCCTGCTGGCGTTGGTCGCCGTCGGCGTCATCGCCCTGGCCGGCGCGCTGAGCTCCGACGGGGCGGACGACGCCCCCGCTCCCGCCGTGACCGCCGAACCCGTACCCTCCGGCACGTCCCCGCCGCCGGTGGAGACCTCCGCCGCCGAGATCCCCACCTTGTACGTCGCATGCCAGGCCGACCGCTGCCCGATCTTCGTACGGGTCAGCGGCGGCGACATCGTGGAGGACCGCGATCTCGGCCGGGGCCAGCAGGCGTTCTACTCCCAGCTCTCGCTCGACGTGGTGCTCGCCGACGCCTCCACGGTGTACGTCGAGGTGAACGGCGAGCCGCGCTCCCCGGGCCAGCCAGGGGAGCGCCAGAGCTTCACCGCCCGCCGCCACGCCGGCTAGCCGTCCCCGCGATCGCGGTCAGCTCAGGCCGAGGTCGTCGAGCGTGTACGCGGTGCGGTACGTCAGGCCCGTCTCCTCGATCGCGGACGCCGCGCCGCGGTCCACGATCGTGGCCACGCCGACGATCTCGGCCCCGGCCTCGCGCAGCGCCTCCACCGCGGTGAGCACCGACCCGCCGGTCGTCGAGGTGTCCTCCACGGCCAGCACCCGGCGGCCCGTGACGTCCGGGCCCTCGATCCTGCGCTGGAGCCCGTGCGCCTTGCCCGCCTTGCGTACGACGAAGGCGTCGAGGGCGCGGCCTCGCGCGGCGGCGGCGTGCAGCATGGCCGTGGCGACGGGGTCGGCCCCGAGGGTGAGGCCGCCCACCGCGTCATAGCCGAGGTCCTCGGTGAGGTCCAGCATGACCCGGCCGACCAGGGGGGCGGCGGTGCCGTCCAGGGTGATCCGGCGCAGGTCCACGTACCAGTCGGCCTCCCGGCCCGAGCTGAGCACGACCCGGCCGTGCACCACTCCCTTTTTCTTGATCTCGTCCAGTAGTTTCGTGCGGTCATTCATGGTGGCCAGCCTAGAGACCCCTTCGGAGTGCCTCGGCGGGGCCACTCGTTTATCACCCCAGGCCGGTAATAGAAGGCAAACTGGTACGGTCTGCGGGAACCCTCCTAGATATGGGCATGCGCGGGCCGAATCGCCGGGATTCACCCTCGCGCGATCAGTGCCTTCATTACCCTGAGATAGGGCCGGGCTTCGGCTGCCACCGGACCTGGGCCATGTACGAAAGGGCGGTGTCGCGTGGATCGCTGCGCGCTGTTCGTGGACGCTGGCTATCTGCTGGCGGACGGCGCGATGGCCGTGCATGGGACCCGCCATCGCGAGGCCGTCGCCTGGGACTACCCCGGCCTGCTGCAACTTCTCTCCACGCTGTCGCGCGAGCGCACCGACCTCCCGCTGCTGCGGTGCTACTGGTATGAGGCCACCGTCGAGGGCCGGCGCACGCCCGAGCACGACGCGCTCGCCGACATCCCCGGCCTCAAGCTGCGCCTCGCCCGCATCCGGCCCGGCCGCCGCGAAGGCGTGGACGCGCAGGTCCACCGCGACCTGATGACGCTCGCCCGTAACAACGCCATCTGCGACGCCGTGGTGGTCAGCGGTGACGAGGACCTCGCCCAGGTCGTCAGCGACGCGCAGGACCTCGGCATCCGCGTCACCGTGATCCACATCGCGGCCGAGGGCGGGTGGGCGGTCTCGCGCACGCTCCAGCAGGAGTGCGACGACCTCATCGAGATCGGCAGCGGCCACCTGCGGCCGTACGTCAACCTCGTCACGGGCAACGTCGCCGCCGGGCCCGACAGCGGCCTTTCCAACGGGCTCCACCTGCCCCAGCCGGTCGGCAACGGCCGCGCCCGCGAGTCCTCGCCGTCGTACAACGGACGGCCCCCCGCCTCCACCGGCTCCTTCGCCGCCGTCTCCGGGCTCTCGTCCACGCCGCCCGCCCAGTCCCCGCCGGCCCACGGCCTGTCCGCGTCCCCACCCCAGGGGTCCGGGCCCTCGCCGGCCCGCTCCTCGCAGGGCTCCCACGGCGCCGGTTCGCACGACGCCGGCATGTCCCAGGTGGGCTCCCCGCAGGCCTCCTCCGACCCGGGCCTGTCGTCGGGGCCGTCCGGCTCGCATGACCCGAACGCGCTCGGCTCCGGCTCGCTGGGCACGAGCGGGGTCGGCTCGACGTCCCTCGGGTCCACGTCCCTCGGACCCGCCTCCCACGGCCCGCCCACCACCGGCGAACAGATGAGCGCGCAGGGCTCCGGCCTGCTCGGCTCCTCGCCGGGAGCGCACGGCGGCCCGGACTCGGAGACGACCGCCCCGCACAGCAGCGGGTACACGAGCCCGCCCGAGGGCACGGGGTCGCACGGCGCGGGGGGCACGGGGTCCTACGGCGCGGCTGCGGGCCGGCGCGGCGCCGGGCTCGGCGTTTCCCCCGGCGTCTCCCCTGGTACGGATGACGCGGGTGCGCGCGAGCCGGGCATGACGGGCTCCCACGGCGCGGGTTCGTACGGCCAGGGGAGGCCGGCCTCCCAGGACTCCGGGGGCCCCAGCATCGGCCCCCTCTACGGCCCGGTCTCCCAGGACTCCGGGGGCCCCAGCATCGGCCCTCTCTACGGCCCGGGCTCCCAGGACTCCGGGGGCCCCAGCATCGGCCCTCTCTACGGCCCGGGCTCCCAGGACTCCGGGGGCCCGAGCACCGGCCCTCTCTACGGCCCGCCCTCCCAGGACTCCGGGGACCCCAGCACCGGCCCCCTCTACGGACCGGCCTCCCAGGGCTCCCCGGACCACGGGCCTCTCTCTTCCGCCCGGGGCTCCCACGGCCCGCAGGCGGGTGGCACGCACGGCTCCTTCGGCGGCTCCCAGGCGTCCCAGGCGAGCGGTGGTGCGTACGGTCCGGGCGGCTCCCACGGCCTGGGCGCCGGCGCGCGTGAGGGCGCGGAGACGGGCGGCGGTCCGCATGGCCAGGCTTCGCACGGCCAGGGTCCCCAGGGGCAGGGTGCGCAGGGCCAAGGTTCGCAGGCGCAGGGTTTGCAGGCGCAGGGGTCGCAGGGTCAGGGACCGCAGGGCCAGGGCGCGGGCGGCTCGCGAGGTCCCGCCGCGGGCGCGGACGCCGGTCCGTACGGCGCGTACGACGCCGCGCCTCCCGGGACGCTCACGGGCGCAATGCCCGCCATCGGCGCCTCCTACGGCCTGAGCTCCACCGGTCCCTCCTCGGGCACGGGGGCCCACGGCGGGAACTCCGCCGCCTCCGCGCCCGGCGCCGGATCACACGGGCAGGGCTCCGCCGGGTCGTCCTCGGCGGGCGGCTCCTACGCCGCCGGGTCGCCGGGCGGCGGGTCCTATGACGGGGGTTCCACCAGGTCGTCCTCCGGCGGCGGGTCCTATGGCGGGTCCTCCTCTGGCGGTGGGTCCTATGGCGGGGGTTCCGCCGGGTCGTCCTCCGGCGGCGGGTCCTACGGTTCCGGTTCCTCCGGCTCCTCCTCGGGGTCGCGTGGGCTGAGCTCCGCCGGGCCCTCGTCCGGCACGGGGTCGCACGCCTCGCCCGGCCGCTCCTCCGGCCCGCCGCGCTCGTCCCAGCCCGCGCTACCGGCGCCCTATCAGGCCTACTCGTCGGACTCCACGCCGCCTGGCTCCCCGCCGCAGGCGCCCCCGCTGGCCGCGCCGGTGCCCCCGCAGGGCTCCGCCCAGTACACCCTGGGCGGCTCCGGCGGTCCGCCGTCCTACCCCGGGCCCCAGCTCGGCCCGTACACCGGCCCGCAGCCCGCGCCCGTGCCCCCGCAGGCCGGCTCACCCGGCACGACGACGCTCGCCGACGCGGTCAAGGCCGCCCACAAGGAGGGTCACGACTTCGGTGAGTCGGTCGCCAGGGACGCCCCGGCGCTCTGGCTGGAGGCCGTGCTCGCCCGCAAGCCCCGCATGCCCTCCGACCTGGAGGCGCGCCTGCTCCAGGGCTCGTCCCTGCCCATCGACTTCCTCCTGCACGACGAGGTCCGCCACGCCCTGCGCCGTGGCTTCTGGGACGCCCTGGAACGCGCCCGCCGCTGACCCCGCGCCGAACCACGCCCGTCGCTGACCGCCGCGCTCACAGGACCTCGGTGACGCAGCGGCGGGTCATCGTCGCCGCCACGTCGTGCGCGTTACGTTGGGGGCAAGAGATACCCGTCGTGATGGAGGTTCCGTGCCATACCGGGGACCGCTTCCGAAGCGAGCGATCGGCCGTTTGAACTCCTGTGTCCTGACGTTGCGCTCGTCTCCTCGATGGGGCCGGTTGGTCAGCAGACACCTCACGGTCGTCACCTACACGGGACGCCGTTCGGGACGCACCTTCAGCACCCCCGTCGCCTTCCGGCGCGTGGCTGACAGCGTCACGATCCGCGTCCAGTTCCCCGACGCCAAGAAGTGGTGGCGCAACTTCTTGGACGAGGGAGGACCGATCTCGCTGCATCTGGATGGGATCGACCGCACCGGGCATGCGGTCGCCACTCGCGACGAGGCGGGCCGCGTCACCGTCACCGTCCGTCTGGACGGCTGACAAACCCCCGCAGGAACAGGGCGGGGTGCCGAGCGGCGGCTGTGCGACCGCTCGGCACCCTGGTCACCTGAGTTGCGTGGGGACGATTACGCCCCGGCGTTCTGGGCGTTTCGTTCGGCGGTCTTGCGGACCTGGTCGATCTGGGCCTGGGTGACGGTCAGGGAGCCGAACTGCTTGACCGCCTGGTAGTACGTCCAGGCGAGCCCGTCGCAGGTGGACTTCGAGATGCCGGAATATCTGGCGCAGACCTGCTTCATGTCGAAATAGAACGCGTCGTCGATGTGGGACTTGTTGCTGGGGAACTGGCCCACCGCCTTGTAGTTGCGGTAGCCGAAGTCGTGACGCCGGCACGGCGTCCTGAAGTCGAAGCCGAGGGGCTGGTCGGGGCTGCTCGAACACAGGTCGGTCGACCAGTCGAAGTTGTAGTCGGCCCAGGCTCCCTGGTTCTGCCAGGCGGAGAGCCAGGCGGAGGAGCTGGACGCCGTGGGCTGGGTGAAAGTGGAAAGTGCGGCGAGTTTTTGCTCCAGCGTCACCGCGAATGCGGGTAGCGTTAATCCGAGTATTGCGGTGAGGGAGAGGGAGACCAGCGCGAGGGCTCGCTTGACCATGGGGCTCTGCCTTCGTCCGGGGGTAGGGCGCGCGACAGCTGTCCGCAATGCACAAGAATGAGCTGAAATATCCCCGCCCGCCGGAACAGACCTCCATCAAGATCCGAACCGATATTCACGAACAATCGCTCTTTACAGAATGACAAGCGCATGTAAGGCCGGCGATTTTCCTCGTGGACCACCCGTCAGCTGTCGGCCACCGGTAGGACGCGTCCGATCTCCCCGCGATGAACGACCCATCGACGCGCACGCCAACACAGGTCAGGAAGGGCGGTCGGCCTGCGGCTTGATGACCGACGCGCCCCCTGATCGTCAACATTGCGCGCAGCCGCGCTGGGACCACCGTCACCAGGGAGCCCGGCCAACCGCTGAGTCATCGAGTTTAACCTAAGTATCTCAGCCATCTTGCCCGCCCTCTTGGACTAACGGCTATGGCAAAGCGTTAAGCTCAACGCCGTGGAACTGAAGGCAGTTGACCCATTCCCGCTCCTGACGCGCTTATCGATAATTAGCAACGCATGGGAAGTGGTTGGAGAGCTTCAATGGATGACGTTACGTAGTTATGGCATCACGGATTGATGACGTGTGGCTGGTCGTAGTCCATACCGGAGGCATGACGTATCCCGACAGCGGTGTGGGTTGAGCGCGCAGGCGCGGGCACGCCGGGAGCAGGTGCGATTCGCGACCGGAGCGATGTTCGCGGCAGGGGCTGGCGATCGTCAGGTCGCCGAGCACTTCCGGGTGAGCCGGATGGCCGACTGTGAGCGAGTCGCCCGCGGCAGCCGTACCTATTAGCTGCACTGTCTTGGGGTGCTCGCTGTGTGTGCATACCACAAGGCGTTGGTTATTCGGCCGTTCGGAAGAATATGAACGGGGGCCCTCTGTGTGGCGACGAATCCGGCCGTCTCCAGAGCACGCCTACAGGCTATGTTGGTGTTCTCCGTTCCCGCTACGACCGTAGCGATGCCAAGGTGCTCGTGAGCCAGTGTCAGCGCCGCCCCGAACAGCTCGCTACCCAAGTGATGACGACGAAATGCGGGGGCGAGCCAGCCGCCGATCTCGTAACCATGCGGCTGGCGCCCTACAGAAACCATTCCAGCATGCCGACCGGTGCAAGTGTCGACCCCGTGCAGGTACCAGGAATCTTTGAACTGCATGATGCCGCCTCCCCGCCGAGGCCCGGTGGCCAGGAGTTGCGAACGCCGTGGCTCGTAGACGATGTCCGTCGCATTCCAACCGAACCAGTATTGCGCCTCATAGTCGCTCGCCGAGGCGAGTCCCACTAACAGCTCATTCTCGGTAGGACTCCGGAACTGCAGCCTTTCTGCCTGGATGATATGCATTCGTCCATGGCAGACATCCTGCGACTTTCGTCTGTGCCTCAGCAGTCGCATGTCCCCGTCGCGCTCCCTGTAGTCCAGAACCCCATGCGATCATGTCTGCCCAGCCATCAAGGGGCAACCGGTTCATCCCACCACGATTCGCAAGGTTCTTCAGAGCCGCATCCTTCGAGTAGCACCCGACTCCCGGTGCTGTGCGCGAAGCCGCCGTTGTCGGAAGCGGCACTCTGCCAAGATCAGCATATGGTGCGATTAGCCGCGATACTTCTGGCGGCGGTGCTGCTCCTCAGCGACAGCTCTGGCATGTTGGGACCGACGTTTGAGGAAAACGCCGCGCAAGCCGTCTCGACCTGGCGTACGAGCGGTGCCGCGAAGATCTGGCGCAAGGGTTTCGTCCCGCTCGAGGACCTGAGCACGATGTCGCGGAAGGTCAGCGAGCGGATCAACACTGAGTACGGCTGGGTCGTGGCCGGCCCGCTCCCCGCTCCGCCAGTCGGGGCGCAGATCCGTTGGGACGACGGGTCCACGATGCGGGTCCCCGTGATCAGGCCGCGAGAGGCGCTGATGGCCCTGTCCTCCTGGCCGGAGAACTACACCTTCCCCGACGACGAGGAGTACAAGCTGATCGGCGCTACCTTCACCACGATGCGGCTGAAGACCACACGCGGCATGGCGACCGTACCGGCCTGGCGGCTGTACTTCTCGAACCTCCCCGGCCCCATCGATCACGTCGCGGTCGATCAGAAGGCGATCGGGACCATCGAAGACGCTGTAGGCGACGACCGTCTTCCTGCCGACGTTACAGACTTCGAGGTGCTCGACGAACACACGCTGCTGGTGAAGTACGAATACGGCTTTTGCGTTGGTTCAGAACCGCCCGACGTCACCCTACGGGCCAACGAGAAGCCAGATGTGGTAGTGCTGGGACTCCAGTTCCCCTTCCAGGGCTACGGCACGGTCCCCTGCGCAGGCGTCGGCGACTTCGGCCAGGGCGTCGTCAGGCTCGACCAGCCGCTGGGCGATCGCGTGGTGCTGGACCAAACGAGCAGGCTCCCCGTCCTCTGCCGACGTACGCAGAACACGTGCCACGCTGGGCACGGGTGACGCACGCCTCGTCCGTCCCCGAAAACGACGTGGCGACTTGATGAGCGCGAACCATACGCGAAATGATCAAGTAGACCACATGGGCTCACCAAGGCGTTTAGGCAGATCAAGGCCATAGTTCAAGCTGAAGAATTACCGCTCTCCTAAAGTGGGTGTCACGCGTGGCCGCGAAGTCTGGCGGCCCAGTCGTCAAAGTCGTCGCGTAGGTAGGCAGGGTTGACAGGCTTGAGGCGGATCTGGGGTCGTTCATCCATCCACCAGATCTCGAAGTCTGTGGCCGTTCCTACAGTCGGCCAGCGGTGGGCGTCATGGGGCAGGAGGAGAACGTTCACGAAGCCAACCACTGGGAGGCGGAGGTCAACGAAGATCCCGGTGACTCCGGCCGGCCATGTGGTCGGGAGAACAGTCCCTTGCAAGGTCTGCCCGAGGATGAGCTGGGATCGGAGCAAGGCCCACGCTTCTGGGTTCACGCGTGTCTCCTCACCTCCCGTCAGAGTAACCGGAGATCCGCCTCGTTACGGCCCTAGCTGTACAGCATGGAAGTACAGCAACACCGTCGCACCTCACCGCGCGCGAGTGACCAGCATCTTGCCTCGGGGCGGCGCGACAAGGTCGTGGGCGAGGTCGTGCCGGTAATACGGGACGAAGAGGCCGTGGGTTAAATCCCGCCACCCTGACAGAGTTGCCACAAGTAGAAGGCCGCTTCCGAAGATCGGAGAGCGGCCTCCCTTGTCTTCTGAGTGACTAGACTAAGCAATGCTGACCAGTGGAACAAGCGATGCTGTCAGATGGTCGACGACGTACGCGGGGCAATGCAGATTAAGGCTAGATTGAGAGAGACAGAGCCGAAGACCGTACAGTCCCACCCCGCCGCACCAGTCGAGGGGGCACTGGTGCTCTCAGACGCGACCGGGGGGGTCGAGCGCCAGCACCTTGCGGAACTCGGCGACGGAAGGTCGGTCCCGTTGGTCCTGCGGTACCGCGCGTAGCACCCTTCGTCCTGTCTCGATCACCATGACGCTGTTGTGGACCTGCGGCAGGGTGTCGAGTACGGAGGCCGCCAGGTGCATCCCCTGGTCGATCCCCCCGTTGACGACCGTGCAGAGGGCCTCGTTCAGGCGAACGCAAGCCGCCGTCTGATAGTCCCCGTTAAGGCTGAGCAGACGCTCCGCGGAGTCGGCGGCTTCGTCCTCCTTGCCCGCCTTGGCGTAGATCGTGTTTTCGGCGTTGGGCAGTTGGCCGCAGTTCCAGTAACCCGGGATGATGCTCGCCGACGGGGGATCGGCCGCGACGAGGTCACGGAAGACGTTCAATTCCTGGTGGGCTTCGGCGTGCCGTCCCAGCAGAGCCAGCGCCTTCGCCTCGGAGCAGGCCACGAGGGCCAGCCCCCAGGATGGGCGGGGGCCTGCGATTTGTCTGGCATTCTGTGTAAGCCTCAGAACCGTCCCCGGATCACGTTGTCCGAACAACCCGTGCCCGGCTTCGGTGGCGCGCACGCCGAGCCGTAGTTCCAAGTCCCCGGAGGCGTCAGCGGCCTGGCGTGCGGTGTGCCACCACCGGATGGCGGCGCCGTGATCTCCCAGGCGGGTCAGCACATTCGCATGCAGAGTGGACAGCGCCGCCATGACCCGCTGGAGCTCTGTGATGTCGGCGGGCGCGGCGGTGTGCAACTGCCGCCGCACCGCGAAAAGGTCAATGAGCGTATCGGCGGCGACTTGAGCGGGAGGTCGTGTACGCAGGGCGTGAAGGTGGTCGGCGCAGGCCAACTCCCACTCCTCTGTCGTGCGCTCCGCGTGTCCGAGGGACAAGTCGAGAAGTTGGCGGAGGGGCTCACCGGAGATGCCGATCGTGCCGTACGCCCCGAGTCCGGCGAGAAACTGGAGGGCGGCCCGGCGTTCCATATCGTCATCTCCATTGCGATATGCGGGGGTTTCCAGGTACATACCCGCGCGCAGGCGGTCCGACTCGGCGGCCGCATTAAGGCGCACCAACATGCCATAAAGGGCGGTCAGAATGCCGTGCCCGCCGTACACCTCGTCCAGGCGGGGCACCATCTCCGCTGGAGGCGTGCGCTCCCCGCGCTCCCATTTGGCCAGGTTGGAGTAGTCGATGTAGAGGTCGGCGGCCGCGCGGCGTAGGGCGATCTTGGGTTCGCTTTCCCGACAGCGGCGCATGACCGCGCCGAACAGGTGCCACGCGGAGGCGTGCGGGTCGATCGGGTCTGTGGCCATGACACCCCTCGCGCTCGTGGTCCGGCGCGGCCACTGTCGACCACTCCGTTGCCCTCCTGCCAGCACTGATCACTGTCCATGATTGCACTGCTACAGCCCGTGGTGGGCGTGAATGGCGGGACCCGCAGGCGCGCGTGACCGCCGTGCGGATCCCTCGATCAGGAAGGTGGTAGTGCCAGGTGACGCAGACCAAACGGCGGTGGAGCCTGTTCGGACGCCGCGGTGCCAGGCGGCCCGGCCGCCACAGCGTCGGTCAGACCTACGTACGGGTCGAGGCGGGCAACCCGGACCCGCCAGACCGCGCCGCCGCCGTCCTCCTCGACCGCCTCGAACCGGCCTGGACGATCATGTATGGCCCATGGAGCCGCCGCTTCTACGCCCTGCCTCTGTTCCAGACCCCGGACCCGCTGATCCTGGAGGCGATCACTGCCCAGGATCTAACCGCCCAGATCCGCCAAGCCGAGCGGGAGTTCTTGACCGCCGGCAGTCCGCGAACTCCAGCCGAGCGGGACTTCCTCATCACCGGCAGGCCACAGGCGTCGGCCGTACGCGGCTCGGCCACGCACCCTCTGCCCGAACGGCTGGCCGCATGAACTTCCACGCGCCGCACGGGGAGTCCAGGACGCCTCACCAAGACCCGTGTCCGGACCTGCGCACCCGCCGGATGGAGTCCGCGACCTTCCCCGCCGCCGGCCCGTCCGTACGCGAGGCCCGCCGCTGGCTGAGCAAGATCCTCGACGGCCACCCCCGCCACGACGACGCGGTCCTGCTCCTGTCGGAGGCGGTCACCAATTCCCTTGTACACACCGGTTCCGCCACCTTCGGTGTCACCGTGGCGATCATGCGGACCGGTGACGTACGGATCGAGGTCGCCGACGAGGGCGGCCCCACGATCCCGAGCATCCCCCCGCATCCGGACGACGACCCGGCCGACTCCGGCCGCGGCATCCGCCTGATCCGTACTCTCTCCACCAACTGGGGCTTCACCGAGTCCCGCCCCCACTGCGTCCTCTGGTTCGTCCTCTCCGCATACCTGGCACTGCCCGACATAACCCCAGTAATGGCGTCACAGGCGCTCACCTGCATGTCCGCGAACCACGAACATCGCCAGGATCTTCGCGATGATGGCTCCATAGCTCGGTCAGACGCTGAGTATGAGGAAGGAGGTGAAGAGAATGGCCTACAGTCCGACACTCGCCGCGGCGTTGTCGGGTGCCACGCTTCGTCAGCTCGCTCACTGGCGCAAGAGTGCAGGCCGGGGGGCCGTGCTCGTGCCCGAGATCTCTGACGTGCGGCCGATTCTCTACTCCTTCAGGGATGTCGTGGCACTCAGGACATGCGTGAAGTTGCGCAACGACACTTCTCTCCAGCGGATCCGGCGGGCTCTGGACACCCTCCGCGATGATCTACGAGAGCGCGATCATCTTTCGGCCTATCAGTTGGTGGCCGACGGTAGCAGCATCTACCTGGTGGAGCCCGACCAGGCGACCGACCTTGTGCATCGAAAGGCCAACCTCGTCATCCACGAAATGGTCGATGTGCTGCGCCCCTTCTACCGAGACGGCCGGCACATCCCCGACCTGCTCCGGCCGCGCGATCACGTGACCGTGGACCCGGCGATCCGTGGTGGTGTCCCAGTGATCGAAGGCACCCGGATTCCTTACGACGAGGTAGCGGCGCTGCTGCGCGATGGTGTCCCAGCCGAGCGGGTCAGCGACTTCTACCCGAATGTCACCGCCTCGGCCGCGATGGACGCGGCTGACTTCGCCGACTACGTCGACAGCTACGAACCGTCCAGGGAGCCACGTGCGGCTGTCCTGGAGGAGGCGGACGGCCAGCGGTTGATCACACTGCGGGGAGTCGACCCGACTCCGCGCAGCCGGATGCAAGTGATCGATCCGAAAATCGCCCCACCTAAGTTCTGGTTCACGTCCTTGTGAGAATGCTTCGTATGAGTGCGACGCTTATGTGTCGCGCTGGCGTTCAGCGCGCGTGAAGGTCAAGAACTCCTCCAATTCCTCATCGCTGCCGAAGATGTCCGGTGCCGCGAGGTCGGCGAGGGATTCGATGGGAAGGGCGCGCTCGGCTCTGACCAGCTCTTCTGGGGACGTCTTGGGCGTTCTTGTCCGAGAGATGACCGCCTCATTTGCCTTGGCAACCTCCGCCGCGAGGTCCGGGTCGGACAGGAGGCGGTCCAGGTGCTCGTTGCCGCGAACGAAGGTGTTCTTCGGCACGCTTATGGCCTCTTCTCGCATCACGTCTCCGTTGCCGTCGGCCGTTCAGGGATTGCGGCCTCTTGAGAAAGCATCTCGCGAAGGTAGGCGTTCAAAGACATGCCGTTGGCAGAGGCGCGGGACTTGAGGATCTCGACGACCTCATCTGGGACGTCCGGGACCAGCACGGTGACAGGCACGTGCCGTTTCTAGCACATGCCCTGCATGGAGTTGAGGAGGTCAGCTGAGGGCGTCGAAGCCGGCTCTGAGGTGGGTTACTCGGTTGGTGAGGTCGTTCAGGGGGGCGGTGAGGCTGGTGCTGCCGTTGGCGTGTTCGGTGAGGTCGCGGATGCGGGCGACCTCTTCTTCCACGGCGGCGAGGCGGCGGGACAGTTCGGGGAGGACCTCGGCGCCCATGCCGTCGGGCAGCTCGACGCTGAGGCGTTCGCGCAGCAGGGACGCCTGTTCGGCGAGGCGCCGGTTCATGTTGTAGAGCTCGACGAACACCGAGACCTTGGCGCGCAGGACCCACGGGTCGAACGGCTTGGTGAGGTAGTCGACGGCGCCGGCGGCGTAGCCGCGGAAGGCGTAGTCGGGGGCGCTGTCGACCACCGTGAGGAAGATGATCGGGATGTTGCGCGTGCGCTCGCGCCGCTTGATGTGCGCGGCGGTCTCGAAGCCATCCATTCCGGGCATGCGCACGTCGAGCAGGATCAACGCGAAGTCGATGCCGAGCAGTGCCTTGAGGGCCTCCTCGCCTGAACGCGCCCGCATGGCGGTCACGTCCAGGGAACTGAGGATCGCCTCCAGGGCGATGAGGTTCTCCTCCCGGTCGTCGACCAGCAGGATCTTCGCTCGATCCGGCATCAACCGCGCCCCTCCCTGCCTTCGCCGGAGGCCACCCGGCCGCGTGTGAGCCATCCCCGAAGGCGTTCGAGAAGCCGGTCGACGTCGACGGGCTTCGGCACGTAGTCGGAGGCGCCGGAGGCGATGCTCTTCTCCCGGTCGCCGCGCATCACCTTGGCGGTCAGCGCGATGATCGGCAGGTCGGCGAACTGCGGCATCCGGCGGATGGTGGACGTGGTCGCCCAGCCGTCCATCTCGGGCATCATGATGTCCATCAGGACGAGCGCGACGTCGTCGTTGCGTTCGAGCTGGTCGACGCCCTCCAGCCCGTTCTCGGCGTAGACGACGGTCGCGCCGTGGCGTTCCAGGACGCTGGTGAGCGCGAAGACGTTGCGGATGTCGTCGTCCACGATGAGAATCTTCGCACCGTTCAGCGGGTCGTCGCCCTGCCATGCCTCGGGGTTGTGCGGGAGCGGCACTTCCTCGGCGATGGCCGGCAGTTCGGGCAGCACGTCGGAGGCGGTGAGCTCCAGCGCGGACCCCGGCGGGGTGTCCAGGACGGCCGCGCCGCCGTCGCCGTTGGCGAGGGGGCCGGAGTAGCTGATCGGCAGGTGCAGGGTGAACGTGCTGCCGCGCCCGGGCTCGCTCTTGGCGTGGATCTCGCCGCCGAGCAGGCGGGCGATTTCGCGGCATATCGACAGGCCGAGCCCGGTTCCGCCGTACTTGCGGCTGGTGGTGCCGTCGGCCTGGCGGAACTGCTCGAAGACGACGTCGAGTTTCTCGGGCGCGATGCCGATGCCGGTGTCGATCACGGAGAAGGACAGGATGTCGTCGCTGCCGCGCAGGGTCTCGTCGATGTAGGGGACGCCGGCGGCGCGGGTGACGTCCAGGCGGACCTCGCCCTTGGGGGTGAACTTGACCGCGTTGGACAGCAGGTTGCGCAGGACCTGCTGGAGGCGCTGCTCGTCGGTGCGCAGTTCCTCGGGCACGGACGGGTCGACCTCGACGGAGAACGACAGGCCCTTGTCCTGGGCGAGGGGGCTGAACGTGGCCTCGACGTACTCGACCAGCTTGGGCATGGAGATCTGCTGGGGGTGGATGTCCATGCGGCCGGCCTCGACCTTGGACAGGTCGAGGATGTCGTTGATCAGCTGGAGCAGCGCGGACCCGGCGCCGTGGATGGTCTTGGCGAACTCGACCTGCTGCGCGGTGAGGTTGCCCTCGCTGTTCTCGGTGAGCAGCTTGGCCAGCACGAGGAGGCTGTTGAGCGGGGTGCGCAGCTCGTGCGACATGTTGGCGAGGAACTCGGTCTTGTACCGGGACGACACCGCGAGCTGCTCGGCGCGTTCCTCCAGCGTGCGGCGGGCCTGTTCGATCTGGAAGTTCTGGATCTCGATGGCGCGGTTCTGCTTGGCGAGCAGCGCCGCCTTGTCCTCCAGTTCGGCGTTGGACCGGCGCAGTTCCTCCTGCTGGCGCTGCAGCTCGTCGGAGCGCTCGCGAAGCTCGGTGGTGAGCCGCTGGGACTCGGCGAGCAGGCCCTCGGTGCGGGAGTTGGCGATGATCGTGTTCATCGTGACGCCGATGGTCTCGACGAGCTGGTTGAGGAAGGCCAGGTGGACCTCTCCGAACCGGCTGAACGAGGCCAGCTCCATGACGCCGAGCACCTGGTCCTCGAAGATGACGGGCAGGACGACGATCTGGGCGGGCGTGGACTTGCTCAGCCCGGATTCGATCGTGAGGTACTCGGCCGGGACGTTGTCCAGGACGATGGGCCGTCCCTCGGCCGCCGCCTGGCCGACGATGCCCTGCCCGAACGCGAACCGCTCGCGCGGGCCGGTGCCCGAGCCCGGGCGCACGCCGTACCCGGCGATCAGCCGTAGCTCGGTGTCGCGCGGGCGGGAGACCATGTAGAACGCGCCGTGGTGGGCGGTCACGAGCGGGGTGAGCTCGCTCATGATCAGCTTGCCGACCTCCATGAGGTCGCGGTGGCCCTGCATGAGACGGGAGACGCGGGCCAGGTTGCTCTTCAGCCAGTCCTGTTCCTGGTTGGCCTTGGTGGTGGCGACCAGGTTGGACACCATCGTGTTGATGTTGTCCTTCAGGTCGGCCAGCTCGCCCTGTGCCTCGACGCTGATCGAGCGGGTGAGGTCGCCTCGGGCGACGGCGCTGGTGACCTCGGCGATGGCGCGGACCTGGGTGGTCAGGTTGCCGGCCAGTTCGTTGACGCTCTCGGTGAGCTGCTTCCACGTGCCCTCGACGCCCTCGACCCGCGCCTGGCCGCCGAGGCGGCCTTCGGAGGCGACCTCGCGGGCGACGCGCGTGATCTCGGAGGCGAAGGAGGAGAGCTGGTCGACCATGCGGTTGATCGTGGTCTTCAGGACGAGGATCTCGCCCTGCGCGTCGACGTCGATCTTCCTGGACAGGTCGCCCTTGGCGACGAAGGTGGTGACCTCGGCGATCGCGCGGACCTGATAGGTCAGGTTGCCGGCCAGTTCGTTGACGTTGTCGGTGAGGTCCTTCCAGACGCCCGAGACGCCGCGCACGCGGGCCTGGCCGCCGAGCTCGCCCATGGTGCCGACCTCGCGGGCGACGCGGGTGACCTCGTCGGCGAACATCGAGAGCTGGTCGACCATCGTGTTCACCGTGTCCTTGAGCTGCAGGATCTCGCCCTGCGCGTCCACGGTGATCTTCTTGGACAGGTTGCCCTGGACGACGGCGTTGGAGACGGCCGCGATCTGCCGGACCTGGGAGGTCAGGTTGTTGGCCATGAAGTTGACGTTGTCAGTGAGGTCCTTCCAGACGCCGGACACGCCGCGGACCTGCGCCTGGCCGCCGAGCTGGCCCTCCGAGCCGACCTCGCGGGCGACGCGGCTGACCTCGGAGGCGACCGACGAGAGCTGGTCGACCATGGTGTTGATCGTGGACTTCAGCTCCAGCATCTCGCCCTGGGCGTCCACGTCGATCTTCTTCGACAGGTCGCCACCGGCGACGGCCTTGGTGACCTGGGCGATGTTGCGGACCTGGTAGGTCAGGTTGTTCGCCATCGAGTTGACGTTGTCGGTGAGGTCCTTCCAGACGCCGGAAACGCCCTTCACGTCGGCGCGCCCGCCGAGCTGGCCCTCGGTGCCGACCTCGCGGGCGACGCGGGTGACCTCGTCGGCGAACATCGACAGCTGGTCGACCATCGTGTTGAGGGTCTCTTTGAGCTGCAGCATCTCGCCCTGGGCGTCCGCGGTGATCTTCTTGGAGAGATCGCCCTGGGCCACGGCGGTCGCGACGGTGGCGATGTTGCGCACCTGGCTCGTCAGGTTGCTCGCCATGACGTTGACGTTGTCGGTGAGGTCCTTCCAGACGCCCGAAACGCCCCGTACGCGGGCCTGGCCGCCCAGCTCGCCCTCGGTGCCGACCTCGCGGGCGACGCGGGTGACCTCCTCGGCGAAGGCCGAGAGCTGGTCGACCATGGTGTTGACGGTGTTCTTCAGCTCCAGCATCTCGCCGACGGCGTCGACGGTGACCTTGCGGCTGAGGTCGCCGCGCGCGACGGCGGTGGTGACGACGGCGATGTCGCGGACCTGGGCGGACACCCGGCTGGACATGGTGTTCACGGCTTCGGTGAGGTCGCGCCAGCTTCCCGACATGCCGCGCAGGTTGGCCCGGCCGCCGAGCCGGCCCTCGGACCCGACCTCGCGGGCGACGCGCGTGACCTCGGAGGTGAACAGGGAGAGCTGGTCGACCATGCCGTTGATGGCCTTGCCGAGCCGCCGGACCTCGCCGCGCGCGGTGCGTTCCATGTCGATGCGGCGGGAGAGATCGCCCTGGGCGACGGCGTCGAGGACGTCGGCGGCGCTGCTCACGGGGCCGACCAGCGCGTCGATCAGCGCGTTCACCGAGTCGACGCTCTCGGCCCAGGAGCCGACGCCGGGGCCGGAGGTCAGCCGCATACCGAAGCGGCCTTCCTTCACGACCTCCCTGCGGACGCGCAGCAGCTCGTTGGCGAGATGTTCACGGCGGTCGGCGACCTCGTTGACCAGCAGGCGGATCTCGCTGAGAATGCCGTGCGGGGCGTGGGGAACCCTGCGCCTGAAGTCACCGTCACGCCACGTGATCAGCGTCTCCAGCAGCGGCCGTAGCTCGGACTCGGTGTAACACCGCTCCGAACCTGGCTCCGCAGTCGGGGTACCCTTCATGAAGCCTCCTTCACGCTGTTCGGGCGTCACTTCGGAGTAATGCCAGTCTGGCACGAAGGCGGCGATGCGGTTGCCCAGACGATTGACCGCATGTAACAGCGAGGTGTGGTAAGCACGGTGTGATGACTGGTTCTTCCCGGGGTGTGCTGGCCGCTTCCTTCGCGGCCGGCGGTACGGCCCTACCCGCGGCGATACGGTTCACTCGCGAGGTCATGACCGCTTGGGCCGCTGCTCCGATCAGCTCTGCCGCCGAGCGGCTGACCGGAGAACTCGTGTCCGAGGTGCAAGATGTCCCATTTGAGATTGTATGGGAACATCAGGGCGATTCTTTGCAGATCGAGGTCCGGCAGAAGGATCTCGACGAGCCCGTCGCCTCGGCTCCGTCCGCTCCGGTGAGCGTGTGGGGCGTCAGCTTCTCCGGGACTCTGCGCACCCGCTGGGCCCGGCTGCCCCTGCCCGGGAACGCCGAGACCGACGTCGTGGACGACTGGAGCGGCGGGCACGCCTCCCACAACGACTGGAGCGGCGGGCGCGCCTCCCACGACGACTGGACGGGCGGCGGCGCCTCGCAGGGCCCCGGCTGGCTGGGGTTCCTCGCCGACGCCAGCGATCTTCTCGCCGGCACCCTCGACCTCAACATGGTGCCCGCGCTGATCGCCCAGATCGTCGTCCCCCGGCTGGCCACCTGGTGCGCGGTCTACACGGCCGGGTCCGGCGGCGAGCCGCACACGCCCGCCTATCTCTGGCACGCCGACGAGTCGCAGATCGACGCGCTGCGCGAGCAGCTCGACCACGCCGAGATCCCCGCGGTGGACAACCTCAGCCCGATGCCGATCCAGCTCGCCGACTGGCAGTCGCTGGCCTTCCCGCTGACCGCGCGCGGGCGCAGCCTCGGCGTCATGTGCCTCGGGCGCGCCGGCCGCTTCCCCGACGACGTCGCCCAGCTCGCCGAGGACCTCGGGCGGCGCGCGGCGCTCGCGATGGACAACGCCCGGCTGTACGCCCAGCAGGCCGACGCCAACCGCGCCCTCCAGCGCAGCCTGCTGCCGCCCGGCACCCCCGCCGAGACCCCGGGCCTGGACTACTCCGTGGTGTACGAGCCCGCGGGCGAGACCAACGAGGTCGGCGGCGACTTCTACGACCTCTTCACCACCGGCGAGTCGTCCTGGCGGTTCGCGATCGGCGACGTCTGCGGCACGGGCCCCGAGGCCGCCGCGGTCACCGGCCTGGCCCGCCACACGCTGCGCCTGCTCGCCCGCGAGGGGTACGACGTCGCGGCCGTCATGTCCCGGCTGAACAGGGCGATCCTGGAGGAAGGGGAGCGCGCCCGCTTCCTCACCCTCCTGCACGGCGAGATCACCCGCACCGACGACGGGCTCGACCTCTCCCTGATCTCCGCCGGCCACCCCGAGGCCCTGCGGCTGCGGCCGAGCGGTGTCGTGGAGGCCGTCGTCACCTCGCAATCCCTGCTCGGCGTGTTCCCCGAGGCCGAGTTCGAGGCCGACCACGTCCACCTGGCGCCCGGAGACGTCCTCCTCGGCGTCACCGACGGCGTGACGGAACGCCGCTCGGGCGCCCGCCTGCTGGACGACGACGGCGGCCTCGCCAAGCTCCTGGCCGAATGCGTGGACCTGTCGGCGCGCGGCGTCGCCGAGCGCATCCGGCGCGCCGTGGAGGAGTTCGCCATCGAGCCCAGCGCGGACGACCTGGCGATCCTGGTCCTGCGCGCCGACTGAGGTCCGGACCGGACCAGGCGGACTGGACCGGGCCGGACCAGATGGCCCGGCTCCGGCTACAGGCCGACGTTCTTGCGGGCGAAGTCGAGCTGGGCCGCCATCTGGCGGATGCGCTCCTCCACCACCAGCGAGCCGTGGCCGGCGTTGTAGCGGTAGACCTCGAACTCGTGGCCGCGCTCGGTGAGCTTCTCCAGGTACTGCTCGATCTGCCTGATCGGCGAGCGCGGGTCGTTCTCGCCCGCGAGCACGAGCAGCGGCGCCAGGATGCCGTCCAGGTAGGACATCGGGGACGACGCCGCGTACAGGTCGGGCACCTCGCGCGGCGAGCCGCCGAACAGGGCGCGGTGGTAGGCGCGCAGGCCCTCGGTCTCGTCGTTGTAGGCGGCGGCGTGGTCGGCGATGGGCACGGCGGCGATCCCGGCCGCCCACCACTTGGGCTGGGTGCCGAGGCCGAGCAGCGTGAGGTAGCCGCCCCAGGACGCGCCCGCGAGCACGAGCCGCTCCGGGTCCACCAGGCGCGTGTTGAGCGCCCATTCGCGGATGGCCGCGACGTCCGACAGCTCGATGTGGCCGACGTCGCCGCGCAGCGCGTCCCGCCACGCCGAGCCGTACCCCGTCGAGCCCCGGTAGTTGACGCGCACGACCACGAAGCCCGCGTCGACCCAGGCGGCGACGTTCGGCAGGAAGGAGTCGTCGTCCTGCGCCGCCGGTCCGCCGTGCAGCAGGAACACGGCCGGGTACGGCCCCGTGCCGCTCTCGGGCCGTGACACCAGGGCGTGGACGCGCCCGCCCGGGCCCTCGACGAAGACATCCTCCAGCGGCACCGAGGGCGGCGCGGACGGGCCGGACTGGTTCATGACGACGTGGCCGTCGCTGGACCTGATCACCGGCGGGTGCGCGGCGCTCGACCAGGAGTACTCGACGTTGCCGTCGGGCCGGGGCATCGCGTCGTGGATGACGCCGTGCAGGGTCTTGATCGGCGTGAGGCCGCCGCCCCCGAGGTCGTAGCGGAACAGTTCGGTCCGCGCGCGGTTGTTGTGGCCGATCAGCACGGCGCGGCCGTCGTGGTACCAGTCGGCGGTGATCTCACCGGGCACGCGCAGCCAGATCTCGCGCTGCTCGCCGGTCATCGGGTCCCAGACCAGCGGTTCGCGGCGGCCGCGCCTCTCGTGCAGGGTGAGGATGCGCCGGTCGGTCGCGGTCGGGGCGAAGCGCACGCCGCTGAAGCCCTTGCCGCACCCGTCGTGCAGGTCGCCGACGACGTGGCCGTTCGGCCTGAGCACGCGCAGGGCGGGGTGGCGCGAGTCGCCGTGCTCGCTGTGGCTGACCGCGATCAGGGAGCCGTCCAGTGAAATGCCCGCCACCTGCGCGAACTCGCGCGACTCGTAGATGACGGCGGGACGTTCCTCGGACCCGACGCGGAAGTGCAGGATCTGGAAGCCGTGGCGGCTGCTGCGCCCTACGGCGGCGGTGCCCGTGGCCGACAGCGCGAGGCCGGTCGGGTGGCCGGGCGCGAGGTCGGGGTGGGCGGGGATCTCCGGGCCGCCGGTGAACGGCTGGCGCATCCAGATGCCGAACTCGTCGCCGTAGGTGTCGGAGAACCACCAGATCCACTGGCCGGTGGGGTCGATCGCGGCGTGGGAGGTGCCGCGCGGACGGCTGGTGACCTGCCTGGTGGCGCCGGTGGACCGGTCCCAGGCGTGGATCTCCCAGACACCGGAGATGTTGCAGCGGTACACGGCCCGGGACGGTGCCTGGCGTGCCCATACGGGCAGTGTCATACGTGCCGCGCGGAACCTGGCCTGCCAGCGTTCCTCGGCCTTCATGGGCGTGCCCCTCCCTCACGCTCTCCCGGACCGGGATCGGCGGGTTGCCGTTAAGTATGTCTCTTCTAAAGGGATGATGGCCTACAAAGTCGGGGAAATTCGTATTTCCGGTTGTTCTAGGCGATCTTACGGAACATGTAGATGTGGCATGACATTTCGACACTTGTCAAGGCGGGGAGACAGGAGACCTGCCGTTCCAAAGTGACGGGATCGACGTGCCACGCGCTCGGCCCCATTCCGGCCACCGTGGCCACGGCGCGGTGGTCCAGGGACATCCGCGCCTCCTCCACCAGATGCCCCGCCTCCGCGAAATGCCCCCCGAGCGCCTCCCCGACCCGCCGGTCCTTGTCCTCGTCCACCGACAGCAGGCCCAGCGTCTCGACGAGCGGGGCCAGGTGCCGGGGCGTGGGGGTCACCACGACGAGCGTCCCGCCCGGACGCAGGACGCGGGCGAACTCGGGCGCGTTGCGCGGGGCGAAGACGTCGAGGACCACGTCGACGCGGCCGTCCTTGACCGGCAGAGGCCGCCACACGTCCGCCACCACCGCGGCGATCCGCGGATGGGCCCGCGCCGCCCGCCTCAGCGCGTGCTTGGAGACGTCCAGGGCGATCCCCACGTCCTCCGGGCGCAGAACCCGGCTCAGGTGGTACCCCGTGCCCGCTCCGGCGTCCAGGACGAGCGCGGGCCCACCGCCGACGAGATCGCGGACGAGCGCGCGGAGCCTCTCGGCGAGGGGCGCGAAGTGGCCGGCGCCGAGGAACTCCTCCCGCGCGGCCACCATGGCCGGGGTGTCGGCCGTCCCGGGGACGCCCGAGCCGGTCAGCAGGCTGACGTAGCCCTGCCGCGCGACGTCGAACGCGTGGCCGTCGACACAGCGCACGACCCCGCCCGGCAGCGACAGGTCGCCGCGGCAGACGGGGCAGGCGAGGGAGTCGATCGCGTCGGCCAGCACGTCCCCATCATCCCGAACCCGGTGCTCGCCCTCGTGCGCGCACCCGAGGCACGAGTGGTCTGTACAGGTACATACCACTCTGGCGGGCTTTCGGTCGGTTCGACGTTGCGGACGGCCGGGCGGGCGCGGGGCCTCGCCCGCCCGGCCGGATGCTCAGGCCGGGACGGAGGCCACGCCCGGGGACAGGAACCGCCGCCCGTTGACCTGCTCGGAGACGCCCGTCCGGTCCAGGTACGGCGTGATGCCGCCGGTGTGGAACGGCCAGCCCGCGCCGAGGATCATGCACAGGTCGATGTCCTCGGCGGCGGCCACGACGCCCTCGTCCAGCATCAGGCGCACCTCCTCGGCCAGCGCCCGCAGCGCGCGGTCGCGGACATCCCCGGCGTCCGGCCCGGTGAGGCCGGAGCCCTCGAAGATCTCCCGCGCCTCGGGGTCGATCGAGAAGTCCGGGGCGAACACGCCAGGCTTGCCGGCCTTGACGAGGCTCGCGAGGTTCTCCGACACCTTGTACCGGTCGGGGAACGCCTCGTGCAGGGTCTCGGCGACGTGCAGGGCCACGGCGGGCCCGACGAGCTGGAGCAGCGCGAACGGCGACATCGGCAGCCCGAGGCCGTCCAGCGCGTGGTCGGCCGTCTCGATCGGGGTGCCCTCGTCCACGGCGCCGATGACCTCGCCCATGAAACGGGTGAGCAGGCGGTTCACCACGAACGCCGGGGCGTCCTTCACCAGCACGCACGACTTCTTCAGCGCCTTGCCGGTCGCGAAGGCCGTGGCCAGCGTGGCGTCGTCGGTGCGCTCGCCGCGGACGATCTCCAACAGGGGCAGCACGGCCACCGGATTGAAGAAGTGGAAGCCGACGACCCGCTCGGGATTGCGCAGGCCGGAGGCCATCGCCGTGACCGACAGCGAGGAGGTGTTGGTGGCGAGCACGCACTCCGGGGTCACCACGGCCTCGACCTCGGCGAAGACCTGCTTCTTGACCTTGAGGTCCTCGAAGACGGCCTCGATGACGAGGTCGGCGTCAGCGAACGCGTCCTTGGTCAGCGACCCGGACACCAGGGACTTCAGCCGGTTGGCCTGGTCGCCGCTCACCCGCCCCTTGGCGAGCAGCTTGTCGATCTCGGTGTGGACGTATCCCACGCCCTTGTCCAGGCGCGCCTGGTCCAGGTCGGTGAGGACCACCGGCACCTCCAGGCGGCGCGCGAACAGCAGCGCGAGCTGGGACGCCATGAGCCCCGCGCCGACCACCCCGACCTTGGTGATCTTGCGGGCCAGTGTCTTGTCCGGGGCCCCGGCGGGGCGCTTGGCGCGGCGCTGCACGAGGTCGAACGAGTAGAGCCCGGCGCGCAGCTCGTCGCCCATGATCAGGTCGGCGAGGGCCTGGGTCTCGGCCTCGAAGCCCTCGTCGCGCGTGGCCGTGCGGGCCGATTCGACCAGGTCCAGCGCCCGGTACGGGGCGGGCGAGGCGCCGCGCAGCTTGAGGTCCACGAGCCCGCGCGCCGTCGCGACCGCCGACTCCCAGGCCGCGGCGTCGGTGGTGAAGGGCGGCCGGGTCACGACGGCCTCGCCGGTCAGCACGCGGGCCGCCCAGCGCAGGGACTCCTCCAGGAAGTCGGCGGGCTCGAAGATCGCGTCGGCGACGCCCATCGTGAACGCCTCGGCGCCCTTGATCATGCGGTTCTGCGACAGCGGGTTCTCGATGATCAGCTTGAGCGCGGCGGCGGGGCCGATCAGGCGGGGGAGGAGCTGGGTGCCGCCCCAGCCCGGCACCAGGCCGAGGAAGCACTCGGGCAGCGCGACGGCCGGGACGCCGGAGGAGATCGTGCGATAGGTGCAGTTCAGCGCGACCTCCAGGCCGCCGCCCATCGCCGCGCCGTTGACGAACGCGAACGACGGCATGTCCAGCTCGCCGAGGCGGCGGAACACCTCGTGCCCGAGCCGGCCGAGCTCCACGGCCTGGTCGTGGGTCTTCACGAGCGCCGCGCCCTTGAGATCGGCGCCGACGGCGAAGATGAACGGCTTGCCGGTGACGCCGACGGCGGCCAGGTCGTCGCGGGCCTCGATGGCGTCCAGCGCCCTGTCCAGCTCGCGCAGGCCGCGCGGGCCG
Source organism: Sphaerisporangium sp. NPDC051011 (assembly GCF_040653595.1). Taxonomy (NCBI): domain Bacteria; kingdom Bacillati; phylum Actinomycetota; class Actinomycetes; order Streptosporangiales; family Streptosporangiaceae; genus Sphaerisporangium; species Sphaerisporangium sp. NPDC051011. Next base: position 128,343 of record NZ_JBFAGG010000008.1, on the reverse strand, counting down.
AAGGTGTTCGGCTTGGTGTGGTCGAAGCCGTTGTCCAGCGTGATCAGGGCCATCGTGCCCGCGCCGCCGGGCAGGCGGACGTCGCGGACGAGGGCGCGGGTCACGACCTCGTCATCGAAGATCTCGGTGATGTCGCTCACTTGGCGCCCTCCCAGGCGGGGTTCTCCCAGATGACCGTTCCGCCCATGCCCATGCCGACGCACATGGTGGTGATGCCATAGCGCACGTCGGGGCGCTCGCCGAACTGCCGGGCGAGCTGCGTCATCAGCCGCACGCCGGAGGAGGCGAGCGGGTGGCCGAAGGCGATGGCGCCGCCGTACGGGTTCACGCGGGAGTCGTCGTCGGCGATGCCGAAGTGGCCGAGGAAGGCCAGCACCTGGACGGCGAACGCCTCGTTGATCTCGATCAGGCCGATGTCGCCGATCTCCAGCCCGGCCAGGCGCAGCGCCCGCTCGGTCGAGGGGATCGGGCCGACGCCCATCACCTCGGGGTCGACGCCGGCGAAGGCGTACGAGACCAGCCGCATCTTGGGCGTGAGGCCGAGCTCGGCGGCGACGTCCGCGGCGGCGATGACGCTGCCGGTGGCGCCGTCGTTGATGCCCGCCGCGTTGCCCGCCGTGACGTGGCCGTGCGGCCGGAACGGCGTCTTGAGCGCGGCGAGGCCCTCCACGGTGGTGCCGGGCCGGGGCGGCTCGTCCTCGGTGGCGAGGCCCCAGCCCTCGGCGGCCTTGCGGGCGGCCATCGGGACCAGGTCGGGCTGGATCTTGCCGTTGGCGTACGCCTTGGCGACCTTCTCCTGCGAGGCCACGGCGTACGCGTCGGCGCGCTCCTTGGTGATCTCCGGGTAGCGGTCGTGCAGGTTCTCGGCCGTCATGCCCATGATCAGGGCCGATCCGTCGACGAGCTTCTCGGACAGGAAACGGGGGTTCGGGTCGACGCCCTCGCCCATGGGGTGGCGGCCCATGTGCTCGACGCCGCCCGCGATGGCGACGTCGTAGGCGCCGAAGGCGATGCCGCCCGCGACGGTGGTGACGGCCGTCATCGCGCCCGCGCACATGCGGTCGATGGCGTATCCGGGGACGGACTTCGGGAGCCCGGCCAGCACGGCGGCGGACCGTCCGATGGTCAGGCCCTGATCTCCGATCTGGGTGGTGGCGGCGATGGCGACCTCGTCGACGCGCTCGGGCGGCAGGCTCGGGTTGCGGCGCATGAGCTCGCGGATGACGCGGACGACCATGTCGTCGGCACGGGTCTCGGCGTACAGGCCCTTGGGACCGGACCGGCCGAAAGGTGTGCGCACGCCGTCGACGAACACGACGTCACGAGACGTTGGCACGGCTGGCTCCTTGTTGTGGGATGGCTCCGGGCTACTCGTCAGTAACATAATGCCATGCCCCGCCCGCGTCCACGCCCGGGTGGCCCCCGCCACGCCGCCCGTGTCCGCACCCGGGTGACCCCCTACCGGCCCGCCCGGGTCACCCCAGGTGGTCCCCGCGTCGACTCCTACCCGCTCGCCCCGCGTTCCTCGCGCCTCCCGATGCCGGAGCCGGCCACTTCGGGCGTCGTGGTGGTCAGCCGACGCCGGTGAGGATCGTCCGCGCCAGGCCCGCCGCGAACTCGTCCACCGGCTTGGGCGACCCGTCCTCGCCCACGAACAGGCGCAGGAACGCCCGCTGGTAGCACGCGCCCAGCAGCAACGCGGCCGCCGACTCCGGGTCGGCGTCCGCGCGGATGCGACCGTCGTCGCGCAGGGCGCGCAGGAAGCCGGTCAGCTCGGCGAGAGGCCTGTGCGGGCCCGCGCCGAGCTTGCGCAGCCCTTCACGGTGGCGTTCCAGCAGCGCGGGCTGGGCGAACAGGGACGAGGCGATCGGCATGCTGGCCTCGTAGAACAGCGTGGCGGTGCGGGCGATCTCGGTGAGGCAGTCCTCGGCCGTCCGCTCGCCGGGGTCCTCCGACAGCGCGGCGATCAGCGTGCCGAGCGCGGGCAGGCGTTCCTCCAGCACCTTCACGAAGAGCTCTTCCTTGCTGGAGAAGTGCCGGTAGAGGGCGGCCTCGGACAGCCCGGCGGCGCGGGCGATCTCTTTGGTGGTGGCCCGGCCGAGGCCGATCGTGCGCATGAGATGCTCCGCGGCCTCCAGGATGCGCTCGCGGGTGCGGGCGCCTGCGGCCGTGGGGTGCTGGGGCATCGGCGCACCTCTTCCTTCCTGACGCCGGGACATGCGACAACCTCTGCGGACATCCTGCGTCGCGAGCGTCGGCGGCGGGTACTCATTCTAGGATGTAAGTGAGTACTCACCAACTTACGGGAGGGGTGGCTCATGAAACTCACCGTCCTCGGAGCGACCGGCGGTGTCGGCAAGGAAGTCGTCCGCCAGGCCCTGGACGCCGGGCACCAGGTCACGGCGGTCGTCCGCGACCCCGCGCGACTGCCCGTCAATCACTCCGCGCTCGACGTGGTGACCGCCGACGTGACGGTCGCCGGCGCGCTGCGCCCCGCGTTCGCCGGGCGCGAGGCCGTGATCTCCTGCCTCGGGCCAAGGACCAGGAGGGACGCGGGCATCGCCTCGACGGCCACCCGCGCGATCCTCAAGGCCATGGAGACGGGCGACGTACAGCGGCTCGTGGTCGTCAGCGCCGTCCCCGTCGGGCCGATGCCCGAGGGCGAGAGCCTCTGGTACTCGAAGATCGCGCTGCCCCTGCTGCGCCGGCTCCTGCGCGACGGCTACGCCGACCTCGGGGCGATGGAGGAGGAGATCCGGCGCAGCGCCACCGAGTGGACGGTCGTGCGCCCGCCGCGTCTGACCGACAAGCCCCTCACCGGCAGGTACCGTCGGGTCGTCGGCGGCAACGTGCCGCGCGGCTACACGATCTCCCGGGCCGACACCGCGCACGCGATGCTCGCCGTCCTGGACGATCCCGCGACGGTGAAGCAGGCCGTCGGGGTCGCGTACTAGCCCCTTCGGTCATCTCCGTGCCGACCGCTCGCGCGAGGCGAGGGTCGCCCTGGGACGCCGGTCAGGCGGCCGTGGCCGCCACCTGGAGCAGGAACGCGGCGTTCGACGGCGTCTCGCGCAGCCGGTCGAGCAGGACGGTCAGCGCCTGCTCGCGGTCGACGCCGGCCGGCACGCGCCGCAAATTCCCGTCCCCTTCACGGAGCTCACCGGGCTCACCGGGCTAGGCGGGCTCACGTAGCTCGGCCTCGGCGGCCTCGGCGGCGCGGGCCAGTGTCTCCCTGGCGATCCTGCGGGCCTGGGTCCGGTAGCGGAGCACCTGGACCGCGCCGAGGCCCCAGACCGCGAACTGCGTCGCGAACGCCCACCGGTAGTCGTCCAGCGTGTTGCCTCCCCGCAGGTCGAGGACGGCGCCGATGAGCGCGATCACCGACACGGTGGCCACGAAGCCGCCGCCGTTGACGATGCCGCTGGCCATGCCCATGCGCGCGGCCGGGTTGAAGGTGCGGGCGAAGTCGAACCCGAGCATCGAGCCGGGGCCGTTCCAGGCCATGACGACGATGAGCGGCACGAGCACCCACAGCGGCGCGCGTCCCGGCCACAGCAGGACGACCGCCCAGGCCGCCGCCGTGGACCCGATGACGAGCAGCACCATGCGCGAGCGGTGGAACGGGTGGCGTCCGGCGAGGTAGCCGAGCACCGGCCCGAACGCCATGCCGAGCAGGGTGAGCGTGCTCAGCAGCACGCCCGCCGTGGCGGGGGTGAGCCCCTGGCCCTCGACGAGGAACGGATACCCCCACAGCAGGAGGAAAGCGGCGGACGACGACTGGGTGGCGGCGTGGGTCCACATGCCGAGCCGGGTGCCCGGCTCCGCCCACGCGTCGCGCAGGCGCGGGCGCTCGGCGACCCGGTTCGGCCGCGCGTCGCGCAGGACGGCCGCGACCAGCACCAGCGAGACGCCGCCGAGCGCGCCCGCGGTGAGGAACGTGGGCGTCCAGCCGTAGTGGTGGAGCGCCTGGATCAGCGGCACGGCCGCGACGATGGCGCCGACCTGCCCGAGCAGGCCGGTGAGCTGGACGACCACGGGGTTGTGGCGGGCCGGGAACCAGACGTTGACCAGGCGGATCACGCTGATGAACGTCATCGCGTCGCCGCAGCCGACCAGCACCCGGCCGGCGACCGCGTCGAACAGGCCGCCGGAGACGGCGAAGACGAACTGCCCGCAGGCCATCAGGCCCGCGCCGACGAGCAGCATGCGCTTGGAGCCGAGCCGGTCGACGAGGATTCCGACCGGGATCTGCATCGCCGCGTAGACGAGGATCTGCAGCATGGCGAGCGTCGACAGCCCGGCCGCGCCGATGCCGAGGCGCTCGCTCGCCTCGATGCCCGCCACGCCGAGGGACTGGCGGTGGAAGACCGCGATCGCGTAGGCCAGAACGCCCGTCGCCCAGATGATCCAGACCCTGCGTGACGTTCTTTCCCCGGGCATGGGCAATATATTACTGTTTCGTTGTTTCCGAACCGTTACCCGGGGGTGGTGCGGTTCCTTTACCCCCAGGTTTCGCCCACGGTGAGGAGCTGCAAGCTCGGCCCTTCACTTCAGGCCGAGAAGCTGACGGGTACTGGAAGCCCCTAGAGGGCGGTAGGTCTCACCGCCGCACTACGGTCGGATCATGGCCACTATCCCACCGTCGGAGTTCTACACGACGATCAACAAGACGCTCGCGGGGGCGGGCGCGCTCATCACCGACCCCGCCGGGCGCGTGCTGCTCGTCAAACCCAACTACCGTGACCACTGGATCTGGCCCGGTGGTCACGTGGACGAGGACGAGACGCCCGACCAGGCGTGTGCCCGCGAGGTCCACGAGGAACTCGGGTTGTTCCTGCCCGTGGGACGGCTGCTCGGCGTCCACTGGGTGCCGCCCTTCGGCGACCGTCCGATGCCGTTGATCCACTTCTTGTTCGACTGCGGCACCCTGCCGGACGGAGTGGGCGTCGTCCTGCAGGAGGAGGAGCTGGACGAGCACGGTTTCTTCGACCTGCGCCAGGCCCGCGACGTGATGCCGTCCTACTTGATCAGAAGGCTGCACGCCGCCCTCGACGCCCGCGCCGACGGCACCACCTTCTACCTGACCGGAGGCTCCCCGGCGATGACCCGCTGACCAGATCCGACGATTGTGGCCGGTACGAAACCGGCCACGTCCGCCGCCGGGCGAGTCGAGCCGGGTGCTGCCACCGGGCGGACCCTGCGGTCCGGTGTTCACGACGATCGGCTGCTGAGGACGCTCACTCCGTTGACTTGGGGGATTGAGCCCGGCGTGCAGGGGCGGCGAACAGATACGACCACGGCTGAGCATTGCTCACGCGCCGACCTGGATTTCGGGGGTGGGGGCGCAGGTATGCGGCGTGCTGCTTCATGGAGCAAGTGCGAGGACTGCCGTTGCCTTGGTTGCCGCGTCGAGCACCGTGCCGACCAGCTTGTCCTGGGCTTCGCTGAACCGCGATGTCGGTGCGACGATTCCGACGGCACCGGCTACGGAACCGTCATTTTTGAAGAACGGGGAACCGATCGCCGTGATGCCGGGGGTGGAGTCGATGTCAACGGCCCACCCCCTTGTCCGGACCTCCTCGAGTTCCTGTGGCAGAGCCGCGCGAAATCGCCGCTGGGCGGCCGGGGGCATGCCGGTCAGGTTGCGCTCGATGATCTCGTCCCGCAGCGTGGCATCGGCGTGGGCGAGTACGGCTTTGCCCGACGCACGGTGTGGCTCGTTGCCCGTGAGGCCGACGTAGAGCCCGCTGGCACGCAGCGGTTGCGACCCTTCGACCAGAACTTTCAAGATCAGGTTCTTGTCGTCGAGAGTCGACAGGAACGAGGTTTCGGCAGTCGTGCCGGCGAGCTCGCCGACGATGCTCGCGAGCTTGTCGTTGATGTTGAAACTGAGCTGGTAGGTCCGGAACAGGGCGCCCACGCCGGGTCCGAGTCGGAGTGTGGCGTCGGTTCGGCGCTCGAGGTAGCCACGCGCGAGCAGGGTCCGCATCAGGTGGTAGCAGGTAGTGATGTTCAAGCCGAGGCCGACGGAGACCTGTTGCACCGTCGGCGCGGGCTCGGCGGCGGCCACGTACTCGAGGAAGCTCAGCGCTCGCTCGACTGTTTGCAGAGTCTGCTGGGCGGGCTTGTCCGAAGTGCTGTTCACTATTTGAAATTATCAGGTTGTGAGGCGGGCGGCCCGATGCAGCGGGGCGTTGAGCCGGTCGGTGAACGCGTCGAACGCCCGGACGGGCGGATAGGCGTCGGGGTCGACGATCACGTCGATGACCGTGGTGTGGCCGGAGCCCAACGCTGTCCGCAATGCGGGGGCGATGGCGTCCGGATGATCCACCACGATCCCCGTGGCCCCCACGGCGGTCGCGATGGCGGCGTGGTCCACGGGGTCGAGCTCCACACCGGTGGTCGTTTCGCCGAACACGGCATTCTCGGCATGCCGCTGGGCTCCGAGGACCGAGTTGTTGAGCACCACGACGGTCACCGGAAGGCGCTCTCGCACAGCGGTTTCCAGCTCGGACCAGACGTGTGCGAAGCCACCGTCGCCGACGACCGCGATGACACGTCGCCCAGGCGCGGCGATTTTCGCTCCCAGGGCCAGAGGCAGTCCCCAGCCGAGACCCGCCAGACCTCGTGGCATGAGGAAGCGCTGGCCGGGCCGCTTCGCCAGGAGGTGGCCGGCGACCCAGAACGAGGAGTAACTGGCGTCGGCGACCACAATGTCGTCGGGGTCCAGGAGCCGGCCGAGCTCGGCGAAAAGGCGTTCCGGGGCAATGGGGGTCTCAGCGGATTCCAGCAGCGGGGTGACGGCCTCGAAGTGCTGCCGACGGCCGGCGGCGATGGTGGCTCTGAGCTCTTCTGACCGAGCGACGCGGGGGGTGAGATCGGTTGCCGCCAGGGCGGCCGTGAGGTCCACGAGCGCGGCCCGGGCATCGCCGAGCAGGCGTATGGACTCATAGTTTCGTCCCACCTCGAGCGGGTCGACATCGATGTGGATATAGGTGGCGTCGGGGGATGTCAGTGTCCAGCCCTCGGTGCCATTCTCATTCGTCCGGGTACCGACCAGCAGGACGACATCGGCTCCGGAGATCAGGGAGAGGTGAAAGTGCGCGGGTCCGCGCTCGCCGGTGATATTGGCGGCGACCCCCAGTGACAGCGGACCCGATTCGTCCACGGCGCCCTTGCCCATGTTCGTCGTGACCACAGGCAGGTGAGCGATCTTCTGCAGCGCGGCCAGTTCAGCCACCGCACCCGAACCGTGCACTCCGCCGCCCGCGACGACCAGGGGTGACCGCGCCGTGGCGATGAGCTGCGCCGCTCGCGACACCGCGGCGGCGTCCGGCCGTGGACGGTCGAGCGGGAAGGCCCCAAGATCCGCAGTGCGCGCGAATCGCCCTGGCTCAGCGGGCTTTCCGAGGACGTCTCGGGGGACGAGCAGGACGACCGGCCCGGGCCGTCCGCTGTTGGCCATGGTGAACGCCTGGTCGATCGTGTCCTCCACACGCGTGGGATCATCGATGCGCCGCGTCCACTTCGAGACGCTCGCGAACAGCGCGAAGTGGTCCAGCTCCTGAAACGCGTTGCGGTCGCGACTGTGTGACGGCACCTCCTGCACCAGCACGAGCATCGGTATCGACGCCTTGAGGGCTTCTGCCATCGGGGCGACGAGCAGGGCTGCGGCAGGGCCGTTCTGGGCCGCCACCACCCCGATCCGGCCGGAGATCCGAGCGAACCCGTCGGCCATCGCGCCGCCCGCGTTCTCCGTCCGGTACAGGATCTGGCGGATTCCGATGCGCTCGGCGGCGAGCATCAACTCGGTCGGATTGCTTTGGGCCAGGATCGTCTCGACCCCGTGACGGGCCAGTGCACCTGCGATGACGTCGGAGACAGTGGTCATGTCCCGCACCGTTTCAAACTATGAACTGTATGTCAAATACCGCACAGTTCACTATTTGAAATGTACTTCATATATTGACATGCTACTGACGCGGCTCATACCGTCGGACGATGAGCGCGCCTCGGCCCCTCACCACGAAAGATCTGGAGTTCCCATGACCATCGACACAGGTGAATCGCATCTGAGCCCGGTGCTCTGCCTGCACTCGCTGTTCCTCGATCCGCGCGCCTTCGACGGCCTTGTCGCCGCCGGAGCCGGGCGCTTCCGGTTCATCACGCCGGAGTTCCTCGGGCAGGCCGGCCGCCTGGACGAAGTCGATGCGACCGTGACCATGGATCAGTGCACCGACGACGTGCTCGCCCTGGTCGAGCGGCTCGCTCTCACCTCTGTGTCGATCGTCGGGCAGTCGATGGGCGGCGACGTCGCGGTCCGCATAGCGGCTCGCCGGCCCGATCTGGTCGGCAAGCTGGTGCTGATGGGCTCGTCGGCGAGAGCCGAGACCGACGAGCATCTCGACCTGTTCGGGGCATTCGTCGACAGGTTCGAGCGGGAGGGATTCACCCCGGAGGTCGTCGACTTCGTCAAGGGCATCCTGTTCGCGGCGACCGTTCTCAACGACCCGGCTCGCTCCGACATTCACGAGACGTGGACCCAGCGTCTCAGCGAGCTCTCCCCCAGGCTGGCTCATGCCGCACGGGGCGTCGTCCAGCGGGAGAGCGCACTTGCCCTGTTGCCTCTGATCACCGCACGGACGCTCATCATCTCCGGGACCCAGGACCAGGCCCGCCCGCCGGCCTGGTCGGACGAGATGTTCGAGGCGATTCCGAACGCCGAACTCTGGCGCATCAAGACCGCGGGTCACAGTCCCTGCCTCGAAGCCCCGGACGCCGTCATCCCGCGCGTCCTCGAGTTTCTCGCCTAGCGCGGAACGGAAAGCCGACATGACCGCTCCCCCCAGGCTCGCGGTGGACTTCCTTGCCCAGTACCGGTGAGCGCCTGGCGGTGTGGGCCGGAAACGGCCCGGAGTGGATTCAACTCGAATCGTTCCGCCTCGCCGCCGATCGCCTCACCGCGTGTGACCATGCCGGAACGTCCAAGAACGAGATCCGCCGCGCAGGCCGGCGACGACACTCTCACGTTCAACGTCGTTGACCCGCTCAAGCTACTCCTCTTTGCACCTCACCCCGCTCAGGGTATTGACGGGCCGTCACCGGCAGCTCCTACGTTGGGCCCACGCCAAGGGATGACCTCGCGGCGGTGCCGTCCGGCCCGCCCGATCGGTTTCCTCGGCTGGGTCCGGCGTTAGCGGGGGCGGTCTCTTTGCCGGTGGATCAAGCCGCTTGACCATGCCCTTGGGGCAGGGAAGAGACTGCTGGCATGAGTAGTGTGGATGAAGCCCTCATTGACCAGAGCCCGCGCACGCCCGTCCGGCCTGGCTGGCCCGAGCTCGGCGTCGCCGTGCTCACGTTCGTGATCCTGATCCTGATCGGCGGCGTGATCGGCCTCAAGCTACCGGCCGACTCCCCGATCTCTCTTGGCCACCTGAACTTCTTGATCTCGGGCCTCGCGCCGCTCGGCGCGTTCGCCGTCGCCGTACTCATCCGTATCCGCGACGTCCGCCCCTTCGGGATGCGGCGCGTGCATCCCGGTTGGCTGCTCGCGGCCATCGCGATCGCCCTCGCGTGCTTCGCGCTCAGCTGGCCGATCTCGGCGATCGTCGACCCGTTCTTCCCCGGGTCGGAGGCCGTCCAGGAGCCCTACCGCGAGGCCGCGCGTTCGGGCGTGCTCTCTCTTGTGGCGACGGTCGCGCTCGGCGGCGTACTGACGCCCATAGGCGAGGAGGCCCTGTTCCGTGGTGTGCTCGCGAACTTCCTGTTCCGCTGGGGCCCCTGGATCGGCGTGATCGTGAGCGCGGCGATCTTCGGCGTCGCGCACGGCATCAACAGCATCATGCCGATCGCGTTCGTCGTCGGTCTCGCCGCGGGGCTGGTGCTCCGACTCTCGGGCTCGATCTGGCCTGCCATGGTCGTCCACATGGTCTACAACAGTGCGGGCATGCTGTACCACGGCATCAGCTAGTGAGTCGCTCGACGAGCTTCCCCGCGGTCGAGACCTCGCGCACGCCGGAGCGGGCACCGCCGCCGCCTCGGTTCCCGCTGCTCGCGGCCAACCCCGACGCCCTCGGCCGCGCCGACGGCGCGTGATCACGGGGGTGTCAGGACGCGGGGCGGCTCTTTTCCAGCAGTGTGCGCGCGAACCACGCGATCGTGCGGCGCAGGCCGGCCTCCACGTCCACCCGTGGGCGCCAGCCGAGCCGGTCGGCGGCCAGGGACGTGTCCGGGCGGCGCACGGCGGGGTCGTCCACCGGCCGGTCCACGAACGTGATCGGCGAGGAGGAGCCGGTGAGGTCGCGGATCATGGTGGCGAGCTCCAGCATGGACAGCTCCGACGGGTTGCCGATGTTCACCGGCCCCGGGAAGCCGCTGCCCGCGAGCCGGAGCACCCCCTCGACGGTGTCGTCCACATAGCAGACCGAGCGGGTCTGGGCGCCGTCGCCGGTGACCGTGATCGGCTCGCCCATGAGCGCCTGGCGGACGAACGTCGGGATCGCGCGGCCGTCGTGGGGCCGCATGCGCGGGCCGTAGGAGTTGAAGATCCGCACGATGCCCGTGTCGACGCCGTGGGACTGGCGGTAGGCGGTCGTCAGCGACTCGGAGAACCGCTTGGCCTCGTCGTACACGCTCCTTGGCCCGACCGGGTTGACGTTGCCCCAGTACGTCTCGCGCTGGGGGTGCTCCAGCGGGTCGCCGTACACCTCGCTCGTGGACGCCAGCACGAAGCGGGCGCCCTTCTCGCGGGCCAGGCCGAGCGCGTGCAGCGTGCCGAGGCTGCCCACTTTCAGCGTCGCGATCGGGTGGCGCAGGTAGTCGGTGGGCGAGGCGGCGGAGGCGAAGTGCAGGACGACGTCCACGTCGCCCGGCACGTGGACGAACCCGGTCAGGTCGCACTCGACCAGGTGGAACCTCGGGCGTCCGATCAGGTGCTCCACGTTGGCGGGCGAGCCGGTGAGGAAGTTGTCCATGCAGATCACGGACGCGTCACCGGCCAGTAGCCGCTCGCACAGGTGTGAGCCGAGGAACCCGGCGCCGCCGGTCACGACCACCCGCCGGGCCGTCCGAGCCGCCGGAGCCGCCGGAGCCGCCTGAGTCGCCGGGCTCTGTGCCTGTGCCGCCGGGGGTCGTGCCTGGGCGGCGCGGGACTTCACCGGGCCACCCCTGCCTCCAGCAGGCCGAGGGCGGCGTCCAGCACGGTCTCGGTGCCGATCTCCAGCAGCCCCGGGTCGGGACGGTTGCCGTGCGGGTCGCCCGGCCGTCCCGTCCACAGGGCGATGTGACGGCCCTCGGGCGGCGGGCCCCACTGGTCGGGCGAGACCGGGCCGAACAGGACGACCGACGGGGTGGCGTAGGCGGTCGCGAGGTGTGCCACCCCGGTGTCCCCGCACACGAGCAGCCGCGCGCCCGCGACCAGGTGGGCGAGGTCGCGCAGGCCGGTGCGTCCGGCCAGCACCCACTCCACCGGCAGCCCGGCGAGCGTGCCGACCCGGAAGGCCAGCGACCGCTCGGAGGCGTCCCCGGTGACCAGCACGCGGTGGCCCTGCCCGGCGAGCGCGGCGGCGACCTCGGCGAACCGCTCCACCGGCCAGCACCGCGCCCGCGAGGCCGCGCCGGGATGGACGATGACGTACCCGGGCGTACCGGGCGTGGGCGGCGCCGGGGGGTCGAGCCGGAGGTCGGACGGGTCGGCGGGGATGCCGTACCACTCCAGCAGGTCGCACCATCGGCGCACCTCGTGGGTCTTGCGGCTCCACGGCGGGCCGTCCAGGCCGGGGAACTCCGGGTGGGCGTGGGTGAGCAGCCGTCCTGGCCGGGTGCGTGACAGCGCCACGATGCTCTCCGGGCCGCGCCCGTGCAGGTTGACCGCGATGTCGGGCCGCTCGATCGGCACCGGTCCGGGGCCGGACACGTCGAGCCGCGCGTCCACCGCCGAGATCAGCGAGATCAGGCCGGACAGGGACGCGGGCGCGGCCAGCACCAGGCGGTGGCCGGGGTACGCCCCGCGCAGCGCCCGCAGCGCCGGGACGGCGGTGAGCAGGTCGCCGAGGCCGGGCCCGCGCAGCACCAGCAGCACGGGGGCGTCGGCCGGCCGTCCCGGCACCCGCCGCCCGGCCGGTGCGCTCCGCACGATCGCCGCCGGTTCGCCTGTGGTGATCCGCCGCTTCGCGGGCCGCCGCGCGTATGGCCGCCGCTCGGGCTGCGGCTCCGCCCGCGGGGTGGTCTGGGGGACGCGTGCGGGGAGGCGGTGGGGCGTTCTCGCCTCGGGGGGCCGGTCGCTGTCGGCCGGTTCGCCGGTTGACGTGCGTCTCGTGAACGTCCATCGGGTGGTGCGTCGCCGTAGGGCGCCGCCGAGGTCCGCCGCGGCGGCGAGCGCGGTGGCCAGGCCCGCGACGTGCACGTTCTGGCCGCCCGCGTCCACCCCGCCGACGGCCGCGAGCGGGTCGGCGTGCTCGGACACCATGGCGATCCTCATCGCACCCCCTCCTTCATGCCCGCCGGGCCCTCCTCGATTCCCGCGGCCTCCGGGCCGGCGACCTCCACCAGGCGAAGGACGGTCCGGACGACCTCCTCGGCGGTCACCGACGCCAGGCACGGATGCCCGGGGACGGGGCACACGCGCGCCCGGCTGCCCCGGCAGGCCGCGTGCTGGTCGCCCAGCAGGACCACCGGCACGCGGTACGGCGCCCAGCGCGCGGCGGGGACGACAGGCGAGAACAGGCTGACCACCGGCGTGCCGACCGCCGCGGCCAGGTGCGCGGGGCCGGTGTTGCCCACCACGACCGCCGACGCGCCCGCGAGCACGGCCGCAAGCTCCGGGAAGGTGGTGACGCCCCCGAGGTCGGTGCCGTAGGCCCCGGCGACCCGCGCGGTGAGCGCCTGCTCGTCCGGATCCCCGGTCACGACCACGCGCACCCCGCCCAGCGCGAGCTCCCGCACCGCGCGGGCGTACAACTCGGCGGGCCACATGCGGGCCGGGGCCGACGCGCCGGGATGCACGACGACGTACCCGGGCGGGCCGGTGAACTGGTCCACCGAGGGGAGGGGACGGCGCACCGCGAGCGCGCCGTCGTCGCCGGGCGGCAGCGCGAAACCGGCGGCGCGGGCGAGGTCCAGCATCCGCTCCGGCTCGGGCACGTCCACGGTCTCGTCCACGACGTGCCGGACGTCGAGCAGCGAGCCGGGGTAGTCCTCGCTGATCGCGGCGATCCGCGGGACGCCCGCCAGCCGCAGCAGCAGGGCCGTCGGCAGCGCCGACTGGTGGAAGGAGGTGAAGATCACGGCCAGTTCGGGTTCGGCCTGGTCGACGAACGCGAGCAGTTTGTTCACGTGCGGGCGGGTGAGCGGGAGCGGGTCGTGGTCGATCCACGGGGCGCGCCACTCCAGCACCCGGTCCACGCCGGGCAGGAGCTGGGCCGCCGCGCCGCCGTTCGGGCCCGTGAGCAGCACGACCTGCCGCGCGCCCGCCGAGAGGGCCCGGATCGCGGGCCCGGCGAGCAGCACGTCCCCGGCGTTGTCCAGCCGCACGGCGAGGACGGTTCCGGCGGCGGGATGCCGCCGTCCGTTGCCGTAGGCCCGCCCGTTCCCGTCCGCGAGGCCGCTCACCGGCGCGCTCGCAGTTCACCGCGAAGCCTGTGGGCGCACGCCACCGGCGGGATGACCACGCTGGTGACCGCCATCCGCAGGATCTCGGCCGGAGTCCGCGGGCCGGGCGCGACCCTTGCCCACGCGAAGTCCGCGGTGAGCGCCAGCCACCCCAGCCCGGCCGCGACGGCGGGCACCCTTCCCGCCACCCGGCCGCTTCCCACGAGGAACAACGCGCCCGCCGCCAGGCCCAGCACGCTGGTCAGGGCGTGACGCCCGAGGCGGCCGGGGGCGCCGCCGACGGCCGCGCGCCAGCCCGGCCCGTGCAGGCGGCGCATCAGCGCGTCGTCGGCGTTGCCGCGCTGCGCCCGCACGCTGGTCCAGAAGCCGTCGTCGCGCACGGGATGCCCGGTCACGCGCCGGCCCTTGACCAGCCGGTACCCCGCCTTGAGCAGGCGCAGCGCGAGGTCGGCGTCCTCGCGGTGGGCGCGCGGGAAACGTTCGTCGAACCCGCCGACGGCCTCCAGCGCGTCCCGCCGGTACGCCATGTCGGCCGTCGCCCACCCCGCGCGCATCAGCGCCGCCGTGTTCCGCTCGGCGTCGGTGGGGCGGCGTCCCGCGGGCAGCGGCACGTCCAGGCGTCCCTGCGAGCCCGCGACGCCCTCGTCCAGCTCGGACAGGTCGGTGAGCAGGGCGTCCATCCACCAGGGCGGCGGCAGTACGTCGTCGTCCAGGAACGCGACCCACTGCGTCGTGGCAGCCCGCCATCCCGCGTTCCTGGCCGCCGCCGGGCCGCGCCCGCCCGTGCGCAGCACGCGGACGTGCGGGGGGACCGCGAGCGAGGGGCAGAACCTCGGCCGGTCGTCCACCACGATGGTGTCCACGTCGGGCCCGAGCGCGGCCAGCAGCCGACGCAGGCTGCGCCGCCCGATGGTCGGAATCACCACGGTGATCATGAGGCGTGCACCTCCTGCCGCCGCACGACGTACGGCCCGATCGCGAGCACGTCCACCGGCGCGGAGCCGAAGCATTCGAGGGCGTCGCGCGGGTCGTCCACCATGGGCTTACCTCCGTAGGGCCGCGGGAGTCTGGTTACCGAGCGGAGCCGCTCTCAAACGAGGCTTTGCGCATAAGTCGAGGTAGTAAGGAGGGAAGCTTGAGCTATGTCACACTTAGTAGCGAATGGCAGGGGTTTGTCGGTCGACTCCCCGGGTAGCCCCAACGCCATGGGGAGCCATGGGGGGCACGCCCACGACGCCGCGAGGGCACCCGCGTCGCACCCACGATGACGACACCATCACCCGCGCGCGACTTGATGCGCCCGAAAACGTGACCAACAGTGCATAAGGGCCCGATCCGGACGATTCCCACCCTGGAGGCCGTTCGGGGGCATACGGGCCCATGGAACGATCTGGTTGGAGGTGTCACCTTGACCTGCGTCGAGCACATGACCGCCGCCGTCCTGTTCGACCGCGACGGGACGCTCGTCATCGACGTCCCCTACAACGCCGACCCCGGCCGTGTCACGCCCCTGCCGGGAGTCCGCGAAGCCCTCGACCGGCTGCGCGCGGCGTCCATCCCCATCGGCGTGGTCAGCAACCAGGCGGGCATCGCCCGGGGACTCATCACCCCCGCCGCCCTGGACGCCGTCAACGCACGCGTGGAGGAACTGCTCGGGCCCTTCGACATCTGGGCGGTATGCCCGCACGACGACGGGGACGGATGCGGATGCCGCAAGCCCGCACCCGGGCTCATCCTCCGCGCGGCCGGCGTCCTCGGCGTCACCCCGCGCGACTGCGTCGTCATCGGCGACATCGGCGGCGACATGGAGGCCGCCCGCGCCGCCGGAGCCCGCGGCATCCTCGTCCCCACCCCGCAGACCCTGCCCGCCGAGACGGCGGACGCCCGCGAGACCGCCCCCGACCTCGACGCCGCCGTGGACATGGCCCTGGCCGGCCACTGCGTCGAACCGCCCCCGATCCGCCGCCGGTTCCTCACCCCCGGCGCCCACCCCTCCCGCGACGACACCCCCGCCTTCCGCGCCCACGGCAGGCGCGGCACGCTCGCCGCGCCACCGCCTCCCCATGAGGTCACCCCGGCCCGCCGCAGGCACGCGCGACGTCCCCCCGCCTCCGAGGACCGCCCTCGCGAGGCGGGGGACCCCACGTGAGGGTCCTTCTCTGGCACGTGCACGGGTCCTGGGCGACGGCGTTCGTCCAGGACCCCCACGAGTACGTCGTCCCGCTCACCCCGGACCGCGGCCCCGACGGCCGCGGCCGGGCCCGGACGTACCCGTTGGCCCGCGAGCGCGCGCGAGGTGCCATGGGACGGACCGGCTCGCCGCCGCCCTGACGAGATGCGGCCTCAAGCGTTTCCTGACCGACTGGGACGACCTGCTCACCGATATGACCTGCCACGCGCGACCGGGAGCCTGAGGGGCGGGCGCCAAAATTGTCCGCATCTGGGATCGCGAGAAAATTGCTAGTGGTGTGGTGTATCAATGGTCAGGGATTGGAGTGCGGGAACTTAGCGCAGCCCAAAGCGGACGGAGCGAGTAATGGCTGGCCGAAGCCGGATCGAATGGACTGAAGTGACATGGAACCCTACGACAGGGTGTGATCGCATTTCGGCTGGTTGCGACAACTGTTACGCGCTTACGCTCGCGAATCGCCTCAAAGCCATGGGAGCCGCGAAGTACCAGCGTGACGGCGATCCTCGCACCAGCGGGCCAGGGTTCGGGGTGACCCTGCATGAGGACACCCTGAGCGCGCCCCTGCGCTGGCGCGAACCACGACTGGTCTTCGTCAACTCCATGAGCGATCTGTTCCACGCTCGAGTCCCCGTCGACTTCGTGCGCCGAGTTTTCGACATCATGGCGGCAACGCCCCAGCACACCTACCAGGTGCTGACAAAGCGGGCCACGAGACTCGCACGCATCGCTCACCGACTGCCGTGGCCAGAGAACATCTGGATGGGGGTGAGCGTCGAGAACGAACAGACGACCGCCAGAGTCGCGGCGCTACGACGAGTGCCGGCGGCCGTGCGATTCATCTCCGCGGAACCCCTGCTCGGTTCGCTCAACGGACTCGACCTTGCCGACGTCCATTGGCTGATCGCCGGTGGCGAGAGCGGTTCTGGCGCTCGACCGGTCGATCCTGACTGGGTGCGCCAGTTGCGTGATCAGTGTCTTCGTGACGAAGTCGCCTTCTTCTTCAAGCAATGGGGAGGCAGAACCCCTAAGGCCGGTGGTCGGATACTGGATGGACGCACATGGGACCAGATGCCATCGCGTGGACCGGGCGCCCCTCCCTCATACCGTCCTATGACGGCGTGATCGGCACTATCGCGTCCAGGTGAAGTCGCTTGTCTTTCCCGATATCACCGATCAGCCCTGTCTCGTGAAGGTTCTGCGCCGCCTTCCGCACATGTGGTATCCACGCTGATCCCAGAGTGGTTCCGTACACTTCTGCCACGTGATCGGCCATGCGGAACGTTCCATAGGCCGCCAGCAGTTCCCGAAGGTTCTCTTCGATGGCCGCGATCCACTTCGGTTCTTCGGTCTTTCTGTACCTATCGCGGTCGAAGACCGGGGGCTCGGTCTCCATCTCGAACAGAGCCCCCTGGCCGAGGGCTTCCTGCTTGCGGCGCCGCCTGGTCACGACGTCGTTGCGCCACGCCTCATGCCAGTCCATTCCCGCCTTGCCCAAGGCATCGGCGAAATACCATTTCCCCTCCACGTGACCGGTGAACAGCACGAGGACGTATCTCGGCTGGTTGTCCGGATGCGGCCGCACAGGCATGCTCACCGAGTCGTAAGCGGTCTCGTCTTTAATGATCTTGCGATACTGGTCGCAGACAGCGAGGGCCGCAGACGTCGCCGTACCGAGATCCTCGGCCCCGTCCACCTGTGCGAAGTAGGTCTGCCACCAGTCGCCGCCGAGGAAGCGATTCAGCCGGTCGATCTTTTTCTCGTCCTCCGGCGGCAGGCTTACATGAGCGTGCATCTGCTTGACGGCGGACCCCAGGCGGGCCACCGCGCTCACGCTGAAATGAAGGAGCACTTCCGTCGGTGGCCCCTTCCTGTGCAGGATCCTGATGAGTTCCTCGTGGGCGAGCGCTGTGCCAAAAGGATCGAGGAACACGAAGAGTGCCGCGTCCCGCGCCTTGGACAGGACCTCCGGCAACCGCTCTCCGAGATCACCTTGCAGGGTCTCGAAATTCAGCCCGCGTGCCTCTTCGGCAAGCAACCGCTCCAGGCGAGCGTAGTGCTGAGGGTTCTTCTCCACGAAAATGCCGGTGACATTACGGAACTTGGTGACGAACTCGGCGGCCTGCACGAGAAGGAGGGGGGAACCGGGTGAACCGTCCTCGTAGCGTCCCCGACCTGCGTAGCCATCTACGAACACAACTCGGCGATCTTCAACCCGGGAACCGGCCTTTGAGGCGAAGATCACCGGGTAGCGCCTCAGGATGCCGTGCTTAAACACCGCCGCAGCGCGCTTTTCGCGGAAAAAGTCCTCATTCGCGGTCATTCGTCATGTCCTATCGACGCGGGGAGATGTCGTGCAACATGACACATACATGGAGTTCAAAGCTTCGGCAAGAGAAAATACGGAACTGCGGTCGGCGAGGTGATCGGACGGGCAAATCGGACGCCCGATATGCGGTCAAAGTGCATTATCTGTATTGAGCCCTGCTTTCGTAGTTCGCTGATCTCGATGACTCGCGGGGCGGTCGTTAGCATCGAATGAGCGGTTTGTCTACGACTGGTTCGCCAACCCGCTGGTACGCGCTCCCATATCGGTCCGTTTTCATGCTCGCGGCCCGGTAGCCGAATCACTGGACCGCTCCGGCCACCTTGGTCGGCTGACAGCACTTTTGCGGGCGGCGGACGCTCAGCCGTACCCGGCCCTCTGCCGCACGCCAACCGGGCTGGCGGCGTGGGCGCGGGCCCCCGGTCGGCGGCGACCCGGGCTGTCCACCCACCAGCGCTTTCGCCCATGCCGAACGAACTCGCCGACCGCGGCGGCACGCCGCCGCTAACTAGGTTCCGCCGTCGATCCAAGCTGCTTGGCGCGGTCTTTCGGGTGCTTCACGTGTGCCGCCGGCTCCGCTCGCCTGGTGACGACACTCATGCGCGAAGCAAAACGCGGGCCGGTCGACCTGGGACTGTCGACGCCCTGCTTCGAGTTGTGGCTGATCCTCCACCACGCCGACTGCGCCAGGCCCTTCCAGTCGACGGAGGACGCCAAGAGGAAGCTGCGAGAAGTCCTGCCATCCTGGAGCGAGTCCAACACGAGATTCGCCGACTTCTCGGACGGAACCGAGGCCGCATGCCAGAGAGCACGCAAGCTCGACCCCGATGGGGAGCAGCCGTTGAAGAATCCTTCGACGGGTGTCTGGCGGCTGGTCGAAAGCCTCCGGGGCCGATCCGGATCGAATTGACAGTCGCTGCCGGGTTGACCGTCTTGCGGCAGTCGGCCTGCGGATTCCATCCATACCCGGGTGAGGGGATCTCTGATGGGCGTCGAGCCCTGCGAGGTGGCCGCCGGAACGGTGGTGGAGTGGAGTGACGACGAAGGTTGGGGTTTCCTCTGGTCCACCGAAGTTCCCGGCGACGTCTTCGCGCACTACTCCATGATCGTCAGGATCGAGAGGTACAGATCCCTCACACCGGGGCAGCGCGTCCGATTCACGTGGGAGCGAGTCCAGCAGGACGGCTTCGACTTCCGAGCGATCGACGTGTTCACGGGCGACGACCTCACGCCGGGAACGCCGGGCACGCCGAATGCGGTGGGCGGGCGCGACGGCGGTGATGCTTACACAAGCCGCTTGCGGATCCATTTGGATCCTCAGTCGGAGTAGCCGAGGCCAGGTGGCCTTCGTTACTGTTCTGGGTCTTTTTCGTGACGTGGTCGTATGAGAGAATTGCCAGCTCAACCCAATGGACGCCGGGAGTGAGAATGGCTCGACCATGGGAAGTCAATCCGGAGGCGAGATTCAAGCGGCGGCTGGGGAAGACGGCGGCCGAGCTGGGCAACAGCCGTACCACGAACGACTGTCCGGACATTTGGGAACTGGACAATGGCGACATCGCGATCGTGGGACGCGATGTGACCTCGATGTTCGGTGACCGGCTTCCGGCGGGCATGAGCTTGGGGGTGGATGAGCGTTTGGTTGTGATCCCAGGGAATATGCTGCGCGCTGCAAAGGGCGATATTCCTGATGCTTGATCGGATTTCGGATATTCCGGGCGAGGTACTCGATCGGGCGGCCTACCATGCTCGCCGTCTGCAGGAGTCGGAACAGCTCACTAGGCCAATCTGGAAGCTCGAACGCTCCCAGTACTTCCAGGAGCCGGATGACGATCCAAGCTGGCAGGCGTTTCTGGCTGGTGAGTGGGACCGTGTGATCGCGGCGTTCGAAAGTGATCGAGCGGCTGCTCAGGCCGAGGCGAAGCGCTACGCGGACCAGGGCAGCGAGCTTCGGCGGCTGCGGATAATCGAGCGGCCGATATCGCCGTATGTCCGGTGGGAGTGCCACTGGTTCAAGATCCTGGCTGAGGAAGGTACGGCCATCCGTGTGCTCGACGCCGAGAAGATCGCCCAGTGGGAGCGTGAAAGGCCGCTGCCCGAGATCGTCGTGGACGAGCACGCGCTGTACCACGTCACCTACGACAACCGGTGGAAGGCGATCGGCGCGAGGCGTATCAACGACGACCACGTGATGCGAGAAGCGACCACGGAGATCGCGGGGCTCTGGTCCGAGGCCGAACCCTTCCTTGACTACTTCCAGCGGGAGATCGCATCATTATCGCCTTCGATTCGGCAACGATGAGGCGCCCTCCCTCATGAAACAGCCGTGAAAGAGGCAGGCAGGGCCAACCGGTTGCTCTTGGCCCTTGTACTGCTCCTCTTCGTGCTCGCCGCCGTTGGGTTGATCGGAGTTTCACCGATCGCGCTCGGCCTCTTCCAGGGAAGCACCGCCAGGTGGGAGCGGCTGAGTTTTATCGGTCAGACGTACGGTGCTGCTTCGGCGATTCTCTCTGTGCTTGCCCTGATCGGGGTGGTGGCGGCCCTGACCTTTCAGGCAAGGGAAACCAAGCTCGGCCGCGAAGAAGCACGTCGGCAGGCGATCGGTGACCTTCTGAAGATGGCTATGGAAGATCCCGACCTTGACGAATGCTGGGGTCCGGTACCCCCGCCCGCCGACCTCCGGACGCGGAAGCAGCAGCTGTACACAAACATGATCATCGCTGAGTGGGCGATGTCGTTCGAGTTGAAGACACTTCGCGAGCCGCGCTTGCGCCTCATCGCCAACGAGATGTTCCAAGGGCG
The DNA here is from genome assembly GCF_040653595.1 of Sphaerisporangium sp. NPDC051011. Classification (NCBI taxonomy): domain Bacteria; kingdom Bacillati; phylum Actinomycetota; class Actinomycetes; order Streptosporangiales; family Streptosporangiaceae; genus Sphaerisporangium; species Sphaerisporangium sp. NPDC051011. The sequence goes on along the minus strand of NZ_JBFAGG010000008.1, from coordinate 107,419 downwards.
CCCTGGACGATTATATTGGCAGGCGGCGCGGGAGGCCCGTCTCACCACTTCTGGTAATCGCGCGGAGCGCCGCTTTCACGAAATCCTGGACGAGGAATATCGGCGCGCGGAGCCTTCGTACGCAGAGGGATCGTTGCCTGTGGGACCCATGAACGCGGTCGGTCGCCGGTCTGGACGCAGACGCGTTCTCTTGGCGAGCGCCACAGCTGGAGCGGCCGCAGTCGCCTTCCGGTTCCTGCACACGATGAGAAGAAAGTCTGCCTTCACCGCCGCTGACAAGTTTCGCAAGCTGTGAGCCGGCGACGTGCGGGGGTCATCTGTGTCGCTGGGAAGTGCGCTCGTCGGCATTGTGGTCGCCGGCGAGCCGCCACCTGGATTCAAGTAGTGCCCACGGCTCTTGGGGTCACCACCGGCCTGCTGGGCGGATTTGCCATCGCGCAGACGTCGGATAGTCCGGATGCCGTGTACATCGAATCCGCGACTCACGGGCAGGTGTCAAATCGTCCGGAAGACGTCAAGGTGGTCCAGGGCAGCTACGACACGGTACGGGCTGAGGCCCAGCCTCAGCCTGGTTCGATCGAGTTGATCAGGGAGGCGGAGAAACGATGGACCTGAGTGACGAGCTGGAGAACGCGGCCTGGCGCAAGGCCACCAAGAGTGGGCCGAATCAGGGTGACTGCCTTGAAGTGGCTCCGCTGTCCGAGGGGCGGGTGGGGCTGCGGGACACCGAGGCTCCGGAGAAGGCGCCCTTTGTGGTGAGTGCGAGTGTCTGGGACGCGTTCATCGACGGCGCCAAGAAGGGCGAGTTCGATTGCGACACGATGTCGCAGGGGGTGAGTGAGCCGAGGCGTATGGAGGCCCCTTGATCAGGGGTTCCTCGGCTCCGAGCTAGTGCCTGGAGCCCGTCCCCACTCTGGCATGCGTCGCGGGTAACTGCGGGGTATGGAGCCCAGAGGGAAAGCCCAAGGGGCCCGGTTCCACTCCGGGCCTACAGGCGAGGGGAAGACAATCAAGTATGGCCCGGCCGACTCACGCCGGCCGGGCCAACTCGTTAGTCGACGAGCATCGCGCTGAATCGCGACTCGGCTGCGTCGAACTCGATCACGCGCACGCGCACCGTCGCGCCGACCGCGGCACTACCACCAGCTTCCGCAACCCGGTCGACCAGCGCCGCCGATCCCGCTGCGCCACCACCCGAACCACCCGGCGACCACCACACGCAGTTGGCAAACGGAGATCACAAACCGTAACCACGCAACAACACGACCCCGGCCAAACGTGAAGATCCGCTTAACTGCGCGGTCATACTGCCGCTGCGACGGCGCAAACTCGCCCTTATAGAACTTGGGCGGACATGGCGGACACGGCGGACATGGCGCCGTCCGCCGGTGGATCACATGGAGTCATCTTGAGAAGTTTCACTAGAAGGAATTTCATCGCCGGACTCGCCCTGGTCGGCGCGGTCGCGGCGGCGGCACCCGCGGTGGCGGCATCTGCGGCGGCGGCACCCGCGCAGGCGGTCGAGACGTGGAAGTTCATCGGCAAGGACGTGTTCACCGGGGAGGCCGAGAGCTCGCGCGACCAGGGCGTCACCACTGACGGCACTCACTGGTACTTCTCCAGCACCAACGGGCTGGAGATCACGGACCTGCGGTACAACACCATCTTCAAGAGCTCGCCGGCCATTCCGGCCCAATTGGCCAACCCCTCGCCGCTCGCCTACAAAGGCCTGAACCACATCGGCGACATCGACTACGCCAACGGCAAGCTCTACATCTCGCTCGATAGCAGCACGCGCGATCCCATTACCCGCGGCCGATACGAGACGCCGGTGTTCGCCGTCTACAACGCCGCCGATCTGAGCTTCACCGGCCAGGCCGCTGCCCTGCACACGCCGCACGGCGTGCAGGACATCGCAAGCTGGGTGGCCGTCGACGCGGGCAAGGGCCTCGCCTACGGCATGGCCTATGACAACGCGACGGAAATCGCCGTCTACAACCTGCGCGACTGGTCGTTCAACAGATACATCCCGCTATCGCAGACGATCGACCAGGCCCAGGGCGGCAAGATCCATGACGGCTGGATGTACTTCGCCTCGGACGACGCGGGGAAGAACATTTCCCGCGCCAACCTGACGACCGGCGAGGTCCAGGTGCTCTTCAATCTCATGGTTCCCTACGATCAAGAGGTCGAAGGCCTGTCGTTCCTGGAGACACCGGACGGTCTGACCCTCAACATCATCAACCGGGAGGAGCCGGATCCGAACGGTCCCAGCAACGTCACCTTCTATCACTATCTGCTGCAGGCGCCGGGCACGCCGGTCATCGAGGGCTCGCCGAAGGTCGGCGGGTTCGTGACGGCCGACCCGGGCAAGTGGACCCCGCGTGCGGAGTTCAGCTACCAGTGGCTCGTGAACGGCGAGCCGGTGGCGGGCGCGACCGGGTCGCGGTTCCACCTCATCGGAAAGCACCTCGCCGACACGGTGACCGTCCAGGTGACCGGCACGTGGGCCGACGGGACGTCGAGAACCGTCGAGTCCCGGCCGGTGAAGGTCGTGCCCGGCTCCGACGCGGAGAGGTGAGGGGTCACGACGTAGATCCATTGGTGAATGGCACCGAGCGCCTTGTGGTTACTCCGTCGGGCTCCTCAGGCTGTCCATGAAGATCGCCCGAACTCCGGGTGGTGCTGTGGGGGACTTCCGCGGCTCTTGGGGGGAGGTGCCAGCGGGCCCAGACGGTCTTGCCTGGGCTGTCGGGGAGTGGGGTGACGCCGGTGTCGTGGGCGAGGGCTTCGACGATGGCCAGGCCCCGGCCGTGGACGGCCTCGATGTCGAGGTTCAGGTGTCGGGGCCGCTCGGGGCCGTGGTCGGTGACGCGGACGCACAGGTCGGCGGTACCAAGCCACAGGGACAGCCGGACCGGGGGACGGCCGTAGGTAAGGGCGTTCGCCAGCAGCTCCCCCACGGCGAGGACCACGTCGTCGGCGAGGTCGGGGAGCGCCCAGGCGGTGAGGACTTCCTTCACCATGCCGCGCGCCTTGCCGATCATCGACAGGTCGTCGGGCAGGTCCCAGCAGACGGTACGCAGAACGCCGTCCTGTGTCTCTGGCATCAGTGCTCCGTGAGTCGCGGGGCCCAAGGAGGCCCGGTCGGGTGGAGTGGGGTTATGTGACGGATCGGGCCGATGGGCGGCCGGTTGGAGGGCGCGGCCGGTGCGGGGGTGGTACAGAAGTGTCCGCTCGGCAGCGCGCATCAGGCCGCGCAGTTCGTCGGTGGTGCCGGCGTGGACGAGCAGTGGTTCGGGCGTAGGCCAGGTGGCGACGGCGTAGAAGTGCCGTGTGCCCACGCCGTACCAGACGGCCCACGTGGGCTCGATCATGTCGATCTGCCGGGCGGCGGCCTGGTCGACCAGGTCCCAGCGGCCAGGTTCGACCCGCGTCGCGGGTGCTCCCTTCCGGTGCCGTCCCCCAGGTCGCGGTTGGTCATCCCGAGTGCTCATGCGGCGGCTCCGTTCGGGCCCGCCATGCGCTCTTCGGAGCGGACGACTTCCCCGGGCGGTCGGCCGCTCCGGCGAGGCTCGCTCACCGCTGGAGGCCGCTCACGCCGGTGACGTCCGAGGTACACGACCGGGGAGGGTTCGCACCCCTCGGCGGGGACGGAGGGTGTCGGCTGTGTCGGCATCAGAGCGCGGACCGGTTCGTCTTTCGGCGGCGAGGCCTGCTCGAACGCGGACGGCCTGGCGGCGGTCGTCGGCTCCGGGGCGTGCGCGGGTGGGTGGGGGGTGAACGGCTCAGTGGTGTGCGCGGGTGTGCGGATGGGTGTCATGCGTTCTGGAGTGAGACCGTGTGGTGAGGCGGTCGCTGTGCGTCGTGGGGTTTGTGCGGGCGTGCGGGCGGTCGTGGTTGGTTTCGGGGTGGCGGAAAGGGCAGGTGCGAGGCGCCTCGTCCGGGAAGGGAAGGCCTCCGGGACTGGGAGCGGGCGGAGCGGCCTCGTCACGGGCAGGCGGTCACCGAGCCCTAGCCGCTGCCGCGCGGCCATCCGCGCCTGGACCTGAGCCGGGGTCGGTTGCTCCCACTCATGGTGGGGACGGTGGGGCAGGCTGGCGGCCTCGTGGGCGTACGGCAGGTGGCCGCACCAGCGGCAGCCGAGCGGCATCGGCGGCTCGTCGGCCTGCCAGCGGACGCGAATGACACGGATTCCCCTGCCGGGGAGGCGTCCTCTACTAGGGTTGTGCATCGGATCGGACCTCCTGCGTCCGGTCTAGGGGCTTGTCCTGGCGTGCTGTGCCATGGCGAGCCCCGCTTCATGTACGGGGTTCGGTCGCCGCTCCGCTTCAGCGGCGGGACCGGTTCAGGTATCCCGATCGGGTTCGTGAATCCGGGTGGGCTTGTCTGTTGGCTTCGGCTCGTGGAGCGGGTGCGGTGGTTTGTCGGCCGTGATCCAGCTCGTGGAGGGGCCTCCGCGAGCCGCCGGACGTTGCTTGATCGGCGCCGGTACGGCGGGTCGCGGGGCGGAGAAGTCGGCGCCGCTGTACGGCGGGGGACCAGCTACGGGCCCGAGTTATGTGCTTGTTCGGGAGCTTGCTGGAAAGCGACAAGTTTGTAACCAATGGATAGTTTCGCAGCCCTCGCAGAACGGGATTCGTGCTGGCGCTGAAGGTCATTTCTGTCCTCCTTGTCCGGACATAGTCGGTGTTTCGGCCTGGCTGCGCGAGAGGGGACTTCGCAACGCTGCGAGGTGGCCTCATTAGCGGCTTTCGATTAGTTCGGAAGCTCTACACAGGGTGCTCCCGACCGGCTACGTTGTGCAGCGAAAGGGCGGCACAGTAGAAGGACAGATTTCGTACTAGGTCCTGTCCTATCGCTGTGCGATCGCTGTATGATCACCATTAGACGGAGGATCGATGCCTGCACCTGCCGAACTCCACCCGTCTGCCAGTCCGTTGGCCTTCTTTGGTGCTGAGCTGCGTAAATACCGGCAGCGGGCAGGCGTCTCACAAGAGGATCTAGCGGACAAAATCAACTTCAGCGCCAGCTTGATCGGCTTTGTCGAACGAGCTCAGCGCTTCCCGAGTCGTGATTTTGTGGAGCGCTGTGACGGCGCCCTAGAATTGAGCGGCGAACTCGTCCGGCTTTGGCCGCTACTAACTCGGGAAGCAAGCCCTCCATGGTTTCACGGTTGGCTGGATGTCGAGCAGCAAGCGCACAGATTACGCACCTGGCAGCCTTTGGTTGTTCCGGGTCTTCTGCAGACCGAGGAATATGCTCGGGCGGTCATCCGTGGTGAACCATGCATTACCGAGGAGCAGGTGGAGAAGAAGCTGGAAGCGCGCATGGAGCGACAGGCGATCTTGAAGCGCGCAGAGCCGCCTGTACTCCAGATCGTTATCGACGAGTGTGTGCTGCTGCGGCCGATCGGCGGCAAGGACGTGATACGTGGACAACTGCAAAGTCTTTTGGAGGCTGTGGAGTCTCCGCGTATCAGCATCCAAGTAGTTCCCCTGTTGCTTGGGGGAACTCCCGGGATATCTGGGGGCTTTGTGATCGCCCAGCTCCACGGGCGCACGGATACGGTGTATATCGAGTCCGCGACCCATGGATACGTTACAAGCCATTCCGAAGACGTCGATGCCATCCATAGCAGGTACGACGCCATCCGACTGGAAGCACATCCACAGCACGCATCCATCGACCGAATCAGAGAGGCTGTGAGGGCATGGAGTTGAGCGAAGAACTTAGAAGCGCCGCCTGGCGCAAAGCCACAAGAAGCGCATCCAACGGAGGCGACTGCCTGGAGGTGGCTCCGTTGTCCGAGGGGCGGGTGGGGTTGCGGGACACCGAGGCTCCGGAGAAGGCGCCCTTCGTGGTGAGTGCGAGTGTCTGGGACGCGTTCATCGACGGCGCCAAGAAAGGCGAGTTCGATTGCGACACGATGTCGCAGCCGAGGCGTATGGAGGCCCCCTGATCAGGGGTTCCTCGGCTCCGAGCTAGTGCCTGGAGCCCGTCCCCACTCTGGCATGCGTCGCGGGTAACTGCGGGGTATGGAGCCCAGAGGGAAAGCCCAATGGGCCCGGTTCCACCCCGGGCCTACAGGCGAGGGGAAGACAATCAAGTATGGCCCGGCCGACTCACGCCGGCCGGGCCAACTCGTTAGTCGACGAGCATCGCGCTGAATCGCGACTCGGCTGCGTCGAACTCGATCACGCGCACGCGCACCGTCGCGCCGACCGCGGCACTACCACCGCGGACGAGCCCGTGCACACCAGAATCTGACTCAACGAAGAGCCCGAACGGCTTGGCGGACTTGACGAGAACGTCGACCTCGTCGCCAGCTTTTAGGAGGGTTCCGGTCATACGGCTCACCCCCTTTCCATCCTCAGGGCGAGTCGGACAGCGGCGCGAACGCAGCCCCAGGTTCCTTCCATCGCGGGGTAGCGCCGGCTCCGGGCTCTGCCCAGACATCACGCAAGCAGACGCTACAGGCTGAGGAGCCGATCCACAGGTCTTGACTATTCCTCGATGGTTGAGGTTGCGCCGCGTGCATCGGAGCCCACAGTGAAGGCGGCGGTCGACGAGACCGTCGAAGGCGCCATCCATCTCGCCTTGCGACAACGGCCAGAGTCCCGCCGCTAACGATCCCGCTACGCCGAGGGGGACGGATCTCGCCCCGATCCGGAGCACCCCAGCGGCACGGGGCGGCCCCGCTCCGCCGGCAGTTCGCGCCAGTTCTTGATCGACTGCTTGTAGTGCTCTGGCATGTGAAGCCCCGGCACCTCGGCATACGTGAAAAGCCCGAGTTTCTTGTGCTCGTTGGAACTTCGTACCTATGGAGGAATGCGGCGACGAGCTCTCCTGCCGGATCAACCGGGCACTGCCCAAGCCCGGTTCTAAGATCGGGTACACCTATGATCTCGGCGACTCCTTGCGACACGAGATCCTCCTGGAGCGGATCCTCGACGACCCCGTCGCCCACCCGATCTGTATCGCTGGCAACCGGCGCTTCTCGGGGAATGACGATCGCGCCGCCGCGCAGCCGAGACCGGCGGCCGCTGCGCGACGGCGCGAGGAGGTTACGCGGAGATCACCGCACGACGCGGAAGGCCTTGCTGGCGACGGCCTTGCCGTGCACCGTCGCGACCACCGTGTGGGTGTCGGGAAGCGTCGAGGCGGGGATCGTCACGACGAGGCTGACCTTGCCCTTCGCGTCGGCGGTGGCGGTGCCGAGCGGGACCGGCGTGGTGTCCAGCTGGAAGGACACCTTGTCATTGGGCATGAAGCCGGATCCGTGGATCTCGACCTGGCCGCCCGCGACGCGCTTACCGGAGACCGCGATCTTCTCGGGGCTCATGTTCGGCGCCGTGCAGCCGTCGGTGCAGATGCGGAAGGTGCTGAGGACGGCCTTGTGATCGCTCGGCCAGACGGCGTCCGGCGTGAAGATCACGTCGTCGCTGTCGTCGGCGACACCCACGTTGCGCACGACCGTCTTCTGCGGGCCGACCAGCTGTGAGGAGGTCAGCGCGATGTTGTCGCCGGGCGCGTAGAAGATCCCACCCTCGACAACCGATGAACAGCCCTCGCCGAGCCCCCGCCACGCCCATGGCGGGGGCTCCCGCCGCGCGCCGAACTCGACGAAGACGCCAATCCACCCGCCCTGGCACGGTCAACCACGATCACCGCCCAAGATCGTGAAAGAGCTGGGTGTCAGCGTTCCCACCAGGGATCATCGATATCCCAGTTGAGACCTCCCACCGTGAATCGGTCAAAGCAGTCCAGAAGGTCCTCTTCATCGGGAGACTCGGCCATATTCGGCCCCCGACAATAGTCGGCGACGATCGACAGCAGCCGGGCGATACCTGGAAAACGTTCCTCCGCGGGTCCCGCACTCTCCGGAAGACCGGCCTCCGTCAGGTACGCCGTGATGGGAACCGCGGTCGTAGAGAGGAAAACGCGTTTGGGGGCACTTTCGATGTCCACCAGCGGCGAACTACTGGCCAGGCTGTACAGGCAGTCTCGTTCCTTGCTGCCGAATCGGATCTCGGACACGTCGTGCTGCGCGTGTCCGAGACCGAACGTCGGGACATGTCGAGTACGCCGTACGATCTCCCGTCTGACTCCGGGAGCTTGTGCCCACCAGCCACTGCCGGCGGGCACAAGCACTACCGCCGCCAAAGCTTCCCCCTCCGCCCGCATGACCTGACCCTCGTCAAGAACAAGCACAGTCACGGACGGTTCGGCTTGGCCGACGAGGTGGAGAAAACAGGAAAACCTGCTCTCGTCCTCCTCAGGGCAGTCGAAGGCCGCAGGGAGGATTTCCCGAGAAATACTCGGTGTTGTAGTTCTCGCCCGAGGAGTATCCTGTGGCGTTATTGGCGTAGAACGTGAACTCGCCGACACCCTTGTAATTGTAGCATTCACGTTTCGGAGGCCAGTTCGCCACCGCGCGCAGCCGCTCGTTGCGCTTCAGCCCAACTTTGCTCGCATAGCCGCGCGTGCCGATTTGCTCCCAGCCCCACCACCGGTGCCGGTAGAGGGTGGCCCGGACCGATGCCCGAGAAATACCTGCCTTGGTGCACCTGGCGTCAGCATGCACGTTGACCACCGACGGGTTCGTGCTGGACCGGTGCGGACGGTCGACCATTCCCTCGCATCCCCAGCGATTAGGGGTGGGACGAGGCAGCGCCGCAGCTGCCCCGGCGTCGACACTGCTTTGTTGAATGGGGATGCTATAACGAGGTCGCAGAATGGACTTGCCTGCCTGAATATCGTGAAGTGCCGTTCCGCCTTGAGAGAAGCCGAACTGTAGGGTGCCGATCGGCTGTGTTTCCTCGGACGTGGAGCCCACAGTCGTAATCTTTCGGCTCACGTCAGTCCAGAGGACGACCGACCCATCTGGGAGCTGCGACGCGAGCATCTGGTTGAAGACGATGCCTGTTGTCGTCTCAACACGAGTAAGCGGATCTTCCTCTCGGGCGACAGCCAGCTGCACCGAATGTGTCCAGAGAATTCTTTCGATTACTGAACGCTGTGTGGTGGACGCCGCAGCTTCTCCGACGTCGGCTCGGCGCCCCTCCGCCACATCACCCTTGGCTTTGAAGAATGCAGATGCGGCGTCGATGTACTTTTGCATGCCACCCGCAACCGCCTGTGGCGTGACTGGCCCTGCCGCTTCCCAGGGGCCTGTCCCATACCCGGTTCGTGCGCGGACCTTGACTGTGTAGGTGGCACCGTTCGCCAGGCCGGTGATGACCTTCATGGCTTCCTTCAGGCTGTGGCTCTGCACCACATTGTTGCCGGCGTCGAGAACCTGCACGTCGTAGTCAAGGTTCTCGACATCGGCTCCGTAGTCATCTGGGTCCTGCCAACTTATGAGGAGTCCCGCGTCACCGGCACGCGCCGCGAGGGTCGAGACCTTCCCTGGCGGAGCGGGCGGAGTGAATTCGACCGTCAGCACCGGAGCCGATGCGGACTGTGATTCGCCGAAGGTCATCACCGGAGACGGAGCAGCGACCTGGAGGACGACACCTCGGTTGGCCGAACCGCCCTTGAGCCATTCCTGTACCAGTCCTGTGATGTCGAGTTGGGCCATGTCCGACTGGGCGACCGCCGCCGACTCCGAACCTAGTGCAGCATTCACGTCTGCCCCCGTGGCACTGCTAGGGAGGTCTTGCTCCAGGTGCCACGCCTCCACTGTGCTCACTTGACTGCATGATGTGCCCTGGCAGGCTGGGGAACCGAGATCGAGAATCGCTGAGCTGATCCTCGCTCCGGACGGGATGGAACCGACGTCTGCCTTGACCAGCGACAGACGCTTTTCTCCAGCGTCACCGCCCACTTGGATCTGGGGACTGGTTTCCAAGGCGCAGGGACTTCCTGCACAGGCGTCCGCAGCGCTCTTCCCCGCCTTGATGGTGAGCTTGTCCCGTCCAATCGTCACTCGCTGGGGAGGCTGGTCTGGATCGGTGGTGGGAACAGTGAAGGTGATGGGCGAAGTATCGGGACTGCAGGAGTTTTCGATACACGAGCGCATCCGCCACGAATAAGTAGCCCCAGCTTGAACGGTATTGACGGGCAAGGCCACACTGACCCGTTCACCGCCGTTGACGCTTACCTCTCCGATAGGAGAAGGCCCCACCGGATTGCCGGCGCTGTCGAACAGATAGAACCTGCCGGCGACCATACCTCCGGACGGACGGGACACCACCCCGGAGAGTACTGGGCTGGCCGGATCGGTCAGCCCCGTAGCGAGATCGGTAGGCAGGAAGCCAGCGTCGGCGGTGATGCGGTACCAGGGGGTGTAATCGCTACATGTGCCCAGGCGGCAAGCACGGACTTGGAAGCGCCAACTGTCGGGGTTCGCCAACCCGAACTGGTAATTGGTCACCTGTCCTGACGGTTTGCCGGAGATGGTGACGATGCTTGGCTGGGGACAGCAGGAATTGTATACATTTACCTCATAGCCCAGGGCGCCGCCGTCCTGGCTGGTGGATTTGAACCCGACGTTGGACTGGGGATTGCGCACGATTACGTGGTCGCCCACAAGAGAGTCGGCCTCACTGACCGTAACTTCGGGCATCGAAGGCCGCATGTTGTAGTTCACGACCAGTTTGGGGCGGTAGCTCGGGACGTTGATCTCGTTGGAGTACATCGCCACATAACGCTTCAGCGACTCGTCGGTGCCGACGATCTGAACGCCATAGTTCGCCGTTCCCGTCAGCCACTTTTTGACCATGTTGGTGATCGGGAAGTTGATCGGGCCGCAGGTGGTGTGGATTCCGGCGTCTTCTTCGGTCGTGGCCGGCTGAGCCGACCAGTCCAGACCGGTCGTAGTCCACGCCGAGGTGACCCGCCGGGTCTTGAACAACTGCGGGTTGGGCGGGCCGAACATGTCGCTACAGGTGGACTGGCTCTGCACCTGGAAGTTCAGCGTCGCGGTTTCCAGGATCACCCCGCGGATCGATTCGATACCGAACTGCACATAGCTGCGGGCGGGGAGGTTGTCCCCCCAGTTACCGACATTGAGAATGTTGGATCCTGAATTCGATCCAGGGAAGTCGGGAGCCACCCACGCATCCGTGGTCAGCCCGATCGTCATCGTCGGATCAACCCGGACCGGATACGTTGTGGCCGGGTCGGCCAGGAACTGCGGATCAGGCCGCAGGACCAGCACCGGCCCACCCTTGCCCTTCTCGATCGAAGTGGCGACCTGGGCGCGACGTTTGGCCGTTTTCTGTGATAGCTCGGTCGCGTTGTCCCACATCATCGGCTGTGGCGCGGACGCGATAAGGGCGCCGTCCTTGTCCGTCAGCAGTAGTTGCCCCTTGCCGGGCTTGCGCGTCTGCGGCCTTTCAGCACCCGCGGACGGGACCTTCACGGCCTGTGTGCCGTCGGACTTGGTGAGCTGTGCTCCGGAAAGATCCAGTGGAAGGCGGATCTCCAGCGGACCGCTGGGCCGCTCACGCAAGACCACGTCGTGGGCCAGTCCGGTGGGCAGCGCTGTCACCACCAGATCGGCACCCGGGCCGGCTGCCGAGGAATAGGTTGCGGTGGCACCGTTGATGAGCGGCCGGGGTAAGGGCGATCCCCAGCGCAAGCCGTACGACCCGTTGCCGCTGCGAAGTGTGGCGAAAGGCTTGTCACCACCGAGGGACAGTTGCACGTCCGCCTTGCTCACGCGGGGTTTGAGAACGCCGTTCTCCTCAATCAGCGTGGTGTCGATCCATCTCCACGACCCGTCGGCTTGCTTGACCCGCATAGGCCCGGTGTAGAAGTCGGTCGTGAAGTCGCCGTCGGGCAACGCCCAGGTCGATGATGTCTCGGAGGCTTCCGTGATCACCTCGACCGGCTTGCCGAGTTCTTTGGCCTCGGCCGAGGCCGCCAGATGCGCGGCAGTCGCCTCGCCCAACCGCGCCCCTGCCGGCGTCGGCATCGTGACGGTGTCATTGTTCGCAGGCGGCTTGCTCGCATTCGGCGCCTGTGCGGCCGCGGGCGTAACGCCGCCTACGACGGTAAGTAGGGAACCAATGACGCTCAGCATGGTTGCGGCAGCGGTCAGCACCCGTCTTTTGCGACGTAACTGCCCATTCTCTGAACATTGAGCAAACGATTCTGACACGGTCACATATCACCCCGTTAACCAGCGATTGGAGCTACCGAGGTCATTCGTATCATCGGAGGCGATCTTGAGATAGAGTGATAAAGATCACATGGCACACACTTCTGGGATATGCCATCATCCTCAGCCACTTCTGAGCATGCGGATAAGGCCGCATGTTCTGACGCGGGAAAGCATGCACCCCATTCTGTTCGCCGTAGGCGTGGACGGGCCGACCATCCATGAGGACCCCAGAACAGGCCTAATACTCCAGCCGCATTTAGTGATCGATGAGGCGTTGCTGAGGCGCATGGCGCGCGGATCGTGCCGGAAGATCAGCGCGGGGCCCGCCTCGTGCTGCTCCATGGTGTCGACCCGGACGATCCCGGGGTGGCTGATGCCGTGCAGGGCCAGCACCTCACGGCGCGCCGCCCGTCCCATGCTCGCGCGCATGCTCTCGTCGGCGTTGCGCTCGACGAGGTAGATGCGGATCCGGCGCTTCTCCGCGGGGATCTGGTCGTGCGTGGCGAGGTGGTCCTCCCAGGTCGGCCCGACGTCGAACGGGCGCGGCTCCAGTTGCCAGGCGCCGACCTGGAGGTGCGACCGGCTCTTGGCGATGCCGACCTTGCGCAGCCAGCCGTCGAGCCGCCGGGAGAGCTCGGCCGTGAGGCGATACCGCTCGTCGGCGGGCGGGACCATCAGCAGGTCCGACAGGATCTTCGGGAGCCGGCCGTTCTCGGGTCCGTAGACTCCGTTCCGCTGGTGATCGGGGAGGTCGACGTCGAGCGAGGGCACGGACAGGAAGACCGCAGCGTGGATATAGGGAATCCTGGCCTCACGGTCGGCGGCCTTCTGTAGTAGCGATTTGAGCTGTTTGGCCTTGGAATCGGCAAGGTGTAGTGGATTGTCGAAATAGCGAGTGTTTCGGCCGGTCGTCTGTACCCAGTTGGCGCCGCTGGCGCTCAGCCGTCCGTGCAGGCTTTTGATCTCGATGAGGTGCAGGCCGCTCGGCGCGGCGACGAACAGGTCGACCTCGCGGACATGCCCGGTATTGGCCGTGAACGTGAAATTGGACCAGGCGCGGTACGGCTCGGACTCGGGCAACACCGTACGAACGTGTTCCAGGGCCTCGCGCTCATGCTGGTACTGGGAAGGCGTGATCGTGGTCCAACGGCCTTCTCGCACGTCCGGATCTCCAGTGCAGTTGGGGGGCTGCGCGGTTTTTCAACCCAGAGTAAATCGCGGGCGATCCGAGATACGCGCACTACGGTAACGGGGCGCTCACAATGGCGCGCGCCCGCGCGATTTCCCGGCGATCGGCGACCGTCCCCCGCCAACGTCCGCAAGGAGATCCGGGAGGCATACGGATTCCGGGCGAACACCGAGAAGGACCAGGAGCGGCCGGCCGGCCATGCGGGCGGCGCTACGGAATGAAGGTGACCTCGGGGAACCTCGGCGACGGGCCGTCCAGCAGGTGGCCCCTGCCGCGCAGGTGCCGGTCGAAGAAGGCCAACGGGTAGGCCCGCTGGACGGCCTCGCCGCGCTCGGGGGCGAGCGTGCCGATCTGCTCGGCGAGCTGGGCGGGCGTCCACTTCAGCAGTGCCGCCGCCTGCGGGGCGATCACTTCCAGGTCGCCGTAGGAGACGTGCTCGACCCCTTCGGTCCTGATGTTGAGCTTCCAGCCCTTCAGATTCGACCAGAACGTGGCCAGGTCGGGGATCTGGTCGCGGACGGCCTTGGTGGCGGTCATCAGCATGTACGGCCGGGCCAGCCCCGCGGTGACGACCGGGCCCGCCGCCGGGCCGTCCATGGCCAACCCGGCCTTGATCCGCCGGTCCTCGAACATGGCGGACGCGACCGTGGGCCCGCCGGCCGAGTAGCCGAACATGCCGACCCGGCTCAGGTCGAGCAGGCCGCGCAGCCCCTTGGGGAGCTTGCGGTGGTCGGCGTCGGGGTTGCCGCCGCGGTCGAGCACCGTGAGCTGGTCCAGAACGAAGCGGGTGTCGGCGATGCGCTGCTCGTAGATCACCCGGCCGGTCCCGGCGCCGTCGTGAACGGGGCCCACCACCCGGCCGCCGGGGAACTCCACCAGGCCGTCGTAGGTGTGGTCGATTGTGGCCACCACGTATCCCCGGCTGGCCAGTTCCTCGACCACCACGGTGTTGGCCGAGCGGAAGGAGTCGTTGCCGGGGGAGTACAGCACGACGGGCAACCGGCCCTCGCGCCGGTCGGCGGGGGCGCCCTCGTGCCCGTGGGTCTGCGGCAGCAGGACGGCTCCCGGAGGCAGGCCCTCCTGGCGCAGGTACTGGGCCGCTGCCTTGGGCGGCAGCCAGGGCGCGACCGGGTACGCGGCGACCTTCCTGGCCGGGTAGGTCAGGCTGATCATCAGCTCGCGGTCGTGGCCGGCGCCCGCGAACGGGTCCTTCCTTGAGCGGTCGACCAGATGCAGGGACACCGTGCCGAGCGGGGAGGGGCCCGTCGGCGCCGGAAGGGTCAGCTGGGGCGGGGCGGCGGCCTGGGGCCGGACCTGGGTCTTGAGCTGTGTCCTGGCCTCGGCGGCAGTCGGTACGGCCAGCGACGCGACGGCCAGCAGGGCGGCGGCGCACACCACTCGCGGGGAGATCACACGCACTCCTTCTGATCATTGGAAGTGGGAGTGCTCCGAAGCTAGTGACCCGCCCCGGCCAAGGTCGTCTACCCCAGGGCTCATTTCGCGCCGGCGGGCTACGCCTTTCGGCCGATGCCGGATTCAGCGCACCCTGGGGAGTGATGCCCAGAAGCGGCGCAGCACGTCTGCTCCCCGTTCGGGGTCCTGGAGCATCCAGTAGTGGGTGAGGCCGTCCAGTTCCGCCAGCTGGGCCCCGAGCCGTTCGGCCATGTCCCGTTCTTGCGCGGGCTGCGCCATGGGGTCACCGGTCGGGGACAGTATCAGTCCCGGGGCGGCGGCGGGACGGTCGAAGTCCTTGCCCCAGTCGGCGTGGAAGTTTGGCCAGGCCGAGCGGTAGAGCGCCAGGATGGCGGCGCTCATCTCCTCGTCGTGGACCTCGTCGATCTCCTTCGCGAGTTCGGCGCCCATACCCCGGGTACGGAGGAAGTCGCCGAAGGTGGGGCCGCTGCTGGTGGGTGACGTGCGCAGTCCGGCGAGCGACTCCTCGCCCTCCGGGCTCTTCTGCCAGAGGGCGGCCGCCTCGTGCCACTGGTAGTCGGGGTGCCAGCCGTAGGCGACGTCGGACACCCAGCTGCGTACCGGCACGTCGTAGGCGGAGACGACCCGCATCGTGAGGTGGGCGCCCCAGTCGTGGCCGACGACGTCGACCGGCCCCTCTATGGCACGCAGTTCGCCGGCGAGCCAGGCCGCGTACGTTTCCTTGTCCCGCAAGTGGGCCGGGCGGGGGCTGCCGAAGCCGGGCAGCCGCAGGGCCACGGTCGGCTGCTCGATCCGTTGCCGGATGTCGTTCCAGATGGTCGGTGTCTCCGGCACTCCGTGCACGAATACGACGGTCATGATCACTCCCCTGCGAGTAAGTGGATTGGCTATCAACTTCACCGTAGCACACCAACCTGATAACCTATCCACCTAGCATCGTGAGGGAGGGAAATGCGGGCCGACGCTGTACGGAACAGGCAGAGGATCTTCGACGAGGCCCACCACGCCATCACCGCCGGGGAGATCACGCTCACCCTCAACGAGCTCGCACGCCGGTCCGGCGTAGGGGTCGGGACGGTCTACCGGCTCTTCCCGACCCAACGGGCGATGCTGGAGGCCATCCTGGAGGACTCGGTACGCGGCCTCATCGGCGTGGCGGCCGAGGCGGAGCAACACCCGGAGCCGGTCCAAGCCCTCATCGAGTTCCTCCACACGGCACTCTCGGCCGCCCTCGCCCGGCCCGGCCTCATCGACATCCTGATCACCGCGACCGACGAGACGGACTCCCTGCGCCAGGCCAAGGCCGAACTGGGCGCAGCCGCTTCCCGCCTGCTCGAACGTATTCACCCGGCTCCCGCTCTCACCGGCGAGAACCTGCTGAAGCTCCTGTGCGGACTGATCCACGCCGTCAACGAGCACCCGGCGGACCGACGGCCCGCCGCGACCGACGCCTACTTCCGCATCCTCCAGGCCGGCCTCACGGCGAGCCCCGCCCCGTAGACGCCACCGACCGCTCACGCGCCGCGTGCGGCGAGGGGGTGCTCACGGCAGGCGTTGTGCTCGCAGGACGGTGTCACGGGTGTGGTGTGTGCCGGCGGGGGCCGGGGCGGCACGAGGGCGGGTCTCGTTGATCAGGACGTTCCACGTGGGGTCGAGGAGTTGGGCGATGTCGTCGGGCTGGTAGTAGTCGGCGGGATCGAAGTCCTCGCGCGGAGTGAGATCCGCGCGGGCGTGGGTGGCGAAGAGCAGGGTGCCGCCGGGGGCGACAGCGTCCAGAAGGCCGTGCAGCGCCGTATGGCCTGGCCGGCACCTGAGTGGGAAGTAGTGGATGGACACCAGGTCGAAGGCGCCTGCTGGGGGCGGCGTGGTGGTGAGGTCGGCCCGTGCCCACGACACGCGGCCCTCGATGTCGGTGGCAGCGGCGGCGGCACGGTGCAGGGCGACCTCGGAGATGTCGACCGCGGTGACCTGCCAGCCGCGCCGGGCCAGCCAGAGCGCATCGGCCCCTTCGCCGCATCCGACGTCGAGCGCCCGGCCCGGCGGTAGGTCGGTGATCTCGGTGACGAGTACGGGGTTGGGGTTGCCGCTGAATATCTGGTCGCGACTGCGATATATCTCGTCCCAGTGCTGAGCGTCCATGGTGCTCGGTCCTCTCCTTGGTTTCTCGGTCGTGGTCGGCGTTCGGGGGCGCTCAGATCGCTGCCGTCAACGTGGCGTCGCCGTCCTCCGTTCCCAGCTGTCGTCCTGGCCGGACGAGGAGGCCGCACGCGAGAGCGCCGAGGGCGAACACCGCCACGGTCACCCAGAAGGCGACGGTATTGCCGTCTACGGATGCCTGCGCGGCGGCATCGGGAGTCTCGGGGTGGTCGGCGAGGTAGCTCGACGTGGCGCTGACCGCGATGGTGTTGAGCAGGGCGGTGCCGATGGCGGCTCCGACCTGCTGTCCGGCGTTGACCATGGCTGAGGCGGCGCCGGCGTCGGCGGGGCCGACCCGGTCGGTGGCGAGGTTCATCGCCGGCCCGAAGATCAGGCCGAAGCCGGCGCCCGCGATCAGCAGCCCCGGCAGGATGCCGCTGGCGTATCCGCTGTGCACGGTCAGCCCGGTGAACAGGGAGGTCCCCAGCGCGGTGAGAAGGAATCCGCCGACGACGACGGCGCGCGGCCCGGTGCGGGGCAGCAGGACGCTGCCGGTCACGATCGCCATCACCACCATGGACACGACCATGGGCAGGAAGGCCGCACCGGTCATCAGCGCGGAGAAGCCGAGTACCTGCTGCAGGTGATAGGCGAGGAAGAGGAAGACGCCGAACATGCCGACGCCGGCGATCGCGACCATCAGATAGGCGCCACCGCGGTTCCGGTCGCGCACGACCCGCATCGGCAGCAGGGGCTGGGAGACCCGGGTCTGGATCCACACGAACAGTCCCAGAAGCAGCACGCCTGCGGCGAGGGTGCCCAGGGTCACCGGGCTCGTCCACCCGTCGCGCTCCGCCGCCGAGCAGCCGTACACCAGGGCGAGGACACCGAGCACGGAGGTGACCATGCCGGGCAGGTCCAGGCGCGGGCGGGGCGACGCGGCGGCCTGTGCGGGAACCAGGGCCGAGGCCGCCGCAAGGACCATGGCTCCGACCACGACGTTGACCAGCAGGCACCAGCGCCAGTCCACGAACTCGGTCAGCGCCCCGCCGAGCAGCAGCCCGATGGCACTGCCGCTGCTGGAGACCGCACCGAAGACGCCGAACGCCTTGCCGCGTGTCGTGGAGTCGATGAAGGTCGTGGCCATGAGCGAGAGCGTCGCCGGTGCCAGCAGCGCGCCGAAGAAGCCCTGCAGGGCACGCGCGATGACGAGCATGACGAAGCCGTTCGCCAGACCGCCCAGTACGGAGGCGAGGGTGAACCCGGTCGTGGCCAGGAGCAGCATGCGCTTGCGGCCGAGCATGTCGCTCAACCGGCCTCCGGCCAGGAGCGTGCCGCCGAAGACGAGGGCGTAGGCGGTGACCACCCACTGCCGGTCCGCGCTGCTGAAGCCCAGGTCCGCCTGCACTGAGGGCAGCGCGACGTTCATCACGGTGGAGTCGAGCACCAGCAACAGCTGCGTCAGGCTCAGTACGGCGAGGATCCACCAATGACGGGATCCGGACGGCCGTGCGCTGTCCACCTGGGTGGCCCGGTCAACTGCGGTGGGTTCCTTCATGAATGTCCCTCCTGGGATCGGTCATCGATGTCGGGATACAGCGGCGGGTGCCAGCCGGCCGTTCGGCCTGGCGATCGGGGGCGGCGTGCGCCGCGGTCAGGAGAGCGACCGGGAGTCCGTGTGGTGTCGGCCGCCTGCCACGCCGGCGCCTTGCCTCAAGCCGGCTGGGCCTGCGCCGACCATCGCGACGTCGTACCGGCCATCGCTGTTGACCTCGGGATTTCGGGTCATCGTGACCACCTCCGATGCCAAGGTGCGCCCCACCTCGGCAATCGGGCAAACTTCTTTGCAGAAAGCGCAAAACCCGGGCAGGGTGGACGCATGAGTGATGACTTCGATGCGGTGCTGGCCGCGGTCGGGCCCCGGCTGCGCGAGCTGCGCCGTCGCCGCGGCGCCACCCTGACCGCCCTGTCGGAGACCACCGGCATTCCGATCAGCACCCTGTCCCGACTGGAGTCCGGGCAGCGCAAGCCGGGCCTGGAACTCCTGCTGCCCCTGGCCCGGGCCTATCAGATGCCGATCGAGGAGTTGATCGGTACTCCGGCCGATCTCGACCCTCGGGTGTATCCGCAGCCGTTCACCCGCAACGGCATGACCGTCGTCCCGCTGACCCGCAAGCCCGGCGGGCTGCAGGCGTTCAAGCACATCCTGCCCGCCGGCCTGACCGACGGCCGCGAACCCGACCCCCGCTCACACGAGGGCTACCACTGGCTGTACGTCCTGCGCGGCCGCCTGCGCGTCGTGCTCGGTGACAAGGACTTCATCCTCACCGAGGGCGAAGTCGCCGAATTCGACACCCACCTCCCGCACTGGTTCGGCAACGCCGACGAACACCCCGTGGAATTCCTCAGCATCCTTGGCCCCCAGGGCGAACGCGTCCACATCAAAGCCAGCTACCGCCCCGACGCCCCCCGTCCCCTCTGAACAACCCGCAGGCACGTACCACGCAGGGCGCGGGCGACGGCGGGCGGGCGGGATCCCGCGCTAGTCGGCGGAGAGGTCGAATAGGACTTCGCAGTTGGCGGGGCCGTGCCAGGCGGCCTTGAGGACTTGCCGGTGTTCGATGTCGACGGGATGGGCGGACTGTTGGAAGACGGCCTGGGACCGGGCCGAGTCCTCTTCTTCCAGGGCGTACACCATGAGCGGGCCCGCCGGGGTGTTCACCAGGAGGACGGTCTCGTGTCGCACGCCCTCCTCCTCGAACGTGGCGAGGATCTCGTCCCGGCGAGGGCCGGACAGCGTGGCGAACCATTCACGCAGCCGGTCCACCTGGTCGGGCTCGACTCTGCTGACCGAAACCCTGAGCATCACGCGCCCCCGGTAGGTGTCGACGCCGGACTCATCCGAGACGGTCCAGCCATGAGAAGAAGAGAGGGAAGACCCGCCGGGCCGCGTGGTCGGAGAGCATGCCGTGGCCCTCGCCCTCGATGGCGACCCATTCCGATCCGGA
The DNA here is from genome assembly GCF_040653595.1 of Sphaerisporangium sp. NPDC051011. Taxonomy (NCBI): domain Bacteria; kingdom Bacillati; phylum Actinomycetota; class Actinomycetes; order Streptosporangiales; family Streptosporangiaceae; genus Sphaerisporangium; species Sphaerisporangium sp. NPDC051011. Next base: position 87,540 of record NZ_JBFAGG010000008.1, on the reverse strand, counting down.
CGGCAGGTCGTCCACGTGGGTGCGGACCGCCTCCACGGGGATGCGCGGGTCTCGTGCGCCGTGCGCGACGAAGTGTGGCACGGCGGCGAACGGGACATGTGCCGCGAAGCGACCGGCCGCCGTCCGCAGGAAGGCCTCGACCTGCGGATGCCCGGACCCGTCGAGATCCGAGGGCCGCAGGAAACCGCCGAGCAGGAACACGCCGCGTACCTCGGGCGCGATCCGGGCGACACGGCTCGCCAGGTAGCCTCCGTAGCTCATCCCGCCGACCACGACCGGGCCGATCGCGGTCCGGCGCAGCACGCTCAGCGCGTCGTCCGCGTCGTCCACCCCGTAGTGTCCAGGTAGCGGAGCGCGGACCGCGGGATCGACGAGCCCGCTGCCGCGCAGGTTCGGCTGGACGACGCGCCAGCCGGCCAGTGCCAGCGACTCGGCGAACGGCGACCAGGTCGCCAGGTTCGACCCGTTCGGGCCGCCGTGCAGCAGCAGCACGGTGCCACGCGCCTGGCCCGGAGGGTCGCGCAGCAGGGTGGGCAGGGGGCAGTGCCGCCCCTCGATGACGGTGCAGACGGCGGAAGGCAGGCCGTCGGCACCTGGCGGGGCAGGGTTCAGCCGGACCTGTTCCCCGCCGGCCAGCCGTCCCGCCTCAACCAGTTCGAGCCGGCGCGGCTGCCCGGGGGAGGTCCAGCTCAGGCCGACGAGGTCGCCCTCGGCCCGGACGTCGTCCACCACGATCTGGGCGGGCTCCACCAGGCGGCGCAGCGCACCCGAGCGTACGTGCCAGGCGTACGGGACGCGTCCCGGCCAGGCCTCCAGGACCACGACGACCTCGTGCTCGGACAGCCAAGGCCCGGCCGAGATCACCGGGCCGTCCCAGTGCGAGACGCCGTCGCGGTCCACGCACACGACCCGGCGAGCCCTGCCCTGGCGCAGCAGCAGGGCGATCCGGTCGTGTCCGGGGAACGCGGGCACGACGCACTCGGCCGTCGCTCCGGGCGGCAGCCGCACCTCCCCGGCGACCGGATGCGTGACGGCACGCCCGTCGGGGGTCAGGACCGCGCGCGGCTCGGCGTGCTCCGGTTCCGCGTGGACGCCGGCCAGCGGTATCGGCAGGCTGCTCGCCCGCTCGGCCGCGAGGTCCTGGAACACCTCGGCCACCAGGCGCCCGCCGGTCCACTCCGGGCGGGAGTGCCACCGGGACCCGCTGGTGAGCCTGGTCCACCGGCCGTCCGCGAGCAGCGCGAGGTGGCGATCGGACCAGGCGTCGGTGCTGACCACCGGACCGGCGGGGGTGAGCGCGAACGCCGGTCGTGAGGCGTCGAGCTGTGCCCGCCGGAACGGGGCGGGCAGCGGCCCGGTGATCTCCGGCGACCGGTCGGGCAGCGGAACGACGTCCGGCATCATGGCCTTTCCCACTCAGGAGGGCGTGTACTGCTTCGCCCGCAGCACCACCGGCACGAGGCGGTCCCCGACCAGCAGTTCCACCCGTTCCCCCGGCCGGTGGCTCTCGACCCACGCGTCCAGGTCGTCCAGGCTGCCGAACAGGAAGTCGCCGCAGGAGCGGATGACGTCGCCCGCACGGACCCCGGCCAGGTCGGCGGGCGCGCCGACGGCCACGTCCTGCACCAGCATGCCCTCGCCGCGGACGGCTCCGACGGGGATCACCCCGAGCTCGGTCTTGTGCATGGTGTGGTAGTTCTTCGGCGTTCCGTCCAGGTAGTCGCCGAGCAGCTCCAGGAAGTGGTCCCAGTGGTGCAGGAAGCCGTCGCGCTCGAACCTGCCGTTGCCGTCCGCGGGGAAGCCGTCCTGCCGGAGCTTCAGGCGGGTGTGCGTGTCCCCCGAATCCGCCGGTACGTCCGTCAGCTCGAACGTCATCCGGATCTCGGCGTCGCAGGCGATGAGGCGGATCGCCAGCTCCAGGCGGCGGAACCGGTCCAGGACCTCGATCCGCCCGCCGTAGGTGGTCGGCATGCGCGCGCCGGGGTCGTACACCCAGCACAGCGCCGCCCCCTCGCGTTCGGGCATGACACTGGCCACCGTGCCCAGCCAGTGCTCGGCCGCCCCCGGGTCGAAGATGGTCTGCCAGACCCTCTCCCGGGGGTGCCGCAGCAGGCGCTCCAGGCTGTTGCTCACCATCGTGTACTCCTTCTCATGCTGACTGACGGTCGGCCGGGGGCGGCGTCAGCTCCGCGACCCGGGAACGCGTGATCGTGACACTGGCGAACACGGCGAGCGCGAGCATGATCGCGCCGGCGACCACGAACGACATGCGCAGCCCGGACAGCGAGGCGAGGACGCCGCCCAGCAGCGCGCCGAACGGCATCGCCCCGTAGGTGACCAACCGGTGCACGCCGGTGACCCTGCCGAGCAGGTGGTCCGGTGTGCCGGACTGTCGCAGGGACATCTGGTTGACGTTCCAGATCGCGGCACCGAGCCCGGCCAGGATCTCCCCGGCCCCCGCGATCCACGGGTTCGGCGCCGCGGCGGTGACCAGGCACGCGACCCCCGCCACGACGAGCGCCAGCCGGAGGCTGATCGCCGTGCCGAACCACCTGTTGAGCCGCCCGGCCTGCGCCGCGCCGAAGAGGGCGCCGAAGGAGCCCACGGCGAGCAGCAGGCTGAAGCCGAAGGCGCCCAGGCCGAACACCTGCTGGGCGAAGAGCACGAAAATGGCGCTCTGCGCGAGGCACGCCACGTTGAACAGGCCGGCGATGCCGGTGATCGCCCTCAGCACCGGCTGCCGCCACAGCCAGGAGAAGCCCTCGCCGATGGCCTGCCGCATGCCGCCCTCGCCGAGGGTGTTGCGGGCCACGTGGTAGTCGCCGCGCATCCTGCGCAGGAGGAGGGCGCTGACCAGGAAGGACAGCGCGTCGCCGAAGAAGGAGAGCGACCGCGACATGGTGAACAGCAGACCACCGAGGGGCGGGCCGACGAACGACTCCACCGTGTTCCGCGATCCCACCAGCCACGAGTTGGCCCGCTGGATCCGCTCGGGGTCGTTCGCCACCACCCTGGGCAGCACGGCGGCGCTGGCGCTGTCGAACACGGTGTCGGCGATCGCGATCAGGAAGCCCACCACCATCAGCAGGGCGATGCCGGCGGACCCCGTCGCCACGGCCACCGCGAGCCCCGCGGTCAGCCCGGCGCGGACCAGATCGCTGATCCACATGGCCCGTTTGCGGTCCCACCGGTCGGCCATGACGCCCGCGGGCAGGGCGAACAGCAGCCAGGGCAGCCTGCCGACGACGACCACCGACGACACCACGATCGGGTCGCTGGACAGCGTGGCCGCCAGCAGCGGCAGCGCCGCGGAGGAGATCCCGTTGCCGAGGAGCGACACGGTCGTCGCCCCCCACAGCATGGGGAAGTCCGGCGCGAGCGCGGACAGGCCGAACCGGCTCGGCCGGCGGGGTGGACTCGTGTTGCGCAGGGTGTCCGCCATCATCGGTCCTTTCTGTCGGGTGCACCGGCGGGGAGAGGCTCGGGCGCGAGGTCGAGTCGCAGCAGGCCATGCCGGAGCAACTCGGCCACCAGCTCGCGGCCCTCGCCGGCGGACGGCCCGCCTTCGCCGGAGACCGCGCGGACCAGCTCGTCCACCCGCCACGGGGTACGGGCGAGCAGCCGCCGCACCAGGGGGGCGCAGACGGCGTCGAAGTCGTAGCGCTTGCCGGCGGACACCAGGACGCACCGGCGGCCGTCCTCCTGGAGGGCCACCGGCCGGGGCGAGGCCAGCACCACGACGGTGTCCGGCGGGCAGTCGCCGCCCTGCCCGGCCGCCGCGTACGGCAGCGAGTGCCGGGGCCTGGCCTGCGCGCGGCCGTCCCGTTCGGCGACGTACCGGCGCAGCCCGTCCTCGGTGAGCAGGGCGCCGATCTCCTCCCGCAGCACGGACAGCCGGGCCGCCGTTTCGTCGTCCCAACCGGTGAGCGGCAGGTCGAAGCGCGCCTCCGCGAGGCGGCGCTGCCGCTCGACCACCCATTTCAGGAAGTCCTCGACCACCGGACGGCGGAAGCCGATGGTGAGGTGGACGGTCGTGCCGCCGACGGGCCGGACGGCGTGCCAGTGGCCGCGCGGCACGTACAACGCCTCGCCCTCGCGCAGCTCGAACTGCCGCAAGGGGGTCGCGGGGCATTCGTTGAGGGGCTCGTCGCCGGGCAGCGGCACAGGACGGCCGACGCCGAACAGCTGCCATTCCTTGCGGCCATAGACCTGCAGGATGAGCCCGTCATGGTCGTCCCAGTGCGGGTCGAAGGCGCCGACCTCACCCCAGGAGGCGTAGAGGTTGACGAACACCTCCGCGCGCAGGTCGTGTTCGAGGGCTTCGGCGAGGTCCCGTACCGCCGGAACGGCCTCGTCCACCGAGCCGAAGACCAGCGTCGCGCCTTCGCGCAGCCGGGCGTGCAGTTTCGTGCTGCTGACGCGGAGCGCGGGTTCCCTGCCGACGCCTCGGCCCGGGATCGGCTCGACGTAGGACGACGGGGGCAGCGACTTGTTCGCCTTGGCCACCTGCATCCGCAGCGGCCAGGCCCGGTGGCCGTCGAGCAGCCGGTTGAGCTCGGCCCAGGGCAGCAGGTGGTGGAAGCGGTCCGGCTCGCCGGTGTCGTGGTAGCAGTCCCTGCCCCAGTACCGGTCGAGGAACCGTTCACCGGTCATGGTGCCGAGAACGCGGTCCAGCGCGTGGCCGCCCGCACCGGAGTCGCCGGTGTCGCCGGGGTTCGGCCCCGGCAGGTCGGACAGCGGGTCCAGCTCGCCGACCGTGAGCAGCCTGCGTGTCTCCGCCATGTTCACCCCCGAGGTCAGACGTCGGCCCGGTGGACCGGCAGGCGTGCCGCCGGATCCAGGTCCAGCAGGAGGCGGCGGGCGTGCTCGGCCTCGTCCGGCCGCCCCAGCCGCTCCGCGCACACGGCCGCCGCGTTCGCCGCCGACGCCCCGCGCAGCGTGCCGGAGCCCGCGGCCCGCAGGAACGTCTCCAGCGCGGCCTCCCAGTCGCCGCGCCCGGCGAGGTAGGCGCCGATCGCGTAGAGCGGCTCGGGATCGACGGGGTCAAGGGCGAGCAGTTGCCCGACGGCGTCGTCGGGCGCGCTCGCCGTGCCGGTCAGGGTGTCCAGCTTGAGGTGGGCCTCCAGTACCAGCCCCCGGTTCTCCCGCTGGTAGTGGGCCTGCACCGGGTTCTCGGCCGACCGCGCCAGGGCGTCGTCGTGTTCCAGGGCGGCGCGCATGTGCGCGACCACCGGCTCCCGGTCGCGGCCGGACAGCTCGTGCAGCGCGGCGGCGCGGTGGTAGCGGCTGGTCACCAGGTGCGCCAGCCAGCCCGGCTCCTCGCCGAGACCGGCGAGGGACCGCTCCGCCTCGGCGAGCCATCGGGCCGCCTCCTCCCGGTCGCTGCCACGGGCGCGGGTGGAGACCAGTTGCAGGGCCGCGAGGGTGCGCAGAGCCGGGCGGACGGCGTCGCGGGCCAGCCGGCCGAAGATCTCGTACGGGATGGGGGACTTCCTGTTGAGCTGGTAGGCCGCACGGGACACCTCGTAGACCAGCTGCTGGCGGAGCGGGTCGGCGTCGATGGCGACGGTACCGACCAGGCGTAGGGCGTGGCGGTGGAAGCCGAGTTGCGTGAGCAGGGCGACGACGACGACCCGGCGTGCCGTCGGCAGGTCGGCCCAGCGCTCCAGTGCCTCGACGAGGGCTTGCCAGCGCGGCGAGCGCACCTCCTCGGGGAGCGCCGCGGGCTGGTCGCACAGGTGCCGGTGGCTTCTGGCCTGCACGATGACCTGGTAGCGGGAACTGGTCACGGACACCGTGCTGAACCAGTTGGGCACGACCGCCTCCTCCTCGCCGGTGAGCATCCGGGCGAGGTGGACGGCATGCCGGGAGCGCAGCGGGACGGGGTCGGCGGCATCGCGCAGGTCGAGCCACCCGGTCCAGCGGCGAGCCAGTTCGGCCGTATCGAGCGCGTCCGCCGTCGGGAACCACAGCTCGCCGAATGACCGGGAATCGTCGCGCTGATAGGCGAAGGAAGGCACGTGGGGCTCCTAAACCACTGGGCAGGGCAGGTGGGAAGGCGGGGTGAGCGGTTCGAAGACCTCCGAGCCGTGGCACACGACGCGGTACACGACGTGGTCGTCGGCGGAGGGCAGCCGCACCTCGACCGGCTGGCGTCCGAACAGGGAGTCCGCCGCGTCCAGCAGTGCCGCCAGGTCGGCCGGGGCCCGTCGGAGGGTGCCGCGCCCCGCGATCCGGCTTTCGACGAAGTCCAGGTGCGCCGCGCCGGCCGCGGCCACGGCGTGTCCTCGGTCCCGGTCGCGGCTCTGCAGGCTGCTCGACGGGCGCGCGCCCAGTGCGAGCCTGGCCGCCACCGCCTCGTAGACCGCGTGCCGTACGGCGTCGGCGGTGTCGCCTCTCGCCGCGGCGCCGCAGGTGAGGGCGGTACCGCCGGTTCGGTGGAGCAGAGCGAGCACGATGTCCGGGTACGGCCGGGCCACGCGGACGGTGCGCAGGCCGACCTCGTGATCGCGCAGGCCGGCGAGCAGTCCCGCGGGCAGTACGGAGTCGTGCAGGTGGTCCAGGTCCTCGAACTGGATGTCACCGGTGCGCCAGCCGCGGGCCAGCACGTGCCGCTCGATCACTTCCAGCAGCGCGGACGTCCGTGCCCGCCGCCGGTCCGTGCCCGCGCCGGTGCCGGCCGACGTCTGCACGCACCACCGCTCCTCGGGCGGCGGCGGGTCCCAGCCGAGGAAGACCGCCTGGGCCGGCACCGCCGTCTCGGCGCCGTCGCGCATGCCGGTTCCGACCACCCAGTGGCAGGGCGGAGAACCGGCGTCCAGCAACGCGGCGGGTTCGACCCGGGGGAGTGCGCCGGGATCCGCCAGCAGCGGCAGCACACCGGCCGCCGACACGTGGCTCACGTGCTGGACGTACTCGCCGAGCGCACGCCGCGCCGCCCGGCCAGGGTCGTCGTCGCAGGCTCCGCCGCTGATTCCTGTCTCGTCGCTCATCCAGGCGACGTGGACGGCGCCATTGATCAGAGGGCGCACCGTGGGCCCGGCGGCCCGCACCGCTCCCCGGTGGGTCATACTTACTCCTAGGCGAACATCGACCGTCACTCCAGGTGCGGACGAGGTGGGGTGCCTGCGCAGGCGACCCACCCCACCACGTCCTTCCGATCGGCCGCTCCCAGGTCACGGGTGTGCGGACGACCTACGCGTCAGTAAGACTTGTTGCCGAGCACGTCGAACTCCGCGGCTTCCTCGTCGACCTGACCCAGGTCCCAGCTGATCTCCATGGACGCGTTCACCTCCTCTCGCAGTTCGTGGAATCTTGGCGGGCTCGGAGGTATGGCGCATCTCGCAGATTGCTAGACTGAGCGGTTCACGTCCTGTCGGAATCGGTAGTCGTCGGCCCACCTAATTCGGCGAGGAGAACCGCGAACTCGGCGGCCGCGGTGACCGGATGACTTTCGAAATTCAAGGCCCAAATTTCCCGTTGCTGGATCCTGTTTGCGCATATCTCGCCATATCGCAGGTATTTCTGTAAAAACCGGTTTTGAGGGGCAAAACGCGGGTCTTCCCAGGTCAATGCCATCGCCCGCGTTATCGGATCACCGCGCTGCGGGGAGGACGCGTCCTCACGTGGACGTACTCCGCCCGGTGAGGCGTCCGATTCGTACAAGCCATCGCAGGCAGGGCGGCGGGACCATGAGGATATGGAATTCGACCTGACCAAGGCGGCGACCTTCATGGTCACGCACGCGCCAACTCGGGCGGCTCGGGGGCGTAGAAGCTTCCGCCTCTCCCTGGTCGGGGTGGGGCTGGGCGGGACATGCTAGCTAGTACGGACATGCTAGCTAGCATGTCGCCAATGACAGGGCAGGAAGACCGATGCTGGATGGGGAACTGGCCGAGATCGTCGCGGACCTACGCACGCTCGGTGGTGATATCGCCGATGTCGAGGTGAAGACGTCGCGCACCGAACTGCCGAAGACCACACGTGAGACCCTCTCGGCCTTCGCCAACACCCATGGTGGGGTGCTCATCCTGGGCCTCGATGAGACGAAGGGGTTCGCCCCGACGGGTGTGCGGGACCCGGCGAAACTCGCCGGGGACCTGGCCTCCCTGTGTTCCACCGACATGGAGCCTGCCCTGCGACCGCTGACCCGCGTCCACGACTTCGAGGGCTCGAAGATCATCGTGGCCGAGGTCCCGGAGGTAGATCCGAGCCAACGGCCGTGTTTTTACAAGGGCGCGGGAATGACGCGAGGTAGCTTCATTCGGGTCGGTGATGGCGACCGCCGGTTGTCCAGCTATGAGGTCCAGGTGATGTTGTCTTCGCGTGGACAACCTCGCGAAGACGAACAGGGAGTACCAGGAACCGGGCTCACCATGCTCGATCCGGTGGCCCTGGACTCGCTGATAGCGCGGTTGAGGGTCAGTCGGCCGTACGCCTTCAAGGACCTCGACCGCCATGACGTGCCGGTCAGGCCCCAGCGTGCTCCGGCGAGGTCGAATCTGTCGGCGATGAGATGGCGCATGCAGGCGTCGATGCCGTCGCGGCGCCGAGCGGGTAACGCGGTGGCTTGGGCGGCGACCCAGTCCTCGGCGGCCGGGGCGGCGGGTGGGTGCAGGTTCCATGCCGCGGCCCACAGTTTCTCCAGCACGTGGACGAAATCGATGACGATGTGGACGCCGATGCCGCGGCGGGCGGCCTCGACGGTGATCAGATCGAGCTGGTGCCGGGAGCCGTCGACGAGCAGACCCAGGGACGGGCATGGGTGGGGTCACGGGCTTCGGCGTGGTCGAGGATCTTCTCGATCACCATGTGGGGGTCGTTGATGATCGAGCCGCACAGCCACTTGCGCATCGCGCGTGGCCGGGGGCGGGACGGGCGGTGCCCACCTCGCCCGCCCGGGACGGCGATCACATCATGGGGCCGCCGGGGTGCGGGTTCGGCGTCGTAGACCACGCCGAGGGTGGCCATGCGTTTACGAGCCGGTTTCTCCCCCGAGGCCAGCCGGGTGCGGAAGGTCGCCCTGGCGCGGGCGACGGCCTTGGCGCAGGGCAATGACCAGGTGAGCCGATCACCAAAAGTGCTTTGGGAGCATGGAGTCCTGGCCGATGAGCGTGCCGGGTCACGCTCGCAAAACGAGTCATCTACGGTTCGAGGGGATTGACAGCGGATCCGGTGCACCACAAGCAGCACCGGGCGCAGCATCGCCATCCAACCCCGACGAGGCACTCCTGGCCGAACTCCGCGGGCGTCAGGCCACCCCGGCCGGGCGTGCGCAACTGCGCCAACGCGTCGCCGTCGAGCACGCCCTGGCCCACATCGGCCTACTGGCAAGGACCCCGCGCCCGCTACCGCGGCACCCGCAAAAACCTGTTTGACCTCCGCCGCGCCGCCGTGGTCCACAACCTCTACGTCATCGCCCAAGCGCAAGATCACTAAATGGAAGCCTCTACGAGTCGAGGGGATTGCCACAACCCCACCCTCTGGCCCCAGCTGGACGGTCGATCGGGTATCGGCACGCCCGGGTGGAGTGGGGGCGTACCCGCGGGCTACGCCCCCCACTTCGAGGTTGGTGGTTAGTGGGATTTGGTGGTGAGGTGGAAAGTGGTTACTACTGCAGCGTGGTCGCTAGGCCAGGAGTTGGCTGACGGGTTGGTGGCCGACGGGCGCCCGACGAAGAGGGTGTCGGAGGAGATCAGTTCCAGGCCGCCGGAGGTGGTGTAGTCGACGTAGTCGATCCGGTCCTGCGGCTCCGGCTTCCCGTTGGCGTTGGTGTTGATGACCGGCGACCAGGTGATGCCGGGCTTGGCGCTCGGGTCCGGGTTCGCGGTCCGGTAGGAGTCCAGCAGGCCCGCCGCGCGGAACACAGCGGGAACCGGCCAATCGACCGTACCCGCCTTGCAGTGGGACGCTGACGTGGCGGTGGTCCAGTCGGTCCCGGACGGAGACGCCAGGTCGCCGAGCAGGACGAGCGGCGTACCCGACCGGAGGTCGGTGGCCATGGCCTTGGCGACAGCCTGCGCCTGGGCGTACCGGGTCGTCGACGTCTCCTTGGCGACTACGGACGCGACGTCGGCGCCGTCGAAGCAGGTGCCGTACGGACCGTAGTTCGACTCGTCAAGGTGGACGTCCCAGATCCGTACCGGCTTGCCGCCGACGCTGACCGTCTCCGCGGCAGCCGGAGCCGACGCGGTCGGGAAGACTGTCGTCGTACTGGGAGTCATCGGGTACGACGACACGATGCCGAAATCACCAATTCCGTGCACGGACCATCCCAGGGCGGCGCCGACGGACTGCGCCATCGCATAGCCGCCGTCCTGGAAGCCGATGACTCCGACGCCGCGAGCGGCGATGACAGCGAGGTTCTTGCCAATCGCATCAGTGACGTTGCTGCCCGCGTTCCAGGCGTTCCACGTTGCCGCCTTGAAGTCCGGCGACGTGTTGGGGGCCGCGACCAGCACCTCGACCAGGATCGTCGAGGTCGTACCGCCGCTCGTGGCCGAGACCGTGATCTCTCCGGCATTCTTCTGCCGGCGGTCCGGCGCAGTTCCGGTGACGGCGCCGTCTGCGGTCACGTCGAGCCACGCATCACCTGAGATCTTGGTGAACGAGGTCGGCGCTGCGCCATTCCACAAGCCCAGCAGCGGCTGGCTGACGGCCCCAGAGGTGGGCACCGCCGGAACCTTGAACGTATCGGCGACGAAGCCCTTGGGCAGGCTCGGCCAATTGCCGGCCTGAACCGAGAGCTTGACCCACTGGGCGTACAGAGTGACGACTCCACCGTTCTCGGCGGTCAGGTTCTTCACCGATGCCAGATCGCTGTACACGACCGCTCCGGTCGGAGTCGTGCTCCAGCCGGCGAAGCGGTAGTTGTCCCGGACGAAACCGTTGGGCGCCAGCTCGGCCGCGGTGTCGTAGGTGAACGTACTGGCGTCCGTCGTACCGGCCTCAGCGCTGTTGCGGTCAAAGACGACCTTGTACGTGTTGGCCTCGAAACGCGGCACGACCACGACTTCGGCCGTCGGCATGGTGAAGCTGCCCGCAGCGTCGATGGTGAGACCGGACGGCGTCGACACCTGCCAGTCGTTGAGGTGGTAGCCCGTCGCGGCCGATGGCGTGAGCTTGACGGAGTCACCGGGTGCGGCCGAGCGGACCGACGGCGTACCGCTTCCATGGTCGGCGTCATCGATCGATACGAGGTACTGCCCGTGTGCGCGCCAGCGGGCGTTCAGCGTTATCGACGCACCATCGGTCGGGACGCGGTCGGTGAAGTCAGCGCCATCGGCGTAGACGACAGGCCCGACAGGGCTGGTGGCCCAGCCGGCGAAGTCGGAGCCGCTCAGGGTGTAGCCATTGGCGCTCAGCGGCGCGGCAACGTCGTACTGGACTGGCTGGTCGGCCATGGTCCCGCCGTCGGCGCCGTTGCCGTCGAAGTGGACAGTCGCCGAGTCAGGGACGAACGTGGCCTCCACGGCCACTGCCGCGTTCGGCATGGTGAAGGTGCCGTCGGCCGCGATCGTCAGGTCGCTCGGGCTGGTCACGTGCCAACCGGCGAACTTGTAGCCGCTGTCAGGTGTCGCGGTCAGCGTGACCTTGTCGCCCGGCGTCACCGCGCTGGACGATGCCGAGGCGGTGCCGTGGCCCGAGGACGTCACGCTCACCGTGTTGGTCGGGTAGACGATGTTGATGACGAGGGGCGATCCGATGATCGTGTACCCGTCGTTGTAGAGCAGGCAGACGGCGTACGACCCGACGGTCATGCCGGTGAAGGTCAGCGTGCCGCCGGCGATGGGTGACGAACCGGCCGGCGGGTAGTTGTGCGTACCGGTCTGGGTGTACTGCCAGTACGTCGATTCCACGCCGCAGGTCGTCTTGCCGCGGTACCAGCCGACCCAGTTGCTCGTGCTCAGCTGATTGGCGGGCGCCTTGTAGGAAAGGGATACCGGCGTACCCACCACGGCGGTCGTCTGTGACGTGGCGAGCGGGGCGTTCACCACGGTCATGGTGATCTTCGAGCCGATAATCGTGTAGCCGTCGTTGTAGAGGAAGTAGACCTCGTAGGTTCCAGCAGCCACGCCTGGGAACTGGAGGGTGCCGCTGGCGATCGCCGTACCAGGCACGGTCTGGCTGTTGGTCGCCGTGTACACCCAGTACGTCGACCCGACCTGACCTGGCTTCTGACCGGGCTTGTAGAAGCCGATCCAGTTGGTGCGGGAGACCCGGTCGGCCGGGGCGGAGTAGCTGAAGGTGATCGGGGCACCGGCGGCCACAGTCGTGGTCGGGGTGCTCAGGGCCGGAGTGGCCTCGGTAGTAGACGCCGACGCGGCCGGCGCGGCCGGCGCCGCGACCAGAAGTGCGACGAGGAGTGCGACCACCGCCGTCATCGCGGCGGCGACGCGGGTGCGAAGCGTGCGGATCATCGGGAATCAGTGCTTTCCGATCGTCGCGACGCGGCCGGCGTACCGCTGGGTCCAGCCAGTGCCGGTGTCAGCGGTGATGACGAGGTCGTAGTACCCGTCCTTCGTCGGCCAGGGGACGACCTTGGACTTGCCGCCATCGAGGTGAACGACCTGGGTGCCGCCGAGGTAGTCGTGCGCGCTCAGCGCGTAGCGCACCGGCTCGGTGCCGTCGTTGTACAGCGTGACCTTGACCTTGCCCTCCTGGCCGTTCTCGGCCATCTTCAGGTCGACGTCGACACGCGGGATGCCGAGGTCCTGCTGTCCCGCGGGCACGAGCTGTCCGGCGAACGAGCGTACGAATCCGTCGTTGCAGTAGATAGAGAACGCGTACCTGCCGTCCGTCGTCGAGCTGTCCCAGGTGTACTCGCGCGGCGCGCTCGCACTGACGGTGAACGGCGTACTGGAGAACGCCCGGTACTTGTCCGGGAAGGCCTGGAAGCTCACGGCCTTGCCGTCGGGACCGCCGGCCAGAGTCATGGTGGCGGTGACCTTGCCCGTGACACGGTCCTCGGACAGCGTGGCGTGCGGGTGGAACGAGAGCGGCCGCGGCTTCATGTGGTCGGCAGGGACCGACACCGGCTGCTCGTCGACCGGATTCGGGAAGGTCACCGGGTCGACCTGCGGATGCGCGAAGTCGAGCGCGCTGGTCAGGTCGCCGGCGATCGAACGCCGCCACTTGGTGATGTTGGGGCAGGTGAACGGCTTGCCGAGGTAGGCGGCCCACTTCTCCAGGAACATGATCGACGAGACGTGGTCGAAGACCTCCGAGGCGACGTAGCCGCCGCGAGTCCATGGCGAGACGAGCAGCATCGGCACGCGCGGACCGAAGCCGAGCGGGTAGGAGCCGGCGTACTCGCCCGCCGTACCCGCCTCAGGCCACGGCGGCAGCACGTGGTCGAACTTCCCGTCGTTCTCGTCGTAGTTGAGGATGAAGAGCGTGTGGTTCCAGATCTCGGGGTTGCCCTGCAGGATGTCGATCACCCGCTTGACGTAGCGCTCGCCGTGCAGGGTGTCGGCGGACGGGTGCTCACTCCAGCCGTACGGCGCAACGATCCAGGAGACTGCGGGCAGCGGGAACTCCGCACCCGGCTGGCACGCGTCATGGAAGTCCTTCAGGACGACGTCGAGGTTCTGCTCGGAGTCGTTGTTCGGCGAGGACATGCCGGAGTAGTACGTGCAGTTGCCGCGCCAGATCAGGCCGGTGCCGGGTTGCAGCTTCGGGTCGTCGGGGCTGAGCCCTTTCGGGTCGAACCCCTTGAAGTACTTCAGTTCGTTGTCGCCGTAGTCGCCGACCCAGGTGCTGATGTAGCCCTGCCGCCCGTTGCCGCTGTTGTCCGAGTAAAGGCGCCAGTCGATACCGACCTCCTGGAGCTGCTCGGGCACGGTGATCCACGGACGGCTGTAGTTGGACTCGTCCGTGTTGCCGGTCTCGGTGTTGGCGGTACCACTCCACAGGTACTTGCGGTTGGGGTCGGTCGGCCCAAACTCGGAGCAGAAGTTCTGGTCGCAGATCGTGTACTGCGCGGCCATCGAGTGGTAGAAGCTCATGTAGCCGCCGGAGTGGTAGTTCATGCAGCTGGCGCCGTTGTGCCGCACCCACAGGTCCCACTTGCGGTGGTCGACGTCACCCCACGGCCCGTGGTCGTTGCCCCAGGGACCGTCGTCGACCTTCGGCGTGACGATCTTCCCGGTGCTGTCCTTCTGCTGGAAGACGTTCGTGCCGTCCTGGAAGGTGAGCGCCTGCTTGTCGCCGAAGCCGCGGACGCCGGGGAACTGGCCGAAGTAGTGGTCGAAGGACCGGTTCTCCTGCATCAGGATCACGACGTGCTTGAGGTCGGACATGTCGCCGTGGAAGCCCGTGGGCAGGACATACTCGTCCGACCTGTCGGCGAATGCCCGGCTGGCCGGCCCGGCGAGCCCGCCGAGGGCCAGGGCGCCGGCGGCGAGGCCCGCGCCCTGCAGGACGCGGCGCCGGGTGACGCCGATGACCTGCCCGGCGCTGTCGCCTGGCGCAGGCTCATGTGAAGGGGTGGTTCGGTCGGTGGCCATCGATGGGGTCTCCTCTGGACGGACAGGAATCTGGCGACCCTCACGCAATCAATCGGACCGAAACACCACCTGAACACAGCCGGACCGTCCCCTTCACGCCCCATGTCACCCCAGGATCCTTTTGTCAGGTTTGGTGATGGTTGGCTAGATGCCGTAGATGGTGAAGACATCCGCACGGTCGTGCAGGTCAATGGCGGGCGTGGGCGATGTGGCGCGTCCGGCGAGCCGGTAGGTGCCGATGGCTAGGTTACGGATTCTCTGAACTTGATCTTCTCGCCCTGGATGGCCGGTTTGGGTGTGATCAGGTTCCCCGAACGGTGGTTGGCATGCCGAGGGCCACGGGTGTAGGAGTCGTGGTTCGTCGATCGATCTGGGAGAGTTTGTCTTCTGCTCCGGCCAGGCTGACCCGCAGGCCTTCGACCTCGCCGTGCCGACCTTCTCGTCCGGCTTCGGCGATGCGGGCCAGCAGGTTGTCGCGGATTTCGACGAGCCGGTCGCGTTGGGAGGGGTCGGGCCAAAGCATCGGGCAGCGGATGCAGGCGTGTTCATGGGTGCACGGGGTGCCGAAGGCCCGGCCGCAGGTCCCGGTCCCTTCCGGCGTTCGAAGTGTCCGAGGAACTCCTGCCACTCCTCGTCGGTGGGGACCCGGTACTCCTCAGTGAGGTGATCTCAGCATGCGCCCGCGCAGAACACCTTCAACTGTCTGATCGGACAGCTCGCCGACCCCGCGACCGAGGCGTTGGCCCATGATCGGCTGGAGGAGGTACTCGCCGAGCAGGGGCGTGAGCTGCTGCGCCAACTGTTGCAGGCCCACCTGGACCTGCGCGCGGAGCGCGAGCGGCAATCGGTGGAGTGCGCCCGCGGCCAGGGCACCACTGCCCTGGCCGGCGCCGACCAGATGGTGCGACGCCGCGTGGAGAGCGGGCACCATCGGCAACTGACCACGATCTTCGGGACGATGACCGTCACCCGGTGCGCCTGGCGCAGCCCGGGCGCACCCAACCTCGACCCGGCCGATGCCCAGCTGTCGTTACCGGTGGGGCGGCACAGCCACGGGCTGGCCCGAGCGGCGGTGACCGAAGCTGTCCGCGGATCGTTCGACGCCGCCAAGACCGCCGCGGTGTTCCAGGGCGTGTCCGCCGCCGCGTTCTGGCGCTAGGGAACGGCTTTGATTTGCCACAGTTGGCTGTCGGCGTCAGGGTAATAATTCACGAGATCCACCTGCACCAGCGGCGCGCCCGGAGTGGTGGAGGCGTCCTTCACGGCCAGCACCTTGCCCGAATACTGGGAGACGATCCAGTAGAAGCCCCCCTCCGTGACCTCCTTGAGGTTGAAGCGCATGGATTTGTCAGGTGCGTAGAGATCGAACTGCACCACTCTTTCGGGCCAGTTGGGATGGGCCGACAGCACCTTGCCGGAATGTTCGGCGACGAGATGGTAACCGCCATCAGCGGGGAGTCTGACGCTGGTCCTGGTGGTGGGCCTGAGTTCGAATCGCTGGTTGGCGTTTCCAGTAGGATTCCACTGCACGGCGCGGGCACCGTCGTTGGGGGTTTTCGCCCTCGATGTCGATCGCCAGCCCTGACTTCTTACAGATCAGGTAGGCGCGAGCAGGAATGGCCATATGATCCTCTTGAACCGATGATTGAGGCGACGCTGCGCCGCTCGCCTCTATAACACCCGATCATGGGCGGGAAATCACTTTCCAGCCATGGCCACATCCGGACAGGGCTACAAGCCTCCGCCATTTGTCCATCGGCGGTGTCACCGCCCCTGAGGACAGGGCTACCGCCTGCGATAGTCTCAGAGGGCGTTATGTTAGTTAGCGTAGATTACCGGTTGGGTGACATTCACAAAACACGGACGGACCCCCTGCCGGCGCAGGGGTCCGTCGTCGCACTTCTTATCGGATCATCGTGGTGCGGGGGAGGACGCGGCCTCGCGTGGGTGTACTCCGCCCGGGGAGGTGTCCGATTCGTACAAGGCATCGCGGGTCGGGCGGCGGGACCATGAGGATATGGAATTCGACCTGACCAAGGCGGCGGCCTTCATGGTCACGCACGCGCGGATGATCGACCGCCGCCGTTTCGAGGCGATCACCACCCCGGGCGCGCCGGCGGGCGCGCTCCTTGCCGCGCTGGCGGCGTACCGTAACGATGACGGCGGGTACGGCTGGGGCCTGGAGCCCGATCTGCGGTCCTCCGAGAGCCAGCCCGCGGGGGCGCTGCACGCGTTCGAGGTGCTGGAGGAGATCGGCCGGCCCGTGGGGGAGCCGGCGACGGCGTTGTGCGACTGGCTCGGCTCGGTGACGCTGCCCGACGGTGGGCTGCCGTTCGCGCTGTCGATCGGTGAGCCGGCGGGGTCGGCCCCGTGGTGGCTCGGCGCGGACCCCAAGAGCTCGTCCCTGCACATCACCGCCGCCGTCGCCGCGGCGGCCCATGGTGTCGCCCGGCACGACCCGGCGGTGCGCGACCACGAATGGCTCGCGCGGGTCACCGGCTACTGCCGGCGCGAGATCGCCGACCCCGGACGCCCGCCGGGAGGTTCGTACGAGCTGCGCTACCTCCTGGGCTTCCTCGACGCGATCCAGGATTCGGGCCAGGACGCCGGCCCGGGCGCCGGGGCGGATCTCGAACGGCTCGCCGCCCGGCTCCCGCGGGACGGCGTCCTCCCGGTCGAGGGCGGGCTGGAGGGCGAGGCGCTGCGCCCGCTGGACATCTCGCCGCTGCCGGACCGCCCGCTGCGCCGCTACCTGGCCCCGGACGTCATCGCCGCCGAACTCGGCCGCCTCGCCGCCGGCCAGCAGGGCGACGGGGGGTGGGTCGTGGACTTCGCGTCCCAGTCCCCGGCGGCTGCCCTCGAATGGCGCGGCTACGCCACGGTGAACGCCGTCAAGACCCTCCTCGCGCACGGGAGAGCCCCGAGCTGAGCCGCGGCCACCCGCCGTGGCGCAGGTGGTGGCGTACGGCGGCCCAAGAGGTTCGCAAGCAGGGCAGGCTTGGGCCGCCGTACGCACGCCCCGCATCCGCCGAGCGGGGCCGTGACCCATCGCCGCCCGCGTCGCCAGGTTCGCGATGAGCTCCCGTGCCTCACGAACCCGGACATAAGCTGGCAATGGGCGAATTAATCGGCGTTTCCCTCTACGAGGACCGCCGTACCTGAGGCGGGCGACGCCGTGAGCCGGTTCCCATTCAGCGGTCTCCTTCCTCGTGGACGTGGAACGCTTTGTCGTACCCGGCGAGTACGCTCGAATTACGATGAGTGAACGGCCGTCTCGCTTGTGGAGCGGTCTGGCCGATCTGGTGACCAGTTCACCAGAGTCGGGTTCACGGCGGGTTCACGAAGAATGAACCTCCCGTGCGGCACAATGTGGTCCCGGCAACCGGTGATCTTGACAGGAGGAGGACGCCTGGTCAGGATCGGACCCCCCTAACCGAAGCGGAGGCTGCGGTGGAATACCGGCTTCTCGGTCCCATGCGGGTCCGCGGCTCCACCGGCCAGGAGGTTTCCGTCCCCCGCCCGAAGCACCGTCAGGTTCTCGCGGCGCTGCTCTCGGCCGCGGGCAGGGTCGTCACGACGGACCACCTCATCGGCCACCTGTGGGACGACGCGCCGCCCCCTTCCGCGCGGGGCAACATTAAGACCTACGTCTCGGCGCTGCGCAGGCTGCTGTCCCCGGACGATCCCGCGTCCGCGCCGATCGAGACCATCGGGGACGGCTACCGCATCGTCGTCGGGCCCGGGGAGCTCGACCTGCTGACCTTCGCCGATCTCGTCGCGCGGGGCCGCGGGGCGGTGAAGGCGGGTGACGTCCGCGAGGCCGGGGCGCTGTTCCAGCAGGCCCTGGAGCTGTGGCACGGCAGGGCGTTCGAGGGCATTCCCGTCACCGTACGGCTCGCCGAGACCGTCACCCACGTCGAGGACGAACGGGTCGGCGCCTTCGAGGACTGGATCGAAACCCGTCTGGCCCTCGGGATGCACGCCGAGGTGATCGGCCGATTACGGCCGTGGTTGAAGGACCACCCCCTGAGGGAACGGCCGTGGGGCCAGATGATGCTCGCGCTGGCCCGCGACGGCAGGCGGGCCGAAGCGCTGAGCACGTTCCAGCAGCTCAGGACGTGCCTCGTGGACGAGCTCGGAGTCGAGCCCGGCTTCCCGCTCCAGGAGCTGCACCGGCGCGTCCTGGCCGGGGACCCGGGCCTGTTCCCCGAGCCTCCCGCGCAGACCTCCGAGGCGGCGGGCGCCGCGGCGGACGGCCGTCCCGGCGCCCCGGCCGGTGGGCAGGAAGAGGTCGTGACCGTCCCCAGGGAGCTGCCGTCCGACATCCCTTTCTTCGTCGGCCGGCAGAAGGAGATCCGCCGGCTGGAGTCCTGGCTGAACCCTCCGGGCGACGCGATCCCCAGCCCCGTGGTCGCCATCTGCGGTCCTCCCGGGTCGGGCAAGTCGGCGCTGGCGCTGCGCGTCGCCCACATGGTCGCCGGGCGGTTCCCCGACGGGCAGGTGTACGTGAACCTGCGCGGCGCCATGCCGGGCGTGCGGCGGCTCGACACCTCCGAGGTGCTCGGCCGCATTCTGCGCGCGTTCGGCACGCCCGGCCGCAGGGTGCCCTCGGACGTCGACGAGGCCGCGGCGGCGCTGCGCACCCTGTTGCACGGCAGGCGGGCGCTGATCCTCCTGGACGACGCCGCGTCGGTCGCCCAGGTGGGCCCGGTGGTCCCGATGACGTCCGGGTCGGTCGTGCTGCTCACCTCGCGCGAGAGCCTCGCCTACCTGGCGCCCGCGTCGCAGGTCAACCTGGGCCGCATGTCCCATCTGGAGGCCGCGACGATGCTCACCCGGCGGTTCCGGTCGGGGGGCGTCGAGTTCACCGAGGAGTCGGTGCAGCGGCTGGTCCTCCTGTGCGACCGGCTTCCGCTGGCCCTGCACGTCGCCGGCGCGCGGCTGGCGAGCCGCTCGAACTGGTCGGCCGACACCCTAATCGAGCGGTTGCACAACGAGGGTCGGCGCCTGGACGAGCTGCACACCGGTGAGGGCGGCGTCCGTGGCAGCATCGCGGTCAGCTACGCCGCGCTCGCCGAGAGCGCGCAGGCGATCGACCGCGCGGCGGCCACGGCGTTCCGCCTGATGGGCACCGTCCGCGTCCCCGAGCTCGGGGTGGAGACCGTGGCCACGCTGCTGGACGTGCCCGCCCGCGAGGCCGAGCAGGCGATCGAGCGGCTCGCCGACGCCAACCTCATCGACAGCCCGGCCCCCGGCCGTTACACCATGCACGACCTGGTGAGGCTGTACGCGCAGGAACGCGCCGTCGGCACCGAGCCCCCGGAACGCCGGACGGAGGCCGTCCGCCGCGTGCTGGGCCTGTTCATCGCCACCGCCACCGCGGCCGCGCGGCTCGTCCATCCGCACCGCGTGCACGCGGCGACGCCCGACCTCCCGCAGGCTCCGCTGCCGCTCGCGGACGTGACCGAGGCCGAGCGCTGGCTGCACCATGAACAGCCCAACATGCTGGCGCTCATCGGCCAGACCTGGGACGCCGACGAGGTGACCGCCGCCCTCGCGGCCGCCCTCACCCTCGCGTTGCAATGGCACTTCTACACCAACGGGTACCGGGACGAATCGATGTCGACCGGGAGTATGGCCCTGGCGGTGACGCGACGGCTCGGCGATCGGCGCAACGAGGCGCACGCGCTGTCCATGCTCTACATGGCGTGCCAGCAGCTCCAGCGCGACGAGGAAGGGATCGCGTACATGCGCGCCGAGTTGAAGCTGAGCCGTGAGCTGGGCGACCTGTTCATCGAGCTTCGATCGCTCGGCAACCTGGCCGCGCGCCACATCGAAATGGATCTCTACGCCGAGGCGCTCGAGTACGGCCTGCAGCAGCTCGCCGTCGCCCGGCGCGCCGGCTCGGCGATCGGGGAACGGTACGCCCTCATGGTCGTCGGGCACGCGTACATCGATCTCGGCCGGATCGAAGACGCCGTGGTGCTGTTCAAGCGGGCCCGGGAGATGGCTGCCGAGGTGGGCGACGGCCTGCACGAGGCGAAGGCTGTTCGCGGTCTCGGCGTGGCCCACCTCGCGCAGGGCGACGCCCTGACCGCCCGCACTTTGCTCCAGGCCGCGCTCGGCATGTACAGGCTGATGGCGTGGAATCCGGAACGGGCGAGTACGCTCACCTTCCTGGCCCGGTGCAGCCGCCTGCTCGGAGACATGGACGAGGCGTTCGAGCACATCGCGAGAAGCCTGGAGGAGGCCCGCAGAAACGGGAACCCGCGCGACGAGCGAAAGGCCCTGGACGAACAGGCCGAGATCTTCGCGGCCGCCCGGCTGAAGTCGGCGAAGGGCTCATGACCCCATCACGCTCGCCGTGGGGCGTTCACGGCACCTCGACCTGCCAGAACGCCCCGCACCCCTGCCCCCAGGCCCCGGCGGGCCGCTCCGCGTGCGGGTGCCCGCACTCGCAGAAGGCCGTCGCCAGTTCCCGGGCCCCGGCGGGGGACGCCGGCCGGGGGAGCATGCTCAGCTCGCGGGAGGCGGCGTAACGCCACGCGTAGGAGACGCGGACCTCGCAGCCTGGGCAGGTCCCGCTGAGCTCGATCCACCTCCCGTCCTCGGACGGTGTGACGGTGAACCTCGTCGTCACCAGCCCGTGGTCGACGAGCCGGTACGTCGCCGTGCGGTGCCGCCCGGCGGGCGCCGGCCCCGGTGGGCGGGAGGTCTCATTCACGCGTCCATCTCCTCGGTCATCCGAAATTCCGGCCGTCTTCGGTCCGATATAAACCGAAAATCGGTGCATATCACCGCAGTCTTTATCCGGGTGGTTTGCCGCCCATTGTCCGCTACGCTGAATGTCGCGGCGCCGTCCGTCGGCAACCGTGCCGGACGCCAATGGGTGATTCAGCATGTTGCCATATACGGATAAATCCGGAAAGGTCATTCTTCCGATTCCCCATTGTTTCCCGGCGGTTCACATCGCCGTGACTTTCCCGCCCCCAGGGGCGGTCTGATCACGCCCTGGAAGACGGCCGCCGCGCCCGCCAGCGGAGCCAGGAAGTGCTCGGGGGACAGCGTGGACGGCGGGTCGAGCAGCAGGCGGATCGAGCCCGCCAGCAGGACCAGCCAGCCGACGATCATCACGAGCTGGCGCAGCAGGCTGGACGTGTGCCGGAGCAGGCCGGTCGTCGCCCGGACGACCGTGGAGGCGTCCTCCAGCCCGCGCACCAGTTTGTACCGCTTCGACCTCGCCACGCGGCCCACCTCCCACCAAAAAGATCAATTGATCGATCGGCGGGCTCGCTAGCGCAAGCAGTATCAACTTCTCGGCCGCCTCGCAACGCGGACAAGCGGCAGATGGCCATTTCTTCGAAGATGCGTTCGAATCATGGTGCTGTCGATGCTGTCGATGGGCTTATGCGGTCACGGCTACGCTGCGGGCATGCACGCCTCTCCGCCGCCCCCGGCCGCCGTCGTCGCGCCGGCGTTCTCGCCCCGGCTGATCCGCATGGAGATCATCGTGGTCTTCGCGGTGTCGCTGGGCGCCAGCGGCCTGCGCGCGCTGGTGTCCCTGATCGGCTCGCTGACCGCCCCGCGGGCGCTGAGCGGGCAGCAGGCCGTCCTCGTCGGCACGCGGGCCCCCGGCCGGCCGTGGTTCGACCTCGCACTCCAGCTCGTCGACCTCGCCCTCGACCTGGCGCCCGTCGCCCTTGTCGCCTATCTGCTCGCCCGCTCCGCCGGGTCGCTGCGGACCATCGGCGTGGACGCCCGCGAACCGGGCAGGGACGCGCTGCGCGGCGCCGCCCTCGCGGCCGTGGTCGGCGGCACCGGGCTGGTCTTCTACCTCATCGCCTTCGGCGCGGGCGTCAACCTCGACGTCGTGCCGGACGCGCTCCCCGACACGTGGTGGCGCGTCCCCGTCCTGCTGCTCGCCGCCGCGCAGAACGGCGTGCTGGAGGAGGTGATCGTCGCCGGATACCTGCTGCACCGGCTGGCCGAGCTGCGCTGGCGGCCGTGGCACGCGGTCGCGGTGTCGTCGCTGATCCGCGGGTCCTACCACCTGTACCAGGGCTTCGGCGGTTTCATCGGCAACGTCGCGATGGGGCTGTTGTTCGGGCGCCTGTACCAGAAGTGGGGGCGGGCGATGCCGCTGGTCGTCGCGCACACACTGATCGACGCCGTCGCCTTCGTCGGCTATGGCATCCTGCGGGGCCGTGTCTCCTGGCTGCCGTAAAGGCGGTCGTCTCTCCCGCTTGCCGTAAAGGCCCCGTGGGCGAGGGGGCGGCGGACGGCGCAGAGGAGCGAGGGGTGTGGCGCAAAGCACGTCCAAGCCGGTCCTCGCGTGCTGAGGGCCAGGACGGCGTGGGATCGGCCGTGGGTCGGGTGGTGGCGCGGCGAGCCGTCCTCACGTCCTGAGGGGCGCGGCGGGGTGGGTTCGCCCGTTCCGTCGGTCGGTCGTGGGTTGTATGGAAGCACAATGGATCGGATCGGATTCGTCGCGGAGACCGAAGTTGCCGCGCCGGACGGTGCCTAGTGTTCGGTCATGCCTCACCTCTCCCTCAGCGACCTCTACCGGATCGCGGTGCCAGGAGACCCCCGGCTGTGCCCCGACGGGAGCACCGTGGCCTACACGGTCGCCACCTCCGAGCTCGGACACTTCCTGAAGACGTATGAGTGCCGCGACGACATAGCGGGGCAGTCCCCGCTGACGCACGTGGCCCGGGTGACCACGCCGACGCTGCTCCTCCACGGCGAGGACGACGACCTGTGCCCCGTCGGCCAGGCCGAGCAGTGGTTCACCGCGTTGCGCGCGCAGGGCGTGCCGGTCCGGATGGTCCGCTATCCGGGCGCGTCCCACCTGTTCATTCTCAACGGCCGCCCGTCCCATCGGGTGGACTACAACGAAAGGATCGTCGAGTGGCTGGAGCAGTGGATTCCGGTCGGTGGCACGCCCGCCTCGCGGAGCTGATCGCCGAATACGAGGTTCCGGGCGCGAACCTCGCCTTCCTGCACGGGGGAGAGGTGCACGAGTTCGCCGCCGGCGTGCTCAACGTGGACACCGGGGTGGAGGTGACCACCGACTCCCTCTTCCAGATCGGCTCGGTCAGCAAGGTCTGGACGGCCACCCAGATCATGCTCATGGTCGAGGCGGGGCGTCTGACGCTCGACACCCCGGTCGTCGAGGTGCTGCCGGAGTTCAAGGTCGCCGACCCGGAGGTGACCAAGACCGTCACGATCAGGCACCTTCTCTCGCACACCTCCGGCATCGACGGGGACCTGTTCCTCGACACCGGCAGGGGTGACGACTGCGTGGAGAAGTACGTGCAGGCGTGCGCCGACCTCGCGCAGAACCACCCCCTCGGCGTCACCCAGTCGTACTGCAACTCGGGATTCATCATCGCCGGGCGCGTCGTGGAGCGCCTCACCGGCAAGGTCTGGGACGCGGCGCTGCGTGAGCAGATCATCGAGCCGCTCGGCCTGACCCACACCTGGACCCTGCCGGAGGACGTCCTGCGCTTCCGCGGCGCGATGGGGCACCTCGACGGCAGGCCCGCCCCCGCCTGGGGCCTGATGCGCTCCTGCGGCCCGGCCGGGCTGATCTGCGCCCGGCCCGCCGATGTGGTGGCCTTCGCCCGCGCCCACCTCGGCACCGGGCTGCTCGCCGACCCCCGGGCGATGTGGGAGCCCCAGGTGGACATCCCGAACCCGCACACCCTGGGCAAGCAGTGGGGCATCGGCTGGATCCTGGACGAGTGGCAGGGCCGCCGCGTCGTCTCTCACGGCGGCAACACCATCGGCCAGGCCGCCATGCTCTGGATGGTCCCCGAGACCGAGACGGTGGTCTGCCTGCTGGCCAACGGCGGCCACACCGCCGCCTTCCAGCACGCGGTCGCCACCGAGCTCTTCGACCAGCTCATCGGCCTGGCCGTGCCTCCCGTGCTCGGACCGCCCGCCGAGCCGTTCGAGACCGACGTCGAGCGGTACGCGGGGGTGTACGAGCGGGCGGGCAGCCGGATGACGCTGACGGTCCGCGACGGCAGGCTCTCGCTTCTCAGCGAGGCCACCGGCGCCCTCGCCGGGTTGCACCCGCCCGTGGAGTTCGACCTCGTTCCCGTGGACGACACCACCTTCGTCGGCCGCCCGGAGGGGGAGCCGCAGTGGATGTCTGCCGTCTTCTACGAGCTCGCCGACGGCTCGCCGTACATCCACCTCGGCGTGCGTGCCACACCCAAGATCGCCTGAGGAGCCGGAGGAGGGCGGGCACCAGACTGCCGGGCGCTGCCGAGTGCCTGACACGGCGGCGATTGGTCGCCTGAGCGAATAATGTCAATCTCTGTCCAGTATCGTACGCAGATGAGCGATCGGCCGCGTGCCAGCCTCCGGCGCATCCTTGAGGACCTGGGGAGCACCGTGCTCGACGTGGCCGCCTCGCCCGGGGAACTCGACACCGAGGTCACCGGCGTACACATCTACGACCCCCTCGACGAGCTGCTCCTGCCCGCGGGGGGCATCCTGCTCGCCGTCGGGGTCGACCGCCCCGATCAGGTCTGCGCTCTGCTCGACGCGGCCGGCCCGGCGGCGGGCGTCATCGTCAAGCAGCCGTTCGACGCCGACGACCGCGTCCGCGCGAAGGTCCGCCAGACCGGGGTGGCGGTGCTGGGCCTCACCAGGGCCGCGTCGTGGGCGCAGGTGGCCGCGCTGCTGCGCTCCCTGCTGGCCGAGGGCGACGTCACAGGCTCGGGGGAGGCCCCGATCGACGACCTGTTCGCGCTGGCCAACGCCGTGTGCGCGCTGCTCGACGCCCCGATCACCATCGAGGACCGGTCCTCACGGGTGCTGGCGTACTCCGGGCGGCAGGACGAGGCCGATGCGAGCAGGGTCGAGACCGTGCTCCGCCGCCAGGTGCCGGTACGGTACCGGCGGATGCTGGAGGAGCGCGGCTTCTTCCGGCAGCTCTACCGGAGCCGAGAGCCGATCTACATAGAGCTGAACGACGACATCCTCAACCGGGCGGCGGTCGCCGTGCGCTCGGGCGACGAGATCCTCGGCTCCATCTGGGCCGCGGTGCGGGAGCCGCTGAGCCCGCAGCGCCGGCAGGCGCTCGCCGACGCCGCCGCGATCGTCGCGCTGCACCTGCTGCGGCAGCGGGCCGGAGCCGACACCCGGCGGCGGCTGCGGGCCGACCTGCTGTCGACCGTTCTCGCGGGCGGCGCGGACGCCGCCGAGGCCGCGGGCAGGCTCGGCGTCGCGAGCGAGCGGCTCTGCGTGCTCGCCGCCCAGCTCAGCGGCGACGGCGACCTCGACGCCGCACGCAGGGAAAGCGACGGGCAGCGGTTCTGCGACGCGCTCGCCCTGCACGTCGGCGCCATCCATCCCAAGGCGGCCGCCGCGGTGGTCGGCTCGGTGGCCTACGCCATCCTGCCCATGCACGGGAGCGGAGAGGAGGAGGCGCGGGCCGTGTGGGTCGCCGAAAGCTTCCTCACCCGCGTCGGTCCCCGCCACGCGGCCAACATCGGCGTGGGGCGGATGGCGCGCAACCTGGCGGAGGTGGCGAGGTCCCGGGCCGACGCCGACCGCGCGTTGCGGGTGCTGCGCGCCCGCGAGGCGTCCGGCGCGGTCGCCGGATACACCGGCGTCCACTTCGAGTCGCTGCTGCTTCAGCTCGCAGACCTGGTGCAGGCCGAGGAACAGACGCCCACGGGGCCGTACGAGCGGCTGCTCGCCTACGACGCCGAGCACGGCAGCGAGCTGGCCGCCACCCTCCGGGCGTACCTGGACGCCTTCGGCGACGTCAACGCCGCCTCGGCGACGGTGCACGTCCACTCCAACACCTTCCGCTACCGGTTGAAGCGGCTCATCGAGATCAGCGGCCTGGACATGGCCGACCCCGACGCACGGCTGGCCGCGATGCTCCAGATGCGGATCTTCGGGCGATAGCACGATGAGCCCTCCACTTTTCGTCGGCGGGGACGAAGAAGGATCGCCGGGAACCGGCGAATGTGGGGCATCACCCCAGCTCCCTGGAGTCTTGATGAGAAACACAGGAGCGGCGGCCATGCTCGGCGCCCTCAGTCTGTTCGCGGCCGCGTGCGGAGGTGCGGAGGGCACCCGGTCAGGCGGCCCCGCCGAAGGCGGCACCTTCACCTTCGCGATCGGCGCCGACCCCGGTGCGCTCGACCCGGCCATGGGCGTGCTGTCGGTCACCAACACCGTGCTGTCGATGGCCTACGACACCCTCGTCCACTACGGGCCCGATGGGAAGATCGTCCCCGGACTGGCCGAGAAGTGGGACGTCAAGCCCGACTCGGTCACCTTCACGCTTCGCAAGGACGTCACCTGCTCCGACGGCTCGAAGCTCACCCCCGCCGACGTGGCCGAGAACGTCAACCACATCGCCGACCCGGCCACCAAGTCGCCCCTCTACGGCGTGTTCGTCCCAATCGGGATGAAGGCCGAGGCGGACGAGGCGGCGGGAACGGTGACGCTGTCCACCCCGAAGCCGTTCAGCTTCATCCTGGAGAGCGCGCCTGTGATCTTCGTCGTCTGCGGTAAAGGGGTCAAGGACCGCTCGGTGCTGGCCCACGGCACCTCCGGCTCCGGGGCCTACAAGCTCACCGAGGCGGTGCCGAGCGACCACTACACGTTCCAGGTGCGCGAGGACTACGCCTGGGGGCCCGGCGGCGCCACCACCAAGAACCCCGGCCAGCCGGCCAAGGTCGTGCTGAAGGTCGTGCCGAACGAGCAGACCACGGCCAACCTGCTGATCTCCGGCGGCCTCAACGGCGGGGTCGTCTACGGCCCCGACCGCGCGCGACTGGAGGCCCTTCCGGGCATCGGCAAGACCGTCATATCTGCCGGTAACGGGCAGTTCTTCTACCATCAGGGCGACGACCGTCCCGCCAAGGACCCGGCGGTGCGCAAGGCGCTCACCCAGGCGGTCAACCTCAAGGAGCTCGCCGGGATCTCCTCGAGCGGCACCGGCCGCCCCGCTACCGGGCTGGTGCAGGAACCACGGCCCTGCCAAGGCGACACCGTCGCCGGTCACGTCCCCGCCTTCGACGAAGCCGCCGCGTCCGCGGCGCTGGACGCCGCCGGCTGGAAGGCCGGTCCCGACGGCGTCCGCGTCAAGGACGGTCACAAGCTCACCCTGCGCCTGCTGTACGCCACCACCAGAGGCGCGGGCGTGCAGGCCGCGGCCGAGTACCTGGCGGCGGCGTGGAAGAAGGCGGGCGTAGACGTCACGCTGAACGGCGTCATCGACACCAAGATGGCGGAGTCGCTCAACGTCACCCAGGACTGGGACGTCGTCTGGCTGCCGATCGGTGTCACGCTGCCCTCCCAGCTCGTCGGGTTCCTGTCGGGACCGGCCGCGCCGAAGGGCGCCAACTTCGCCCACCTGGCCAACGCCCGCTACGAGAAGCTCGTGGCCGAGGCCGCGCTCAAGCCGGCCGCGGAGGGCTGCAAGCTCTGGCTGGAGTCGGAGTCGGCGCTGTTCGAAAACGCCGACCTGATCCCGGTCGTGGAGAACACCGCGCTGATCGCGGCCAAGAACGCCACGTTCGACATGACGGCGGGCCTGTTCGCGCCCACCTCGATCCGGCTGGCCGAGGGAGGCTGAATGGCCGAGCCGACCCGCCCGCCCGCCGCGGGCCCGCGGCGGGCGCTCGCCGGACGGGTGCGCGGCGGGCTCGTGCTGCGGCGCGTCGTCCGGTTCGCCATCTCGCTCGCCGTGCTCCTCGTCGCGTCCTTCGGGATGATCCACCTGATCCCCGGCGACCCCGTGCGCGCCTCGCTCGGCCCGGCCGCGCCGGTCGAGCTGGTCGAGGCCAGGCGCGAGGCGCTCGGGCTCGACCAGCCGATCCTGTCCCAGCTCGTGTCCTACGTCCGCCACGTGCTCGGCGGGGACTTCGGCACGTCGTTCCTCAGCGGGGAGCCGGTCGGCGACGTCATCGCCGCCCGGCTGCCCAACACCCTCGCGCTCGCCCTGAGCGCGACCGTCGTGGCACTTCTCGCGGCGGTGCCGCTCGGCATGTGGGCCGCGATCCGCACCGAGAACGGCCGCAACAGGGGCACCGAGGTGACGTTCACCTCGGCGACCGGCGCGACCGTCGCGGTGCCGGAGTTCCTCTACTCGATCGCCCTGGTGACGGTGTTCGCGATCGGGCTCGGCTGGCTCCCGCCCGCGGGCAAGGCAGGGCCCGAGTCCTACCTCCTGCCGATCGCCGCCCTGGCCATCGCGCCCATGGCGATGATCGCCAGGATCTCCCGCGTGGAAACCCTGCGCGAGCTCGGCACCGACTACATCAGGCTCGCGCGTGCCAAGCGACTGCCGACCGCCCGTCTCTACCTCAGGCACGTGCTGCCCAACACGCTCACCGCGACCCTGACCGTGGGCGGGCTGCTGCTGACCGGCCTGATCGCCGGGAGCGTGCTGGTGGAGTACGTCTTCGCCTGGCCGGGCCTCGGGCTCCGGGTCGTGGAGTCCATCACCCAGAAGGACTATCCGGTCGCCCAGGGCGTGATCCTCGTCTACGGCGCGATCGTGCTGGTGGTGAACCTCCTCGTCGATCTGCTGCTCGGCCTGCTCGACCCCACCTCCGCGCTGAAGGAGACCTGATGCGGCACCCGCTGCGGAACCCGGCCGGGCTCGCCGGGGCCGTCCTGGTCGCGCTCATGGTGATCTTCGCGATCATCGGGCCGCCGATCTGGGGCGCCACCGCCGAGCGCATCGACTCCGCGGCCATCCTCCAGGGGGCATCGGCCGCGCACCCGCTCGGCACCGACAACCTGGGCCGCGACATCCTCGCCCGGGTGCTCGTCGCGGGACGGCTCTCGCTCACCCTCGCCCTGCTGGCCACGCTCATCGGCGCGGGGGCGGGCACCGTGCTCGGCGCGCTCCCCTCGGTGCTGCCCCGCCGCTTGGGACGCCTGATCACCGGCACGGTCAACGCGCTGGTCGCCTTCCCCGGCCTGCTGCTCTCGATGTTCATCGCGGTGGTCACCGGGCTCGGCGCGCGAGGGGCGGTGCTCGGCATCGGCGCCGCCATCGCCCCCGGCTTCGCCCGGCTCACCCAGACGCTCGCGGCCTCGGTCGCCAAGGCCGACTACGTGGCCGCCGCCCGCATGCTCCGCGTCCCACGCCGGCGCGTCATGACACGGCACATCCTGCCCAACATCGCCGAACCCCTGATACTCAACCTCACCCAGGCGCTGGGCGGCGCGCTCCTCGCGCTCGCCGGGATGTCCTTCCTCGGCCTCGGCGTGCAGCCGCCGTCGTTCGACTGGGGACGGCTGCTCTTCGACGGCTTCAGCCGGATCTACGCCACCCCGGCCGTCGCCCTCGGCCCCGCCGTCGCGGTCGCCCTCGCGGGCATCGGGTTCAACCTGCTCGGGGACGCCCTGGCGAACGCGGCGTCGCGCAAACCGACCCCGGCGCGCAAGGCCCGGCTCCGGGCCGCTCCCGATACCACCGGCCTCGGCGAACCCGCCCCCGAGGCGGTGCTGGAGGTGCGGGACCTGACCGTCGCCTTCCCCGGCGGCGTGACGCCGGTGCGCGGCCTGTCGCTGACCATCGCCCCCGGCGAGATCGTCGGCCTGGTGGGCGAGTCGGGCAGCGGGAAGAGCCTGACCGCCTCGGCGATCGGCGGGCTGGTCCCGTACCCGGGCGAGGTGAGCGCGGGACGGCTGCGGCTGTGCGGAGCCGATGTGCGCGAGCTGCCGGAGGCCGAGCGCCGCAAGCTGCTCGGAACGTCGCTGGCGATGGTCTTCCAGGACCCGATGGCCTCGCTCAACCCGGCGCTGAAAGTCGGCGGGCAGCTCGCCGAGGTGGCGACGGTCCACCAGGGCGCGAGCCGTGCCGAGGCCAGGAGCAGAGCGCTGGACCGGCTCGGGCACGTCCACATCCCGGAGCCCGCCAAGAGGGCCCGCCAGCACCCGCACGAGCTGTCCGGCGGCATGCGGCAGCGCGTGGTGATCGCGATGGGCCTGATGGGCTCGCCCCGGCTGATCATCGCCGACGAGCCGACCACCGCCCTCGACGTGACCGTGCAGCGGCAGATACTCCGGCTGCTGCGCGAGGTGACCGACGAGACCGGCGCGGCGACCCTGTTCATCTCCCATGACATCGCCGTGGTCGGAGAGCTGTGCGACCGGGTCGTGGTGATGTACGCGGGGCGCGTGGTCGAGGAACTGCCCGTGAAGGAGCTGGCCTCCGGAGCCGCGCACCCCTACACCCGCGCGCTGGTCGCCTCGCTGCCCGACATGGAGACCGACAGGTCACGGCCGCTGGCGAGCATCCCGGGCCGCCAGCCGTCGCCCGCCGAGATCGCCGAGGCAGACGGGACCGCCGGGGGCTGCGCCTTCGCGGCCCGCTGCGAGCTGGCCACCGCCCGGTGCGCGCAGCGCCCACCCCTGGTCGATCACGGCAAGGCGCACCGCGTCGCCTGCTGGGAGGCTTGATGATCATCAAGAACCTGACCGTACGGTTCGGCGCGTTCACCGCCGTCGACGACGTCACACTGGAGATCCCCTCCGGGGTGATCGTCGGCCTGGTGGGGGAGTCGGGGTCGGGCAAGTCCACACTCGCGAGGGCGGTGGCCGGCCTTGTGCCGTACACCGGCGCCGTCGAGGGATGCGATCAGCGGCGGGTGCAGATGGTCTTCCAGGACCCCCAGGCCTCCCTCGACCCGCGCATGACCGTGGGCGCGTCGGTGGCCGAGGGGCTGCGCCTGCCGAGGGCCGCCCGCCAGGCGGAGGTGGAGCGGCTGCTGTCGCTGGTATCGCTGCCCGCCGCGCTGGCGGGGCGCTACCCTCGCGAGCTGTCCGGAGGCCAGCGCCAGCGGGTGGCGATCGCACGGGCGCTCTGCGCCCGGCCCGAGGTGCTGGTCGCCGACGAGATCACCTCGGCCCTGGACGTGTCCGTCCAGGGCGCGGTGCTCAACCTGGTCCGCTCGCTGCGCGAGGAACTGGGGTTCTCGATGCTGTTCATCTCCCACAACCTCGCCGTGGTCCGGTACGTCTCCGACGTCGTCGCGGTGATGCACCAGGGCAGGCTGGTCGAGATGGGGCCGACCGAGGACGTGGTGGGCACGCCCAAGGACGACTACACCCGCTCCCTCATCGACGCGGTTCCCCGCCTCGGCCGAAGCTGAGGCGGCGCCGGGCGGCCACCCGGCCCGCATGTGCGCCGGCGGCCGGTCCTGGAGTTCCGGGGCCGGTCGCCGGCGTGTTCGGCCCCTGCCCGTCCGGCGGGCTCCTGAGAGCGGCGGGAAACCGTCAAGCCATGCTTGCTCTCCGGCGTAGTGACCTCTACCTCACGGTTACCCTGACCGGTCCTGTCAGTCAGGGCAATTCCCGCGATAGGTGGGTACTGTGTGACCGTGGAGGATAGCGAGCTCGGCCGTCGCCGTGCCCTGCAGGCTCTCGGTGCGCTGACGCTCGCTTCCCTGATCGTGGGTGACGCTGTGACGACGCCCGCCGTCCCGCCCGTCGCCGGGCACACCTTGGCGCGCAAGCCCGCGGCGAAACGCCCGCGCCCCGCCAAGCCGCCCTCGGAGTGGACGCCGTCGCACCTGAAGGCCCGCCACCAGCCCGTGCACAGCCTGATCGACCTCACGCCCGCCGCGCCGGGCAACGCCATCGCGCTCACCATCGACGACGGC
Organism: Sphaerisporangium sp. NPDC051011; assembly: GCF_040653595.1. NCBI lineage: Bacteria > Bacillati > Actinomycetota > Actinomycetes > Streptosporangiales > Streptosporangiaceae > Sphaerisporangium > Sphaerisporangium sp. NPDC051011. Next base: position 55,382 of record NZ_JBFAGG010000008.1, on the reverse strand, counting down.
CCCCACCCGGAGTGGACGCCGAAGATGCTCGACCTGCTGGACGAGCACGACGTTCGGGCGACGTTCTCGCTCATCGGCATCCAGGTGAAGCGGTATCCGCGGCTGGCCGAGCGCATCGTCCAGGCCGGGCACCAGCTCTGCAACCACACCATGCACCACCCGATCCCGTTCAACCGGCTGCCGGCCAAGCGCATCACGTCCGAGATCGTGGAGGCGCAGGAGCGCATCTCGGACGCCACGGGCGTCGCCGCGCGGTTCTTCCGCTCGCCGGGCGGCTCGTGGTCGCGCCGGGTGGTCCACACGGCGGACGACCACGGCATGATCCCGATCGACTGGAACGTCGACCCCCGCGACTGGTCGCGTCCGGGCACGCGGCACATCACCAAGAGCATGCTGGCCTGCCGGCCGGGCGCGATCCTGCTGTGCCACGACGGCGGCGGCGACCGTTCGGAGACGCTGAAGGCCCTGCGCACGGTGATCCCGCGGCTGAAGCGGCGCGGGCTCACGTTCGTCGCGCTCTGACGCGTTCCCCCTGGCCCGGACGGCGCCCGTTCACGCCGACTAGGCGGCGTTCGGCGAGCGGCTGCACGAGCTGCTGACGCGCACACCGGTCACGCCGCTCACAACCGGCGGAGCAGCGCCTGCTTCGCGGTCGTGAACTCCTCCTCGGTGAGCACGCCCTCGCGGCGCAGCTCGCCCAGCTCGCGCAGACGGCGCAGCAGCGCGTCCGCGTCGCTCCCGCCGGCGGTCGTGTCGCCGGACCCGGCCGGTCCGGGCGCGGGAGCGTCGGACGGGACGGCCTCCACCGCGGCCGCGTCGTGCACGGGCGCGTCCGAGGGGGCCAGCGGGTGCGGCAGCCGCGCGGCGATCGCCGCGAGCAGCATCGCGAACGTCCGCGTCTCCTTGTCCATGCCCCACAGGACCAGGCACGACGGGTCGTGCTTGGGCGGCATCCGGGTGTTCACGCCGGCGACGCGGAAGCGGACGTGCCCGTTCTCCAGCCCGGCGGCGGGCGTCCAGTCCACGCCGGCCAGGTCCTTCAGCGAGAAGATCTGCGGGCCGGCCGACCGCTTGCCCGTCTCGGTCGTCCAGTTCCAGTCCAGGCGGATCGACGCGCCGTCGAACGTCGCGGTGCCGTCGCCCGCCGAGGCCGTCAGCGGCACCGCCGGTCCGGGCAGCAGGTAGTGGTCGCAGGGGCCCTCCGGCACCCGCTCGATCACCAGCGCGTTGCGCACCTCGTCGGCGAAGTACTCGGCGACGCCCGTGCGGTCCTGGTCGACGGCGAGCTGGTAGGGGTCGGCGGAGTCGGGGATGCGCCCGCGCGCGGCCTGCTCGAAGGGGTCGGCGCCCTCGCGCAGCCGCAACCTCAGCCGTCCCCCCTTGCGGCCGGGCTCGTAGGCGATGCCCGCCACGGCCATGAGCGGCACCGACCGCTCGCCCACGAGTTGCCGCAGCTTGTGCACGTGCCGGTCGCGGGACGGGACGATCCTGATGGTGTCGCCGTCGAACGCCCACGTCCCGTCGCGCACCAAAACCTCCGCCATACCGGGATCTTACGAGCCACCCCGCCCCTCCGGGCGCGTGGAGACCCCGCGTTTTTCCGGCGTCGGGTGGCCCTACCCTCAGCCGGATGCCGGACGGCGACGCAGCGCGCCCGAGGCGAGGAAGTCTCGTGCCTTTTGCGGTGCTTTGGCGACCGATCCGGCGTCGAACGGCGGCTGCGGGTCGTACTCGATCGCGAGCTGGATCGCCTCGGCCGTCGTCCGGTACGTAACCGGCCGCGACGCCCGTCGTCAGGCGTCGCGGGGTGGGGTCGCCTCGCGTCAGCCGTTGGCGCCGACCGGCTGACGGTGCAGCTGCGGGTCCAGGTGGCCCGGAGCGGCCCTGAGGGGGTCCTGGGCCGGAGGCTCCGGCCACGACGCGGGCGCGCCTTCCGTACGCGGCGCCGTCCCCAGCATGTGGTGGACCGCGGCCTCCAGCTCCTCGATGGTGCCGCCTTCGGGCATCCGCGTCCCGGCGGGCACGGCCGAGCGTGGCATCGCCCAGAAGCGCCGGGTGTGCTCGCCGTACCAGACGGTCCATCCGGGCAGCCGCGCCGCCAGCGTGCGCGCCGCCGCTTTGTTGGCGGCGCTGTCCGCGGCGCTGTCCGCGCTACCGGCGCTGCCGGTGTTGTCGGCGATCTCGTTCGTCATCACGACTCTCTTCCGTGGTGCCATCCGTCATTCGGCCAGGTCTGCCGCCGTCACTCGGAAGGCGTGTCCCGGTCCCCCCGGCGGGCACGGCCTTCCATTCGGACGGTCAACGGTCGGCGTGAACTCGACCGGACTGCCCGGATTAGCGCAGTGGAAACCCCCCGGGTCCAACGGTACGGGGTAAAAGCCACATTTGGCGGGGAGAACGATCGTGAAAATTCGCGCCGATTTCATCGATCTTGAATGACCCCCACGAGCTGCCCCTATGCCGGTATTCACCGCCCCACAGGTGGATTGTGAGTTTCGTCACCGCACCTGCCCCGATCGGTCACCGCGCGGCGCGCCGAACGTGTCGACGCCGGCCGGGCGCGGCGGGAGAAGATGGCGGCATGGACCAGCCAGAGCGCACGCGACGGGGTGAGCTCGCGCAGAAGGCCGCCGGAGGGCTCGCCGCGAGCGGCGTCACCGCGGTCGCCGTGACGTGGGTGGACACCAGCGGCCTGACCAGGGTCAAGGCCGTGCCCCTCGCGCGGCTGGAGCACGCCGCCGCCTGGGGCATCGGCGCCTCGCCGGTGTTCGACGCCTTCCTCGTGGACGACTCGATCGTCACCGGCCGCTTCACCGGCGGCCCCGTCGGCGACCTGCGCCTGTACCCGGACCTGCACCGCCTGGCCGTGCTCACCCCGCTTCCCGGCTGGGCGTGGGCCCCCGCCGACCGGTACGACCAGCAGGGCGACCCCCATCCGCTGGACGGCCGCCACCTCGCCCGCCGCGAGACCGAACGCCTGGCGGCCGAGGGGTTCACCGTCAAGGCGGCGTTCGAGGTCGAGTGGGCCGCCTCCGTCGGAGCGGGCGACGAGTTCGTCCCCGCCTGCGCCGGCCCCGCGTACGGCATGACGCGGCTCACCGAACGCGCCGGCTACCTGCGCGACATCGTCGAGGCGCTGGCGGTGGCCGGGGCGGTGGTCGAGCAGATCCACCCCGAGTACGCCGCCGGGCAGTACGAGGTCTCGGTCGCGGCCGAGGACCCGGTCGGGGCCGCCGACACCGCCGTGCTGGTCCGCGAGACGATCCGCGCCGTCAGCCTGGACCACGGCCTGCGCGCCAGCTTCTCGCCGAAGGTGCTGGCCGGGGGCGTGGGCAACGGCGGGCACGTCCACCTCAGCCTCTGGCGCGACGGCGCCGACCTGATGGCGGGCGGCGACCGCCGCTACGGCATGACCGCCGAGGGCGAGGGCTTCGCGGCGGGCATCCTGTCCCGCCTTCCCGCGCTGCTCGCCGTGGGCGCGCCGTCCGTGGCGAGCTACCTGCGGCTCGTGCCCTCCCACTGGGCCGGCGCGTACGCCTGCTGGGGGCTGGAGAACCGCGAGGCCGCGCTGCGGTTCGTCACCGGGTCGATCGGCGAGCGCGCGCGGGCGGCCAACGTCGAGGTCAAGTGCTTCGACGCGGCGGCCAACCCGTACCTCGCCCTGGCCGCACTGCTGGCCGCCGGTCGCGCGGGCATCGCCGGCGAGACGCTGCCCGACCCGGTCGAGGCCGACCCCGTCACCGTCGAGGGGGTCACGCCGCTGCCGTCGTCCCTCGGCGCGGCCGTGGCGGCGTTCGAGGCCGACCCCGTGCTGAAGGACGCGCTCGGCGAGCCGCTGATCGACACCGTCGCCGCCGTCCGCCGCGGCGAGATCGCCCTGTTCGCGGACGCGAGCCCCGAGGAGGTCGCCGCCCGCCTGCGCTGGAAGCACTGACCCCGCCGGCGGGGCTGATCACTTCGCTCGCCGTCCCTCCGCCGTACCACCGGCATTCACCCGATCCAACCGATCGGAGTTTAGTTTTTGGCCGACACAGGACGCCGAAAACCTGAGTAGGGGCATGAGTCAGATGCTGACGAAGCTGCGGGCGCTCGGTCTGGTCGTCGTGATGCTCGCCGAGGCGCTCGGCTACAGGTGCGGCGCCCCCGGCCTGTCCTTTCTCAGCGACTTCGGCGGCCACGGCAAGGTGTCCGGGATCATCACCCTGCGGGCGGACGGCTGCCCCGCGCGGCTGCTGCTCATCCCCGCCCGCGCGACCGCCCCCGCGCCCCGCCTCACCCCCGCCTGCGAGGACGGCCGGCTGCGGCAGGTGGTCGACACCCGGGAACTCGGCGGCGGCGTGCCGTACACCGCGGTGATGGTGGACGAGACGGGCCTCAGGTCCGCGCCGGTCGGGTTCACCCCGCACAACCCGCCCGTGACCTCGGTCAAGACGCTCACCCGCGGCGTGTACGTCACCGGCGGCTGGGCGGACACGCCGATGGACGGCGCCTACGCCTACATCGAGTCCGGCGGCGAGATCCCGTCCTGGGTACGGGGCATCGCGGTGGTGCTGGCCTGGCGGCAGCTCCAGCCGTCCGGGCCGGGCAGCCTGGACACCTCGCGCATCAGGGCGGCCCTGTCCTACGCCGCGACCCACGCCCCCGGGCGGACGCTGCCGGTCGTCGTCATCATCGAGGTGGGCGGGAACGCCACACCCCTGTGGTACGTCCAGGATCCCGCGGACGGGTTCGCCGAGCCGCTGATGCGGTACCTGGACGGCCCGGGCGGCGCGTCCATCGGCTTCACCCCGTGGGACACGCTTGCCGGGGACATGTTCAACAACGCGACCGCCCGGGTGGCGGCGGAGTTCGACGAGCACCCGAACCTCGCCGCGATCTACGTCGGCGGCGCGGGCACGCCCCGGTACCCCGAGATGTGGTACCCGCCGATCATCGACTGCGACGGCCGCTACCAGGGGGACGCCAACGGCGACGGCTTCCTGGACGCGGGGGACTTCGACTGGTCCTCCGACTGCACGCCGCCCGACGCCGACCCGCTCCGGCAGGCGGCGGCCTGGCGTGGCACGTTCCGCGCGATGGCCTCGCAGTTCCCCCGCACCCAGCTCGTCGGCATGATGGACGTCTCACGGCTCTCCGACGACGACCCGCTGCGGTCCTCTGCGGCGATGGACGCGATCCTCAGCGAGGACGGCATCGCCGGGAACACCCGCCTGGCCGTCGGGGTGACCAACATGTCGCCGTCCACCTTCGACCCCGGGTACCTCGGATACACGCTGAACGACTGGCGCAAGTACACCTCGATCAACCGGTACGCGCGGCAGTACCCGGCGGTGTTCCGGTTCAACGAGGTCGACCCGGTGAAGTTCTCCAACCTCGAAGGCAGCCCCAACGCGGGCGCGTACATGCCCCCGGGACGGTCCGCGCCGGCGACCGCGGGCCTGGAGTCCGGCACGGACTACCGGCGGTGGCTGCAGGACGTCGTCGGGTACTGCGGGGACGGACCCGAGCCGGGGAACGGCCCGTTCACGGTGACCTGCGACGCGGTCCTCGTCCACCGCACAAACCTGGACCCGGGGTTCTACGCCCACGGCTGGGTGTTCGACCCGTGCACCCTGCGGCAGGCGCAGTACGAGACCTGGGGCGTGGGCGACCCCGAACCGTGTGCGAACCCCGCCGACGCCCTCGCCCCGCGCGCCGGAATCTTGTGATGTCGATCTCGCCCGCATGCCAGGAGTGGCGCCGCTCTGAGGTGGGCGGATCCCCGAATCCGCCGCCTCGCCGGCGCGAGCCGTGGGGACGTGACGGCCCGCACCCGCGGGTGGTGCTGAACGCTCTAGCGCTTGGCCGGGGCTCCGGAGCCCTTCTCGCGGCCGTTGCGCGTGCCGACGACGTCGGCGATCAACCGCTTGGTCATATCGCGCGGCATCCTGCCGATCGACTCTCGCAGGGACTCCATGGTCTCGTCGAGCTCACCGTCGTGGGCACGGGTCGACTTCTCTCGGTCCATCTGGAATCACCTTCTGCCATTGCGGGAACCTCCTGCCTCTCGAACCGCTCCGGAGGAGTTCCCGACGCCAACCCGTAGCCACAGGCCCGTGCTGCTCACGGGGATGATTCAGGCTATGGCGGCGTGCCATTGGTGCTCAAGTACTGGTCGAGGAACTGGGTGGTGACGCTTCCGGCCCGGAAGTCCGGGTGTTCGAGGACCCGACGGTGCAGCTCGATCGTGGTGTGCACCCCGCGCCCTTCGATCTGGAACTCGTCGAGGGCCCGTGCCATCCGGTCGAGCGCGGCGTCGCGGTCGGGACCCCACACTATCAGCTTGGCGATCAAGGAGTCGTAGTACGGCGGCACCCGGCTGCCCGCCAGGCAGTGGGTGTCCAGGCGCACCCACGGCCCGCCCGGCGCGTCGAAGCGGTCCAGCCGTCCCGGCGTCGGGGCGAACCCGGCGCCCGCGTTCTCGGCGTTGACCCGGCACTCGACCGCGTGGCCGCGCAGCTCGATCGCGTCCTGCGTCAGGGACATCGGCTCACCGGCCGCGACCCGCAGCTGCTCGCGGACCAGGTCCACGCCGGTCACCATCTCGGTGACCGGGTGCTCCACCTGGATGCGGGCGTTCATCTCCATGAACCAGAAGCGGCCCTCACCGTCCAGCAGGAACTCCATCGTCCCCGCGCCCCGGTACCCGACGAAGCGGGCGCCGTCGACGGCTGCCTGGCCGATGCGCCGCCGCAGGTCCGCGTCGACGACGGGGGAGGGCGACTCCTCGATCAGCTTCTGCTTGCGCCGTTGCACCGAGCAGTCGCGCTCGCCGAGGTGCACGACGGTGCCGTAGTCGTCCGCCATCACCTGCACCTCGATGTGGCGGGCGCCGGTGAGGTACTTCTCCAGGTACACCGCCGCGTCCTTGAAGAGCGCCTGGGCGTTGGCGCGGGTCGCGCGCACGGCCTCCGGCAGGTCCTCACGGCGCTGCACGACGGTGATGCCCCGGCCGCCGCCCCCGGCGGAGGCCTTGAGCACCACGGGGTAGCCGATCTCGTCGGCCAGGGAGAGGGCCTCCTCGACCGAGACGATCGGGCTGACCGTGCCGGGCAGCAGGGGCAGCCCGGCGTCCTGCATCAGCTTGCGCGCCGTCGACTTGTCGCCGAGGTGCTCCATGACCTCCGGCGGCGGGCCGACGAAGGTGATCCCGTTGTCGGCGCAGATCTCCGCGAAGTACGGGTCCTCCGACAGGAACCCGTACCCCGGGTGGATCGCGTCGGCGCCGGTCTTGAGGGCGGCGCCGATGATGTTCGGCACGTTGAGGTAGCTGAGACGGGACGCGGGCGGGCCGATGCAGACGGACTCGTCGGCCAGGCGCACGGGCAGGGAGTCGGCGTCCGCGGTCGAGTAGACGGCGACCGTGCGGATGCCGAGCTCCTTGCAGGCGCGGATCACCCGTAACGCGATCTCGCCGCGGTTGGCGACGAGCACCTTGCGGAACATCTGCTCACCCCTACTCGGAACCGTCGGCGGGCTCGATCACGATGAGCGTCTGGCCGAACTCGACGAACTCGCCGTCGCTCACCTCGACCGACACGACCGTGCCCGCGCGGTCCGCGGTCACCGCGTTCATCAGCTTCATCGCCTCGACGATGGCCACCTGCTTGCCCGCCTGCACGACGTCGCCGACGCTGACGAACGGCTCCGCGCCCGGGGAGGGGGCGCCGTAGAAGGTGCCGACCAGCGGCGCGACGATGCGGTGCCGGTCGGCGGCCGGCTCGGCCTCCGCGGCCGGTGCGGCGGGGGCCTGCTGCTCCCGCGCCGGCGCGGCGGGCGCGGGGGCGGGCGCCTCCGCGACCAGGCCGCTGGATTCCCATTCGACCTCGATGACCGCCGTGCCCGCCCGCAGGCTCACCCGGCGGATGGGCCGGCCGACGTCCGAGATGAGCTGGCGCACCTCATGCCGCAGGTCGGCCAGCGTCACGTCCCCGTTTAATCCGTCCCCGTTCGATTGCTCGTGCACGTCGACTGTCTCCTCGCTCATCCTCACCACCGGCCGATGGGGAGCTGACGATCCGGATCACCGAAGCGAGTATGGCGGCTGTACCGATCCTTGACGAGAGAGTCGGCCGTCAACGGGGATAGTTCGGCTAGTCCGGCCAAAATCGCCTCACGGACGGCCGTTCCCGTGGCCGCCCAGTCACTGTGTGCGCCCTGCGAGGGCTCGGGGATCACGCCGTCGACCACGCCGAGCTCCAGCAGGTCGCGGGGCGTGATGCGCAGTTCGGTGGCGGCGCGGTCGGCCTGCCCGGCGTTGCCGAACAGGATCGTCGCGCAGCCCTCGGGGCTGATCACCGAGAAGTAGGCGTTCTGGAGGATCAGCAGCCGGTTGGCGGTGGCCAGCGCGAGCGCGCCGCCGCTGCCGCCCTCCCCGGTGACGACCGAGAGCACCGGGACGCGGAGGCGGGACATGCGCAGGATGCACTCGGCGATGGCCGTGCCCTGGCCGCGCTCCTCGGCCTCGACGCCCGGGTACGCGCCCGGGGTGTCCACGAAGGTGACGAGCGGCATGCCGAACCGCTCGGCGTGGTCCATCAGGCGCCGGGCCTTGTGGTAGCCCGACGGCTGCGGCATGCCGAAGTTGCGGCGGATCAGCTCGGGGGTCTCGTGCCCCTTCTGGTGACCGATCACCACCACCGGACGCCCGGCGAGCAGGCCGATCCCGCCGACGATCGCCTTGTCGTCCGCGGAGGAGCGGTCGCCGTGCAGCTCGAAGAACTCGTCGAAGATCTGCCCGCAGTAGTCCAGCGTGGTGGGACGGTCGATGTTGCGGGCGGTGCGTACGACCTCGGTGGCGGGCACGCGGTCCAGGGTGATGGGGTCGGTGAGGTATGGCGCCTCGTGCGAGCGGGCGGGCGGCGTCTCCGGCGTCTCCTTCGTCTCCGGCGTCCGCGTCGTGCCGGAGTGCAGGCGCAGCAGCCGGCCGAGCGTGGGACGGAGCCGGTCGCGCGGCACCACCTCGTCCACCATGCCGCAGGCCTGGAGCGACTCCGCGCGCTGGAAGTTCTTCGGCAGGTCCTGGCGGATGGTCTGCTTGATGACGCCCGGCCCGGCGAAACCGATCCGGGCCGACGGCTCGGCGAGCACGATGTCGCCGAGGACGGCGAACGAGGCCGTCGCGCCGCCGTAGGTCGGGTCGGTGAGCAGGTTGACGCACAGCAGCCCGGCCTCGCGCAGCCGCCCGATCTCCTGGCTGGTCTTGGCGAGCTGCATCAGCGAGATCGCGCCCTCCTGCATGCGGGCGCCGCCGGAGGCGGTGACCAGCAGGAGCGGCAGCCGCTCGGCGAGGGCGTGCCGGGCGGCGCGGGCGATCAGCTCACCGGTGACGCCCCCGACGCTGCCGCCCATGAACTCGAACGCCATGACCGCGACGACGAGGGGCATGTCCTCGATCGTGCCGGTCCCCCAGATGACCGACTCCTGCGCGCCGGTCCGCTTCTGGGCCTCCGCGATGCGCTGCGGGTAGGGCTTGGAGTCGGTGAAACCGAGGACGTCCATCGGCCCGAGGTCCGCGTCGAAGCGGCGGAACGAGCCCGGGTCGAGCAGCAACGCCAGCCGGTCGTCCACGGTCAGGCGCAGGGGGTGGGTGCACTCCGGGCACACCCAGTCCTGGCGCTTCAACCGGCGCAGGTAGAGCAGAGATGTGCAGGCAGGGCATTTGGTCCACTGGTTCTCGTCGCCGGACCGATCGGTCTCTGGCCGGCTCAGCACCGAAGTCATGTTCGCTCCCGGGTTCTTAGGTGTCCGAAGATTCCTCGGGTCAGGTGTGCGCCTCGACCCGCCGCCCGCGCGGTTTGGGGGTGAGACCCGCCACCGCGGCCAAGCCGACCGGCGGAGTGTCCCGGTAGAAGCTGGACGCCCCGCCTGGGGGCACCCGGTAGATCTCGTGCCACAGTCCGACGCCGTCGCCGGAGCGGGCCATCTGCTCGAACATCCGCCAGGCCTCGCGATGCCGGTGTCCCGGATCGGTGGCGAAGGCCCGCAGCCGGTCCTCGCCGGCCCAGTACTGCAGGACCATCACCTCGCGCGGGGACGGGCCGAACAGGATGCGGTGCCCCCGGTAGCCGGACTCGTGGTCGCCCTGGAGACCGGCGAGCAGGCGCAGCATCGCGCGCACGACGCGCAGGCCCGCGCCGATCGAGCGCCACCGGTTGAGCCGGAGGCCGATCAGGAAGAGGGTGACGTCACCGTCGGTGCCGGCGGCGTGCCGCCCGTTCACCGGGGTGGTCTCGCGCGGCGTCCCCGGAGGGCCCGCGACGGTGAGCCGGTACATGTTGACCCGGTACATGTCGACCGCTGGGGAGTCGGCCATGGCGGTTGTTCCTCTCTGTGTCCGGTCTGTGTCAGGCCGGGCGGGCCCGGTGGCGCCGGATCCGAGCCGGTCGGCGCCACCGGGGCCGCGCCGCGGTCAGACCGTGACCTGGGTGTGCTCGCCCGCGCCGCTGTAGGCCGGGGCCTCGTCCCGCTGGACGGCGGTGCCCTCGGTCTCGGGCTTGGCGGCGCGCTTCAGGCGCGGGATCAGGGCCCCGGCCAGGGCGCCCGCCGCGACCACGGCCGCGCCGACGTACAGGGCCGGCACCAGGCCGTCGAAGAAGGCCGTCGGCCCCGCGGGGGACGGGCCCACCACGCCGCCGTTGTCCTGGAACACCGTCGCCAGGACCGCGACGCCGAGCGCGCCGCCGATCTCCCGGATCGTGCTGTTGGCGCCGGACGCCTTGCCGTGTTCCTCGGGTTTCACCGAGGCCAGCACCACCGCCGAGTTCGGCGCGAAGGTCAGGCCCATGCCGATGCCCGCGACCACCATGGCCGGGATCAGCGAGGTGTAGGCGAGGTCCACGTCGGCCAGCGTGCCGATCCAGAACAGGGCGATGGCCTGGAGGCCGAGCCCGGCGGCCATCAGCGGGCCGCCGCCGATCCGGCTGGTGAGCATGCCGGCCACCGGGGCCAGGAACATCGGCATCAGCGTCCAGGGCAGGGTGCGCACGCCCGCCTCCATGGGCGAGTAGCCGAGCGGCCCCTGGAGGTACTGCACGAGCAGGAAGATCGAGCCGAACACCCCGAAGTACATCGCCAGCGACACGAGGTTGCTGAAGACGAACGGGCGGGTGCGGTAGAAGGTCAGCGGCAGCAGCGGGTCGGCGGTGCGCCGCTCCCACAGGACGAACAGGACCAGCAGCACGGCGGCGGCGCCGAACGCGCCCAGGATGACCGAGTCGGTCCAGCCGCGGCCGTGCGCCTCGACGATCGCCCAGACCGCCGTGGTGATGGCGGCGCCGCCGAGCACCATGCCGGGCAGGTCCAGGCCGCGGCCCGTCCCCTTGCTCTCGCCGAGCACCCGGAAGACGAGGCCGATGGCCGCGAGGCCGATCGGGACGTTGACCCAGAAGATCCACTGCCAGCTCAGGCCCTCGGTGACGGCGCCGCCGACCAGCGGGCCCACGGCGACGGCGGTGCCGGAGACGGCGCCCCAGAGGCCGACGGCCAGGTTCCTGCGCTTCTCGGAGACTCCGGCGGCGAGCAGGGTGAGGGAGAGCGGGAAGACCGCGGCCGCGCCGATGCCCTGGGCCACGCGGGCGGCGATCAGCGCCGGGGTGGTCGTGGCGAGGGCGCAGGCCGCAGACGCCGCGACGAAGACCAGGATGCCGATCACGAAGAGCCTGCGGCGGCCGAGCCGGTCACCGAGGGCCGCGGCGGTGAGCTGCAGGCCCGCGAACGCGAGCACGTAGGCGTTGACGACCCACTGCAGATCGTCGAGGCCGCCCCCGAGATCGCGGCCGATCTCGGGCAGCGCGTTGGTGACGACCAGGTTGTTGAGCGCCACCAGGAACATAGGTACCGAACTGGCCACGACTGTGGCGGCGAGCCCACGACGTGGGTTCACAGGGCTACCCCTTCCAAGGAGATGTCAGGCGAATCCATGAAGTGCCGGACGACGATCGGATAAGGCGCCGGCCCCGGCCGGCGGACGGCGACGGCCAGGGAGTGGCCGGTGGGCAGGTGCTGGAGGTGGAACCGCCAGGGGCGGTCCCCGGTGTGCCGGGCACGCGCGTCGTGCAGCGTGACCGGCCCGTCGGGCAGGCCGTCGACGGTGAGGTGCTCGAAGCCGTACCGCAGGCCGACGCCGAGCGCCTTCGTGTAGGCCTCCTTCACCGTCCAGGTGTCCACGAGCGCCCGCGCCCGCGGCCCGGAGTGCAGGACGGACAGCCGCGCCGCCTCCGGCTCGGACACCGCCATCGCCAGGTGGTGCAGTACGTCCTCGTCGACGGGCCGCTGGACGTCCACGCCGCACGGCGCCTCGAAGGTGACCACGCAGGCGATCCACCCCTCGGTGTGCGACAGGTTGAACCGCAGGCTCCACGGGTTCGGCGACAGCTCGGGCCGGCCGTGCCAGCGGGTGGCGAACTTCAGCGACGACGGGCGCACCCCGGCGTACCGGCCGAGCAACAGCCGGGACAGCAGCCGGGCGCCGAGTCCGCGCCTGCGGGCGCCGGGGCCGCGCAGCCGCGCGACCCGCTCCCGCTCGCCGCCGGAGAGGACCCCCTCCGGCGGTGCGGCGGCGGCCAGCGGCTCCACCTGGGACTCCGCCAGCAGCCACACGCCCGCCTCGGCGGCGGCGGCCGGCAGGAGGTCCCGCGCGGGGGCGGTGAGAGCGCTCATCACCGCTCGCCCGAGGCGCTGAGCTGGAACTGCCAGAAGGAGAACAACTGGCGTCCGGAGTGCAGATCGCGCAGGATCTCCACCACCCGGTCGACCACCTCCTGGTCGGTGACGGGCTGGGCGGGACGGAACTGCCGGGCGACCCGCTCCAGGCACATCAGCAGCAGCGCGCCGTCCGGGAACGGTTCGGCGAGCGCCTCCGCCGAGCGGGTGAACAGGTGCGCCGTCGCGGCGGCGGCGTGGACCGCGCAGTACTGCTCGGCCAGGCGGAACAGCTCGGCCGTGCCGGCGTACCCCTTGCCGTGCGTCTCGCGCAGCCGCCGGACCTCCGCGCGCACGCGCTCCAGCTCCTGGACGAGCGACCCGGCGACGTCCGCGGCCCGGGACAGCCAGTCGCGCTGCCGCGCGTCCGGGTGGGTCTCGGCCCGCGCCCGCAGCCGCCGGACCGTGTCGGGCAGCAGGAGCACGGTGTCGTCGGCGCCCCGGCTGAAGAGCTGCTGGTCGGCGGGGTTCCACTCGGGCAGCGTCGCGTCCAGGTCGTACTGCGCCTCGACGCGGGCCTCCGCCTCCGGCGTCACCGGGCCGCCGACCGTGCCGAGCAGGCCGTCGAGCTGGAGCGCGACGTTCTTGAGGTTCACGACGGTGTTGCCGTCGGCGAAGATCGCCACGAGCGCGTCGCGCAGCATCTTCTGGTAGATGCCGTAGTGCGGGTGCGACCGCAGGTACAGACGGGCGCCGAGCACCACCGACAGCTGGGACAGCGTGCGCTCCAGCGAGGTCGGCACGTAGTACTTGACCACCGACGAGTAGACGCTGGCCTGGCCCGGGTTGGCCTGGAGCCCGCGCACGGCCCCGGTGGTGACCGCGTCCGCGACGATCATGTCGGCGAAGGACTCGGCGAGCTGGCGCCGGGTGTAGGGCACGTCGATCACCTTCTGGCCGAAGATGACCCGCTCGGTGACGAAGTCCAGCGTGACCCGCATCGCGGTGTCGACGGCGCCCAGCCCCATGCCGTTGATCGTGGTCCGGGCGACCTGGCCGCTCTTCAGGGCGAGCTCAAGGCCCTGCCCCTCCGCGCCCAGCCGGGCCGAGTCCGGGACGAACACCCCGTCCAGGCGGATGCCGCTCATGTCCAGCGCCCGCAGCCCGTGGATCCGCTCGTTGGGCAGGGGGGCCACCGAGCCGGCCGGGCACTGGCGCTTGTCCACCGCGAAGATCGACCAGCCGCCGGGGCCGCCGCGCTCGCTGGTGCGCGCCTGCACGCTCACCACGTCCGCGACGGTCGCGTTGCCGATCAGCCACTTCTCGCCGGTCAGCAGGTAGCCGCCGTCGACCTTCTCGGCGCGCATCTCGTTGCTCAGCACGTCGCTGCCGTGGTCGCGTTCGGACAGCCCCCACGCCATCCGGGTGCCGCGGTTGATCGCCCCGACGAAGTGCCGCTTCTGCTCGTCGGTGCCGGCGATCCACGTCGGCATGAACGCCAGGTTGGTGAGCATCAGCGCGGTCGCCGTGGTCGGGTCGCGGCGGGCCACCAGCCGCAGCAGGTTGAAGCCCACCTCGACGTCGCCCGCCCGCCCGCCGAAGGCCGACGGCAGGCAGTACTGGTGCACCTGCCAGCTCTGCAGCAGGCCCACCAGCTCGTACGGGAACTCCTCGCGCTCGTCCAGATCGAGGATCTTGGCGAACGACATCGGGCTCGCCGGATCGTGCGGGTCGCCGAGATAGCGCTCCAGCTCCTCGGCCACCGCGACCTGCTCCTTGACGGTCACGGCGCCTCCCCTTCCTTCTCGTTCGCGGTCTGGGGCTCGTTCGCCTTCTCGGGACGGTCGTGCTCGGCGAGTGGCAGCGCGGTGACGGACATCAGCAGGCCCTCGCGGTGCAGCCGCTCCGCCACCTCGGCCATCGGCTCGGCCAGGGAGGCGGGCAGGCGCCACCTGCCGTCCGCGCGGGCCAGCAGGACGCCGACCGTGGCGGCCAGCCACGTCGGGTCGCCCGGGTCCCCGCCGAGCAGGGGCAGCTCCCGGTTGGCCCACCACAGGTGGACGCAGCTCGCGGCGGCGTGCAGGAAGCAGAACCGCTCGGCCTCCTCCAGCAGGTCGGGCGCCCCCTCGGCCCGGTCGGCGAGCAGCTTTCCACCGACAAGGCCGCGCACCCGGTCCGACTGCGCCGCCAGGGCCGCGAGCAGCCGCGCCACCGCCTGGTCCGCCGCGTCGGCGAGCGGGCCTCCGGTGGCGGTCAGCTCCGCGCGGACCAGGTCGGCGACCTCGGGCAGGCCGCCGGTCACGGGCTCGCCGCGCCCGGCCACCGTCAGCCCGTCCAGCCGGGCGGGCGGCGGGGCCGCGGAGAGGTCGAACAGCCCGGCGGCGACCGCGGGGTCCGCGGCGCCCTCCCGGCCGCCCTGCGCCGGACGGGACAGTGCCGCCTGGGTGAGCGACGTCGTGACCAGGCGCAGGTTGGCCAGCGGGCCGGTGTCGATGTGCCGCACCACCGCGTTGTCCCGGCGGAAGGTGTCGAACGCGGCGGTCGCACCCCTGCGCAGCAACCCCTGGGTGCCCAGCAGGTCGCCGCTACGCGCGAAGACCTCCTCCGCCGCGTCGATCGACACGTGCTTGACCACGCTGGACCACAGGGCCTGCGCCTCGGGGGCCAGGTGCAGCGCCCGGGCCGCGCCGAGCGCGCCGGCCTCGACGGCCAGCAGCGCGGTGACCGCGGTGGCGATCTCGCGCCGCGCCGGAGGCAGGCCGACGAGCGGCCGGTCGCCGACGCGGCGGCGGGCGGCGAAGTCCATCGCCATGCGCAGCGCCGTGTCGGATGCGGCCAGGTTCGCCCCGGTGCTCATCACCCGCACGTACTGCATGGCCCGCATCGCGATGTCCAGGCCGCGTCCCTCGCGGCCGACCAGGGCGCTCGCCGGCACCGGGACGCCGTCGAACTCGAACCCGGCCAGGCCGATGCCGCGCATCCCGCTGCTCGGGCGGATCGCGGTGCGGCACTCCTCGACCACCGGGCCTTCCAGCAGGACCAGCGTGAACGCCCCCGGCCCGCGCCGCCCGGTGCGGGCGCACACCACCAGGGCGCCGGCCCGGTCGCCGAGGCCCACCAGCCACTTGCGGCCGAACAGCCGGTACCCGCCCTCGCCGTCGGGCTCCAGCCGGCACTCGTTGGCCAGCAGGTCGCCGCCGTGGCCGTCCTCGGTGAGCGCGAAGCCCACCGCGCCGCGCCGGCGCAGCAGCTCCACCACCCGCGCCCGCTGGCCGGCGTCACCGGCCAGCAGGACGCACGTGGCGGCGGTGATGCTGAACATGGTCGCCGGCATCACGGCCAGGTCCCTGCGGGCCGCCGTCCGGACGGTGACCAGCGTCTCGTCCGCGGCCTCCATGGTGCCGCCGTCGGCCGCCGGCACGTAGGACAGGCGCAGCAGCGGTCCCGCCGCGGCGGCCAGGTCGGACGGGAACGCCGCCGCCTGGTCGCGGGCGAGCGCGCCCGCGAAGCCGTACGGGTTCTCCTCGGAGGCCGGGTCGCCGAGCGACCGGTCCAGTTCGGACGCCGCCCGGAAGCGGGGCAGCGGCTCCGTGCGAAGTACGCCGTTCACGCCGCCACGTCCTCCCTGACCAGCGGCACCGGCCGGTAGGAGCGGACTGCGGCGGGCAGGCGGACGCCGCCGAGCGCGAGCTGCTGGACGCGACCGGTGAAGGCCGCGCCGCGCATCAGCTCGGACGCCACCCGGGCCACCGTCCGGTTCTCGACCGCCGACAGGGGCGTCCCGGCGGTCCAGGCGTTGAACGCGCCCATCGCCGGACCGCACCAGATCTGGTAGTCGGCGCCCCGGTCGGCCTCGCCGACGCTCGCCCACCGCGACGCCATCCCGAGGTACCAGCGGAAGATGAGGGCCATCTTGCGGCGCGGCTCCCGGCCGGCGCGCTCGAGCTGCTCGGGGTCGCGCCGGGTGAAGTACTCCTGCACGTCGGCCCAGATGTCGTCCAGCGGGCGGCGGAAGATCTGGGTCTCCAGCTTGCGCCGCTCGTCGGCCGGCAGCGCCTCGACGCCGTCGTACTGCTTGTACAGCTCGTACAGGCGGCGGGCCCGCATCGGGAACATGCTGCCCTTGCGCAGAACCTGCAGGTCCACGCCGAGCTCGAACATGTCGGCCGCCGGGGCCATGTCGCAGTCGGCCACCCCGGCCGCCGCGAGCATCCTGCGCACCGGGTCCGAGGTGCCCGACTCCAGGCACGCCTGGTGGACCGAGCCGATCACGACGTAGTCGGCGCCGAGGCCGTACGCGGCGGCGATGGACGCGGGCGTGCCGAGCCCGCCCGCGGCGCCGAGCCGCACCGGGTACCCCCACCGGCGCTGCGCCTCGTCGCGCAGCGCCGCGATGACCGGGAACAGCGCGACCAGCGGACGCCGGTCGGTGTGCCCGCCCGAGTCGCCCTCGACGGTGATGTCGTCGGCCATCGGCACCACCCGGGCCAGCTCCGCCTGCTCGGCGGTGACCAGGCCGCGGGCCAGCAGGTCCGCGACCATCGTCTCGGGGGCCGGGCGCAGGAACCGCTCGGCGACCTCGGGCCGGGAGACCTTGGCGATCACCCGGTTCACCGCGACCGGACGGCCCTGGCGGTCGCGGGTGAGCCCCGCGACCCGGTAGCGGACGATGTGCGGGGTGAGGTCCATGAAGGCGGACGCCTCCACGCAGCGCACCCCGTACCTCAGGAACAGCTCCACACCATTGCGCTCCAGGCCCTCCTCGCTGGGGGCGTGGATCAGGTTGACGGCGTACGGAAGGGCCGGGATCTCCATGGCGAAGCGGTCCAGCGCCCGCTCGATGCGCTCGGGCAGCAGCCCGGCGGCGCCGAAGGAGCCCAGGTAGCCGGCCTTGGCCAGCTCGATCACCAGGTCCTCCGAGGCGATGCCGCCGGCCATCGCGCCGCCCATGTAGGCGTAGCGCAGGCCGTGCCGGGCCCGGAAGCCCGCGTCGCCGAGGCGCTCGGGCGTGAGGGGCCCGACCGCGGCGACGACCGCCGCGGTGCCCTGGGGACGGGTGTTGCTGACGCCGATCCCGGAGCCGCTCCGGACCACGAAGACGGGTTCCTCGAGCCGGGACAGTGCCTCGTAGATTCCGGCGGGGTCGGTGCGGACCGGGCGCGGGCCGGGGAGAAGGCCGGCGCCGGTCGGCTGGACGGTGACGGTCATTGCGTTCACTCCTCCCGGCCGGCGGTGCCGCCGGCGCGGACCTCGATGGCCACATCGGTGAGCTCGTAGATGCGCAGCCCGGGCTTCCACACGCTGGCGTCGGCGATGACGACCAGGCGGTCGTCCTCCCGGCGGATCTCCTTCACGTGCAGGTCGAAGGTCATCTCCTTGTCCTCGCGCAGGATCTGGCCGCGGTACTTCCAGCCCATGGCGACGTCCACGGGGGCGGCGAACCGGGCGTCCGGGATGCCGTCGGCGAGGCCGGTCTCCATCACGAAGGTCTGGAGCCCCTGGATCACCGCCTCCACGCCGAGCGATCCGGGCATCACCGGGTCGCGGTGGAAGTGGCAGCTGAAGTACCACTCGGCCGGGTCGATGACGCGGCGGCCGAGCAGGTAGCCCTTGCCGTGCGCGCCGCCGTCGGCGACCAGCGTGATCTCGTCCACCAGGCTGCCCAGGTGCCCGTCGCCGAGGCGCAGGCCGTCGGCGTCCCTCGGCGCGCGGCGCGGGTCGCTCGACGGGAGCGCCAGGCGGCGAACCCGGGCCGGGTCCAGGGCGGTCTGCTCCTCCAGCCACGGCGCGACGTACTTGCCGGCGTCCAGGCCGACCTGGTTGCTCAGCGCCGCCTCGGTGAAGTACCCGAACAGCGACTCGCCGGCGTAGAACAGCTCGTCGTCGGCGAACAGCTCGTAGCGGAAGTTCTGCAGCGTCGCCCCGATGACCGCCTGGCTGGACAGCATGGTCGTCTTCTGCCGGATGGTCTTGCCCCGCAGGTCGACGTCCTTGACCAGGGCGGCCTTGCCGTCGAGGTTGCGGATCGCGAACTCGTCCTGCGGGCTCGCCAGCGTGGCGCCCAGGTAGTACCCGCACAGGATCGCGGCCTGCAGCGAGGTCTCCATGAGCACGCAGTTCGGCATGTTGCCGGTCGGGCTGTCGGAGTAGTACCAGGCCTCCGGCGGAGAGTCGTACTCGGTCTCCATCTTCGACCCGGCGGTCAGCTTGCCGCGGGTGCCCTCCAGCGCCATGATCCGGTCGACGAACTGGAAGTCGCCGTTGGGGATGTGCGGCGCCCGGCGGTCGCGGTAGACGTCGAACTCGGGGCCCATCGCGGTGCCGAGGTCGCCCTTGGCCGCGTGCGCGAGGTGCAGCTCGTTGATGAACGCGATCTCGCCCTTGGCGTTGTGCCGGCCGAGGTACTCCGGCACGCCGCCGGGGCCCGGACGGTACCGCGTGCCCGGCTTCTCCCGGAGCTGCACGCCGAAGTTGCGCATCGACACGATCGGCTTGTCGCCGTCGTAGACGGTCAGGTCGGCGATCACGGTGGGCCGGGGGAGCAGGGTCAGCCCGATGATCTCCGCCTGGTAGCGGATGTTCCGGGTACCTGGGGTGATCTGGCCGCGCACCTTGACCTCCGTGCGCAGCCCGGGCACCGACTGGAACTCGGCGTCCGGCAGGACCAGGTGCATGCCCAGGTACATCGCGTACGTCTGGAGGAGCTGCACCCCGCCCTCGGCGACCAGCGAGCCGGCCAGCACCGGGTCGCCGGGGAAGTGGCAGGTGAAGTACCAGCCGTCCGGCTCCAGGTTCTTGACCGCGCTCAGCTCGCCGAGCCCGCACGGGCCGCCCAGGCGGTCGATCGACGGGATCTCGTCGATCATGCGCAGCATCTCGCCGGGCAGGCGCAGGGAGCGGTTCGCGTCGCCCTGGTCGTAGGTCGGGCCGAAGACCTCGCCGCGGCGTCCCTCCGCGAGCAGCGCCAGGTCCTTGGAGGTCAGCGACGTGCGGTCGGTGCGGGCCAGCGGCTTGAACCAGGTCTTCTCCAGCGCCGCGCGCCGGGCCTTGTCCCCCTCCGAGAGCACCACGCCGAGCGGGTTGTCCAGCTCGGCCTGGGTGAAGTAGCCGGCGCAGGCGTCCAGCAGCTCCAGGATCAGCTCCCCGTCGGCGTAGCACTTGTAGCCGAAGAAGAACAGCAGCGCGTCACCGTTCCAGACGAAGCGCTTGATGGTGATGTCGTAGCGCAGCGTCTGGCCCTCGCGGGGCAGCGGGCCGTGGAAGACCAGCGTGCTGTCCAGCAGGCGGTAGACGCGGTCGCCCTTGTGCTTCAGGTCGATGCCGAGGTAGCTGATCAGCAGCAGGTCGCACTGGCCGGCCTCGATGGTCACCGCGCAGGGGACCAGCCCGTCGACGCTGTACCAGGCGCCGGTGGGCACGTCGTACTCGGTGGTGATGGACGACGGCTCGAACACGCCCGTCTCGCCCTTCAGGGCGGTCACCCGGGTGACGAAGTGGTACGGCGGCTCGGGCAGGCGGGTCCGGGCCGGGTACGTGTCGACCTCGGCGAACGCCGGTCCGAAGACGTTGGCGATCTTGCCAGAGGCGAACTCCAGCAGGTCCTTCTCGTCCATGATCGGACGGTTATCGCCCGGCTGGTTCGCAACCGGCTGGTTCGCAACGGGCTGAGGCTGGGTCGGCTGGGGCTGGGTCGGCTGGGGCTGGGCCGGCGGCGTCTGGCCACCGGAGGGGGGAGCAGGGAAGGCCGTCACGGTGCCGCCGGACGAGGCCTGCTCCAGCCGCGCGACGGCGCCGTCCAGGATCGCGTGGTGGGCGCGTATCGCGGCGCGGTGCGCCTCGGCGACCCAGTCGGCCATCGAGGCCACGTTGCCGGACAGGGCGTCGGTCGCCGGGCCGGCGAGGCGGCGCGGCCGCTGACTCGCCCCGCGAAGGGGACGAACCCGGCGTACCGGCAGGCCGGCGCCGTGCTGGCGCGGCGACGGCGCGCCCGGGGCGGACCCGGCCGCTCCGGCGGGACGTGCGGGCGTGGCGCCCTGGGGTCCCGCCTGGTCGTAGCCGGTGTGGTGCAGTTCGGCGTGGCCGGTGGTGTCGGGCAGGAAGACGAACGGGTCGCCGTCCAGCGTGATGACTTCCTCGGCTTCGATGTCCCAGACGGTCATGTCCTCGGGCCGGTATTCGATGGGGTCGGCCATGACGGTGGTCACCTCCTTGGGGCCGTCCGTGACGGCGATGGCCGCGTCCGGCTCGGCCGGCGCGAGGACGGGGGCTGCCTGGCGGGCGACGCGCTCGACGATCGACTCGCCGCCGCACTGCACCGTGCGGATCAGCTTCCGCTCGGCGGACGCCGTGCCCGCGTGCTCGGCGGCGCCCAGCAGGCGTCCCAGGTCGACCGGCAGGCCGTGGCTGGCCAGCCGCGCCAGCGCCTGCGCCAGCGCGCCGCTCACCGAGGTGTGCCGGCGGTCCACCGACACGGCCACGTGCGGGCTGTCGGCGAGGGTCTCGCCGATCCAGCGGGTGCAGGTCGCGCCGGGGCCCATCTCGATGAAGAAACGGAAGCCGCGGTCGTGGGCGACCCGGGTGAGCTGCGAGAAGTCGATGGTGCTGCGCAGCGTCCAGGCGATGCGCTCGGCCACCGTCTCCAGGTCGGACGGGTCGACGGTGTCGTAGTCGAAGGCGGAGAGCAGTTCCAGGCGCGGGTCGGGCGCGCCGGGCGTGTAGCGGTTGAGCTCGGCCAGCTCGGCCAGGCCCGGGTCGACCATCGGGCAGTGCATGACGTGGTTGGCCGGGGCTTTGGCGGCCTGGCAGCCGGTCCGCCGGATCAGCTCGCGGACCTGCTCCGGGTCGCCGCCGACGACCACCTCGTTCGGGGTGTTGATGTGGGTGAGGAAGACCCGGTCCAGGCCCTTCATGGCCTCGCCCACCGCCTCGGGCCCGGCGAGCAGAAGGTAGCTCGCCCAGACGGCGGAGTCCGGGGTGCCCTCGGGCAGGCCCCACGTCTCGCGGACCATGTGCTTGGGGCCGCGCAGGCGGTCGCGGAACAGGGGCGTGGCGGCCAGTTTGGCGTCGTCGCGGGCCGCGGAGGCCCAGACGTCCATCGCGAAGAGCATGCTGCTCTCCCCGAGGCTGTAACCGAACCCGCCGTCCGGGGTGATCCCGAGCACGTCGCGCAGGAGCTGGGTGCGCAGCACCGCCGTGTTGGTGCCGGCGGCGAGCAGCACCGGGATCTCGTCGATCAGGCGCTCCTCGTGCCGCATCAGGTCGCGCCGTTGCAACGGCCGGGAGCCGCGCGGGTACAGCCAGCGGTGCTTGAACCGGTCGCGCGGGCGGTCGGCCTCCTGCTCGAAGCGTTCGAGCAGGCCGGGGAAGAGGCGGAACAGGTCGCGGTCCATTCCCGGGTAGCCGGTGAAGGCGCCGGGGTAGACGAAGGCCACGCGCCCATCGCCGACCGGGCGGCCGGTGCAGTAGCTGCCCGCCGGGGTCGCCCACTCGCCGCCGCCCGCGAGCACGCCCGGCAGGTCGCGCTCGGCGGCGTCCAGCTCGCGGCGCAGCCGGTCCCCGTCGGGGGCGACCAGCACCGCCGTGTAGCGCCGGGACCCGCTGCGCGGTGCCGCCTCGCGGACCAGCTCCCACGGGTCGCGCCCGTGGTCGAGCGCCGAGCGGTACTGGCGGACCAGGTCGGTCATGGTGCCCGCGTCGTCGGCGCTGATCGCGAGCATCAGGTGCCCGGGGGCCTCGCGCCAGTCGGTCTCGACGGTCTCGCCGCGCGTGGCGGCGCCGGCCAGGACGATGTGGGCGGCGGCGTTGCCGCCCGCGAGCCTCCGGCCGTCCCAGGCGGCGACGGCGGCGATCCGGGGCCGGTCCCGCTTGCGGCGCAGGAACGGCATCGGCTCGCCGGAGACCTCCAGCCGGGTCGGCGGCAGGCCGTCCAGCACCTCGCGCAGCGGCTCCGGCGTCGCGGGAAACTCCGCCCGGTGCAGCCAGCCGGCCGCGCTGACCAGCGCGGTCAGCACGGAGGCCTGCTGGCTGTCGCCGGCGAGCGCGGCGGCGCCGCCCACCAGGCAGCCCTCGCCGTCCTCGCCCG
Organism: Sphaerisporangium sp. NPDC051011; assembly: GCF_040653595.1. Taxonomy (NCBI): domain Bacteria; kingdom Bacillati; phylum Actinomycetota; class Actinomycetes; order Streptosporangiales; family Streptosporangiaceae; genus Sphaerisporangium; species Sphaerisporangium sp. NPDC051011. Next base: position 32,620 of record NZ_JBFAGG010000008.1, on the reverse strand, counting down.
CCGGGTACGCCCCGGCAAGCTCGGCGGCCACCTCGGCGGGGGACGCCGAGGCCAGCTCCAGGTAGTCCACGTCGCCGGCGCCGAGACCGGCGGCCGACAGGCTCGCGCCCGCCGCCGCGGCCAGCGCGGCACCCGGACCGGCGGCGTCGGAGCGCACCGCCATCGCCTCGATGGTCGCGTACACCGTGCGGTCGCCCGCGTCACCCGGGCGGGTGACCACGACCGCCGCGGCGGCGTCGCCGGGCACGGGCGGCAGCCCGCCGGTCAGCTCGGCCAGCGCCGTGCGGGCGGCGACGTTCTCGATTCCCGCCGCCAGGTCCACGCCGCCGACCAGGACCGCCTCGATGGTCGGGTCGAGCAGCAGCAGCGAGGCGACCTCCAGCGCGCGGGCGCCGCCCGTGGCGTCGGCCGCGACCGTGAACGACGGGCCGGTCAGGTTGCGGGAGGACGAGATGCGGCTGGCCATGATGTTGCCGATGTAGCTGAGGACCTCGTTGGCGCCGATCGGGTCGTGCACGGCGCCGCGCACGGCGGTCTCCAGCTTGGCCAGGGCCTCCTCGCCCAGCTTCACCCCGGCCCTCTCGACCTCGGCCCGCACGTGGGCGCCGATGTCGAACCGGGCGCGGTGGGTGTGGGTGCGCGGCTCCAGCTCCATTGAGACGACCACCGCGACGCGGCGCTCGGGAAGCCGGCTCGCGCGCCGCCCGGACGGCCGCGCGGCGTACCCCGCGTCGGCGAGCGCCTGCTCGGCCGCCTCGAACAGCAGCAGGTGCTGCGGGTTGGCGTGGCCGAGCTCGCCCGGCGGGATGCGGTAGGTGCGCGCGTCCACGTCGATCGTGTCCGCGTACCCCGCCCGCTCGGCCTGCTCGGCGGTGACCGGCGCGGGCTCCGCGTCGGCCAGGCCGTACCAGCGGTGCTCGGGACGGTCGACCAGGGCGGGCGTGCCCGTGCGGGCCGCGCGCTGCCAGTCCGGGACGCCGGCCAGCGGCCCGGCCCGCAGGCCCAGCCCGACCAGCGCCATCCGCCCGTCCGCCGGGTCCGCGCCCATGGTGGTGTCCGTGGTCTGCCCCGAGGGGAGGACGTCCGCGGCCTGATCGGTGGTGAGGATCGCGTGGGCGTTGGTGCCGCCGAAGCCGAACGCGGACACCGCGGCCACCCGGTGCTCCGGGTCACGCGCGACCCGGGGCGCCGGCCAGGGACGCTCGGTCAGCACGACCCGGTCGGCCGCCGTCAGCGCCTCGGCGGGACGCAGCGGCTCGCCGACGCCCGGCGTCGCCGGGACCGTCCCGTGCCGCAGCGCCAGGATCGCCTTCAGCATGCTGGTGAAGCCCGCCACGGTCAGCAGGTGGCCCACGTTGGCCTTCACCGAGCCCAGCGGCGGCACGCCGCCCCGCCCGTCGAAGAACTCCGCGAGGCCGCGCAGCTCGGTCGAGTCGCCGAGCGGCGTGCCGGTGGCGTGGCACTCGATGTAGTCGACCTCGGCCGGGTCGATGCCGTGGTCGGTGTAGACCCGGTGGTACGCCTCGACCTGGCCGTCCTTGCGCGGGGTGAGCAGGTGCCCGCCCGCGCCGTCGTTGCTCAGCCCGATCGGGCCGAGCACCGCGTGGATCCGGTCGCCGTCGCGCCGGGCGTCCGACAGCCGCTTCAGGACGAAGATCCCGGCGCCCTGGCCGGTCACGATGCCCTGCGAGCGGCCGTCGAACGGCTGGCTCATCCCGTCGGCGGGGAAGGCCTTGAGGTCGGAGAAGGACAGGTGGATCAGCAGCGGGTCCGGCGCGCACACCGCGCCCGCCAGCATCACGTCGGCCCGGCCCGTCGACAGGTACCTGCGGGCCAGGGCCAGCGAGTAGAGCGCGGAGGAGCAGGCGGCGTCCAGCGTCAGCCGGGCGCCGCCGAGACCGAAGGCGTCCGCCACCACCGTGGCCGGAAGGCCGAACGGCCACAGCTCGGCCGGTTCCTCCCCTCCGGCCGCCTCGGCCGCGTCGGTCAAGGGGCCGGGGAGCTCCAGGCCCGCACGGCGGAGCCCGGCGCTCACCGCCCGCCGGACCAGCGGCACGCAGGAGCGCACCGACGTCTCGGTGGGGAAGGCGTAGTTGCCCAGGATCACGCCGGTCCGCGCCAGGACCGCCGAGTCCTCGGCGATGCCGGCGTCGGCCAGCGCGCGGCGGACGGTGTGCAGCGGCCACCGGACGACCTTGTCCAGCCCGTGCAGCGTCTCCGCCGGGATGCGCAGGCCGGTCAGGTCGATGGGCGGCTCGGTGACGAACCCGCCCCGGGTGGCGGTGACCCGGTGGTCCGGGTCACCCCACCCGCCGGGGACGGTCTCGTCCGTGCCGAACATCTCGCGGCCACCGGGGCGACGCAGATCCACCCCGGACCGCAGATTGGCCCAGAACTGCTCGGGGGTGTCGGCGCCTGGCAGCAGGCAGGCGATCCCGACTATCGCTACGGGTTCCTGTCCAGTGGGATCCGCAACATGCTCTGGCGTGGACATGACTCTCCATCCGCGGGGTGTGTCGGTGCGTGGTTACTGCGCGCCGCCGCTGTCGCGGCAGATCGCCTGGACCCCGGCGAACCGGAGGTAGACCCGTCCGTCGCCGTCGCAGGCGCTGACCGTGCAGCGCACCATGGGGCCGCTGACGGTCACCTCGTCGACCACGATGAGGAAGGGCTCGCCCGCGGGGATCGGCGCGTGCGCCTCGGCGTGGCCGATGCCGGCGGGAAGGCTGGCCTGGCCGGTGTGCCGGCGCACCCAGACCAGGACGGCCTGCAGGAGCAGGTCGGCCAGGACGGGGTCGTAGTGGCCGGTGCCGTACGCCCCGGCGGCGAACGAGGTGGCGGGCAGCTCGGCCCGCAGGACCATGCGCCGGCCCGGGTCCAGCACCCGGCTCAGGCCGCGCAGGCCGTCGCCGTGGAACAGGGTGCCGTCCTCGTACGCGGTGCAGGGCTCGCCGCCGTCGAGACCGGGCAGCCCGGTCAGCCGTGCCGGCGCGGGGCCCGCGGCCTCCACGACCCCCCGGTAGCGGGGACGGCCGTTCTCGTCGTGCACCTCGACCTTGGTGCCGGTCGCGTGCGGCGTCAGGGTGAACCGCAGCGTGCCGGGCGCGCCGGCGTCGAAGACGACGCCCTTGAGGACGGTGAAGTCCCGCGCGCCGCCCGACGGCGTTCCGGTCACCTCCTGCGCCGCGGCGAGGATCCCGCCGAGGGCCGCCGTCGCGGGCAGCACCGCGTGCTCCCCGATCCGGTGGTCGGCGAGGACCGGCTCCCCGGCCACCGCGCCGAGGTCCCGGGTCACGGTGACCCCGGTGGCGGGCAGCGCGGGCGGCTCGGCCTCCGACAGCGGCTTGTCCGGCCCGATGACGCAGACCAGGTCGGCCGAACGCTCGGCGTCGAACTGCTCGGCGAACATCCGCGCCCCGGTGCGCAGCGGGATCAGGTCCACGCCGCGCTCCTTGAAGAGCCGGGCGAGCTCCGGAGTGACCATGCCGCCGTCCCAGGCGCCCCAGTTGATCGAGGTGACCCGGGCGCCGGGGTTGGCCCCCCGCAGCCGGGCCGCGATCCGGTTGAGCGCCTCGTTGGCCATGGCGTAGTCGGCCTGCCCCTGGTTGCCGAAGAATCCGGCGACCGAGGAGAAGAGCACGACGTGGCGCAGCCTGGCGGGGTCCAGCGCGGCGAGCACACCGGCCAGGCCGGCGAGCTTGGTGCCGAGCACGCGGTCCACGTCCTGCGGACGCTTGTCCACGATGAGCTGGTCGGCCAGGACGCCGGCGCCGTGCACCACACCGACGACGCGGTCGCGGTAGGGGGCCAGCGCCGTCCGCAGCGCCGCCGGGTCGGTGACGTCGGCTGGCACGTACGTCGCGTGCGCCCCGGCCCCGGTCACCTCCGCCAGGGTCTGGCGGATCTCCCGCTGCGCCTTGAGCTCCCGGAAGCGGGGCTCGATGTCGCGCGGGGTCACCTTCAGCCCCTCGGCCTTGAGGGCCGCGGCGATGGCCGGCTTCAGCTTGTCCAGCGGCACGTCCCGCGCCCACGCCGGCTCGTCCACCAGCGGGGTGCGGCCGAGCAGCAGCAGGCCCGTGCGGTGCCGCTTGGCGAGGTCGATCACGCACGCGGCGGTGACGCCGCGACCGCCGCCGGTCACCACGAGCAGGTCGTCCACGCCGGGCGGGGCGATCCGCGCCTCACCGGCGGGGACGCTCTCGCTCAGGGTGGTCGTCCAGCGGGCGCCGTCGGAGGTGTGGCCCACCTCCCGCAGCGCGACCCGGGCGTCGTACAGCTCGGACAGGACGATCTCGCCCACCCGGTCGTACGGCAGCTCGGCGGCGACGTCGATCGCCCGGCAGAACACCGTGGGAGCCTCGACGGCCAGGGTCTTCACCAGACCGGAGACACCGCCGACCGTGACGGACGCCAGGCCCGCCTCGTCCGTGGCGCCGCCGGACGGGGTGACGCCGAGGCGTCCGTCCAGGCGGGACACGGTCACGAAGGCGGCGCGGCCGTTCTTGGCCGACGCCTCCAGCGCGCGCTGGGTGTCGCGGGCCAGCATGGCCGCGTCGCGCAGCGCGGTGAGGGCGGTGGCGGTGCCGTCCACCTGCTCGGGGGTCACGTACAGCACCAGGTCCAGCCCCTCGTCGAGGGCGGCGCCGGGCTCGGCGGTGCGCCACCCGGCCCCGTGGAGGGCGCCGGTGATCGCGTCGGCGAGCGGGCCGCCCGCCCCGGCCACCAGGGCGACCGGAGCGTGACGGTAGGCGTTCTCCTGCCGGCCGGCGACCGGCAGGAGGGTCAGCCCGGCCTGCCAGCGGTCGATCCGCGGCAGGGTTTCAGCTTTTGGGCCGTTCACCACCTCCGCCCCGTTCGGCGCGGAAGCCGATCCGGCGACGAAACCGATGATGTCGTCGAGCGTTCGCAGTTCGGCGAGGCGCTCGGGGCTGACCGACGGGGAGCCGGGGAAGGATTCCCGCAGGGCGCCCATGATCTCGACGCGCTTGATGGAGTCGATGCCGAGGTCGGCTTCGACGTCCATCGACGGGTCGAGCATGTCGGTGGGGTAGCCGGTCTTCTCGGCGACGATGGTGAGCAGGGTGGTCCTGACGGTCTCGGCGTCGTTCCCGGCCGGGGCGGCCTGGACGGGAGCCTGGACCGGAGCCGGAGCCGGAGCCGGAGCAGGGGCGGCGACGGGCGCGGGGGCCGGGGCGGCGGCGGCTCCGGCGACGAAACCGATGATGTCGTCGAGCGTCCGCAGTTCGGCGAGGCGCTCCGGGCTGACCGACGGCGAGCCGGGGAAGGATTCCCGCAGGGCGCCCATGATCTCGACGCGCTTGATGGAGTCGATGCCGAGGTCGGCTTCGACGTCCATCGACGGGTCGAGCATGTCGGTGGGGTAGCCGGTCTTCTCGGCGACGATGGTGAGCAGGGTGGTCCGGACGGTCTCGGCGTCGTTCCCGGCCGGGGCGGCCTGGACGGGAGCCTGGACCGGAGCCGGAGCCGGAGCCGGAGCCGGAGCAGGGGCGGCGACGGGCGCGGGGGCCGGGGCGGCGACGGCGGCTCCGGCGACGAAACCGATGATGTCGTCGAGCGTTCGCAGTTCGGCGAGGCGCTCGGGGCTGACCGACGGGGAGCCGGGGAAGGATTCCCGCAGGGCGCCCATGATCTCGACGCGCTTGATGGAGTCGATGCCGAGGTCGGCTTCGACGTCCATCGACGGGTCGAGCATGTCGGTGGGGTAGCCGGTCTTCTCGGCGACGATGGTGAGCAGGGTGGTCCGGACGGTGTCCGCGTCGTTCCCGGCCGGGGCGGCCTGGACCGGAGCCTGGACCGGAGCCGGAGCCGGGGGGGCGACGGCGACGGCGACCGTGACGGCGGGCTCGGCGACGGGCGCCGGAGCGACGGGGGCCGGCGCGGGGACGGGAGCGGGCGCCTGGGTGGGACCCGCGAAGGTCGCCGGAGCGGCGGGGGTGACCGCGAAACCGGCCTCCGTCTCCTCGGTCCAGCCCGGGCGGGTCAGGGTGCCGATGGCCCGCATCTCGTAGGACGGCGCGACTGCCTGGGGCAGGCTCGGCGCCGGGCCGTCGCCGCCGACCGTACGGCCGGGAGCGATCATGGTGTTCTCGAGCTGGGCGAAGCTGCGCAGGACCTCGCTGGCCCAGACGTGGCTCTGCCCGATGGCGAGGCTGTGCTCGGTGACGGCGGTGATGCCGGCGATCATGTTCTCGGACGGCCCGGCGTCCTGGCGGCTGCCCTCCTCGACGAGGTTGGTGAGCCGCTCGGAGAGGCGGAGCTGGCTGTGCAGGTACTCGCCGTGCATGGCGAGGTGGCTGGCCGCGATGGCGCCGACGCTCGGGACGAGCTGCCCGTTGCCGTTGTGCCCGTTGGCGCCGTGCCCGTTGGTGCCGTGGCCGTTGCCGTTGTGGCCGTTCGCGTGGCCGTTGCCGTGCCCGTTCGTGCTGTGCCCGTTCGTGCTGTGCCCGTTCGTGCTGTGCCCGTTCGTGCTGTGCCCGTTCGTGCTGTGCCCGTTCGTGCTGTGCCCGTTCGTGCTGTGCCC
>NZ_JBFAGG010000008.1:0-25981 GCF_040653595.1 Sphaerisporangium sp. NPDC051011 | reverse complement strand
CCGTTGGTGTGGCCGCTAGCGGCGTGTCCGCCCGAGTGGGCGACGCCGTTGCCCGCATGTCCGTTGCCCGCGTGTCCGTTGCTCACGTGTCCGTTCCCCGTGTCTGCGTTGCCGTCGTTGCCGTCGTGTCCGTTGCCGCTGTGGCCGGCCGGCTCGCCCGGGGCGGCTTTCGCGGCCACCCCTTCGACCTGGTAGCCGTTTTCGAGTGCCTCCTGGTACGCCTGGCGGCGCGCCTGCGGCACGTGGTTCACGCCGTTCAAGTCGATCGTCATTCCCTTGGAAGGCGGCTGCTCGGCCACCGTCGCCTGGTACCGGTTGAAGCCGGCCAGCGGCAGGCCGAGGACGGCCAGACGCGCGGCGAGCTGCTTGAGAGCGAGGTCACCGTCGCGACCGGGCCCGGCGTCGGCCGAGAGCACGACGACGTCGGAGCGGTCGGCGAGGATCCCGCGGACCAGGCCGGTCAGGACCTTCTTCGGCCCGAACTCGACGAAGACCCGGAACCCGTCGCGGTACATCTGCTCCACCCGGGGCGCGAAGGCGACCGGGTTGGCGAGCTGCTGGACGAGGATCCGCGCGTTCTCGTCGGTGTTGGCGCCGTACCGGGCGCCGTCGGTGTTGGCGTAGACCTCGATGGCGGGCTCCGCGACGACCGTCGAGGCGACGGCCGCGCCGAACCTGTCCACCGCATGCGTGACGTACCGGGTGTGGAAGGCCGCCGCGACCGGCAGCGGGCGGGCCGTGACCCCGGCCGCCTCGCACGCCGCGACGAAGGCCGCGACCGCGTCACGACCGCCGCCGACCACCGTCTGGTCGGGTGCGTTGAGGTTGCACACCACGACGTCGGGGTGGCCTTCGAGCAGGCCCTTGACCGTCGGCACGTCGGCGGCGACGGCGGCCATCGTGCCCGGGTCGTCCCCGGTGGCCTCGTTCCGCTCGGCCATCGCCGCGCCGCGCGCCCGGGCCAGCCCGAACATCTGCTCGCGGCTCAGGCTGCCCGCCGCCCAGAGCGCGGTCACCTCGCCGAAGCTGTGACCGAGCGCGCCTTCGGCGGCGAAGCCGAGGCCGGTGAGGTAGGCGTACTGCCCGGCGGAGACGGCGCCGATGGCGGGCTGCGCGTAGTCGGTGCGCCGCAGGGCGTCCTCCTGCGCGCGGCGGGTGTCGTCGTCGAAGGCGGGCGGCGGGAAGACCACCCGGCCCAGCGGCTCGGCGCCGGCGAAGTGCGCCGCCGCCGCGTCGAACGCCTCCCGCACCGGCGGGACCGACATCGCGGCCTGCGCGGCCATGCCGACGTACTGGCTGCCCTGGCCGGCGAACAGTGCGCCCACCTTGCCGGGCACCGCCGCGGAACCGCGGTAGTACGCGCCGCCGGGAAGCTCGAAGGCGTCCGCGGACGGGTCCCCGGCGAGGCGCGCGCTGGCCTGCTCGCGCAGGCGGCCGAGCTCGGCGTCGTCGCGGGCGACCACGGCGAGGCGGGCGTGCCCGGCCGGGACCGGTGTGGACTCGTCCAGCCCGCGCGGGTTCGCCTCGACCTGCTCCAGCAGGGCCTTCGGGTCCTCGCCGTGCCACAGGTGCACGCGGGCCGTCCGGTGCAGCACCGTCAGGCCGGCGCCGGTCGGGTCGTGCTCCTCCAGCACGCAGTGGAAGTTCGTGCCGCCGAAGCCGAACGACGAGACCGCCGCCCGGCGGAGCGGACGCTCCGGCTCGGTGATCCACGGCCGCGTCTGGGTGTTCACGTAGAACGGCGAGGAGCCGAACTCCATCGCGCCGCGCGGGTTGGTCACGTTGATCGTCGGCGGCAGCAGCTTGTGGTGGAGCGCCAGGGACGACTTGATCATCCCGGCGGCTCCGGCCGCGGCCTTGGTGTGCCCGATCTGGCTCTTGACGCTGCCGAGGGCGATGTCCTGGTGCTTGGCGCCCGCCGCCGCGAACACCTCGCGCAGGGCGCTGACCTCGGTGAGGTCGCCGACCGGCGTGCCGGTGCCGTGGCACTCGACCAGCCCGATCGTCTCGGGGCCGAAACCGGCGTCCTCGTAGGCGCGGCGCAGGGCGACCATCTGCCCCTCCTTGCGGGGGGCGTAGATGCTCTTGTACCGGCCGTCGCTGGACGTGCCGATGCCGCGCAGCACCGCGTAGATCCGGTCCCCGTCGCGCTCGGCGTCCTCCAGGCGCTTCATCGCGAGCATGCCGATGCCCTCGCCGATGAGCGTGCCGTCGGCGGCCTCGTCGAAGGGCCGGATGTCCCCCACCTTGGAGAACGCCGGGGTCTTCGAGAAGCAGAGGTACATCAGGATCGTGTTCTCGGCGTCACAGCCGCCGGTGATCATCAGGTCGGCGCGGCCGGAGATGAGCTCCGACGCCGCCATGTGCACCGCGGCCAGCGAACTGGCGCACGCCGCGTCCAGGGTGCAGTTCGTGCCGCCCAGGTCGAAGCGGTTGGCGATGCGACCGGCCACGACGTTGCCGAGCATGCCGGGGAAGGAGTGCTCCTCCCAGGGGGCGAACGCCTTGACGAACTTGGCGGCGATCTCGTCGGCGTCCTTCTCGGTCAGGCCGCAGCTACGGACGACCTCCTTGAGCACCGGCGTCTGCAGGCGGGTGGCCAGCGGCTGGGTCAGCGAGTTGGCGCCGGTGATGCCGAGCATCACGCCGGTGCGCTCGGGCTTGTACCACTGCGAGCCGGGCGCGCCGGCGTCGGCCAGCGTCTGCTTGGCCACCACGAGGCTGAGCAACTGCAGCACGTCGGTGACCTCGAGGGTGTTCGGCGGCAGGCCGAACTCCAGTGGGTTGAACGGCACGGTGGGGACGAACCCGCCGCGCTTGGCGTACGTCTTGTCCGGCGCCTTGGGGTCGGGGTCGTAGTGGTCCTCGATGCGCCAGTGGGTCTCGGGCACGTCTTCGATGCAGTCGACTGCGTCGACCACGTTGCCCCAGAACTCGCTCAGGTCGCCGGAGCGCGGGAAGAGCGCCCCGAGCCCGACGATGGCGATCGGGGTGTCCCCCGTACGCCGGGCCTTGGTGTTCTCGCTGTCCATGACACGGTCCGTTCCGGTCGAAAGCGTCGCGTTGTCGGCGGCGGGCCGGGGGTCACCGGTGACCCGCGCCGGTCGGGCGCGGTCGCCCAGCAGTTCGAGCGCGGCCCCGGCGATCCGGTCCACCGCCTCGCGGTCTTGCAGCATCGTGTAGTGGTCGCCGGGGCACCCCAGCACCGTCAGGTCCTCGGCGAGCCCGCCCCAGCCGAGCGGATCGGGCACGTCCAGCAGGCCGCGCTCGGGCCGGACCAGGACGACCGGCACCGGCACCCGGCGCGGCTCGTAGGCCTGGGCCAGTCGGTTGTTGCGCACCAGCCCCTGTAGGTAGGTGTCGAGCACCTTCCGCAGGCCCGGCAGCGTCGTGTCCGGCCGCAGCGCCCCGGACTCCAGGGCGCTGTCGAGCACCGCCCGCAGCCCCTGCTCCCGGTCCTTCGGGATCGCCCCCACCGGGATCTCGACGCCCCTGCGGGCGCCCAGGTACATGGCGAACCACCGCAGCACCACGTCGTCGTCGAGGTCCGCGTCCAGGCGGGTGTACTCGGGCACCGGGGCGATGCTGTCCAGAGCCAGGAGCGCCGCCGGCCGCTCGGACTCCTCCAGCACCCCGGCGAGTTCGAGCGCCACCACGCCGCCGAAGGACCACCCCGCCAGGCACCACGGCCCGGCGAGCAGCCCCTGCCGGCGCAACTCGCCGGCCGCGTGCTCGGCCAGCGCCGTGATCGACGTGGCGGGCGCGTCCCCGCGCAGGGCCGCCTCGAAGTACCCCGGCACGTGCTCGAGGTTGACCACGTGCAGGGCCGCGCCGGGCGCCAGCGCGGACGCCAGGTCCGCGTAGACGGAGGCCGGAAGCGCGCCCGGGTGCACCAGGATCACCGGCGTCGCGTCCACGGGCGCGGACCCGACGCGGGTGACCGTCTGGGGTGGCTTTCTATCGCGCCGTCGCATCGCGCTGCTTCTCCACGATGTATCCGGCAAGCTCGTTGATGGTGGGGTGGTACCACAGCGCGGTCGTTTCAAGCTCGAAACCGAGCCAGTTCTCCAATTCACCGGAAAGTACGAGCGCCTCGGTGGAGTCGAGGTCGAACTCGTCGAAGTACTGGTCGGAGTCCACCTGGTCGGCCGTCACGCCGAGCCGGTGGGCGAGCTTTCCGACCAGCCATTCACGGACCTCGTTCTCGGTCAGTTCCGCGCCGGATCCGGCAGTCACCTGGTTAGTCATCGCATTCCTCGCTACGAACCGTTTCCGTACGTGTTGTGGAAAAGAGGGCCGGGACGGCCTATTCACCGGTCGGGCTGATCCCCGCCGTGCGCCGGACGGCATCGGCCGCCGCCGCGCCGGAATCGAAAGCCGATTCGTGGCTGCCGATGATGTCGATTCCCATCTTCCTGGAGTGGAAATAGGAGCCGGCGAACTTGATGCGCGAGTCGCCGTCGTTGACGGAACGGATGTCGCGCTGGAGGGCGCGCACCTCGGTCGTGAAAACGGGGTGGCGGTAGGCCATTTCCCGGATCACGGCGTCCTCGCGGACGGGCAGCGGGCAGTCCAGCGTGACGAAGTAGTCCTTCTCCGCCCGCAGGTGCTGCAGTTCGTTGAGGTAGTACACGACCCACGACTGCTGGGTCTCGCCCTCGCCGACGCGGCCGTAGTTCCAGCTGCGCCACCGCTCCCGGTCGGCGGGCATCACCGACGCGTCGGTGTGCAGGATCGCGCGGGTGCCGTGGTAGCGGATCACCTCGAGCCTCTGCTGGGAGGCGGTGGGCTCGGCGAGCATGCCCAGCGCGTCGTCGGCGTGGGTCGCCAGGACGACGTGGTCGAAGCGCTCAGGGCCGTCGGGACCGTACAGCACCACGTGGTCGCCGTCCTGCCTGACCTGCTTCACCGCGGCGTTGACCCGCACGTCCACCCCGGACCGGGCGAACCGCTCGGCCACCCGGCGGACGTAGGAGATGCTGCCCCCGGTGACCGTGCGCCAGGGGGCGGTCTGGCCGCCGAGTCCTTCGTGGCCGTGCGCGAAGAAGAAGGCGATGACCGTGCTGGCCGGCATCTCCCAGATCCGCTCGGCGGGCACCGACCAGGCGGCCGTGGAGATCAGCACCACGAAGCCGTACCGGAACGCGGTGCTGTAGCCGTTGCGGTCGAGGTACTCCCCGAGGGGAATGTCGGCGCGCCGCCGGACGAAGTCGCGCGGGGCCTCGGACATGAATCGCCGCGCCTCGCGCCACAGGCCCGTGAAATCGGCGTCATAGCGCCGGCGAATCTGCTCCTCTTCGAGCTCGAAATCCTCGGAGACGTAGCTGCGCCCCCGGTCGTGGTCGAAGAAGCTGAATCGCCCAGGATGATCCTGCGTCGGCACCCCGAGTTCACCGAAGAACGCGGTGAGCATGGGGTAGTGCGCCTCGTTGTACACGATGAAGGCCGTGTCCAGCCCGAGGGTCGTGTCGCCCTCCCGCACTTCGATCGTGTTGGCGTGGCCGCCCAGTCTGGAATCGGCCTCGAACAATGTCACGTGCGCGTCGTCGCGCAGGTGATACGCGGTCGACATCCCCGCTATCCCCGCACCGACGACCGCCACTCGAGGAGTCACCCGTGCCCTCCGTCTCCATCCGGTTGCGCTTCTCATGGATAAAGAGGGGCCGGCGGGCGGGCCGGATACAGGTTCCTGGAAAATTCTTCTGATTTGTTCGCGGAGCTTTGAAGATCGGCATCCCGGGGCCTCACGAAAAAGTGACCGGTCCACGGCGCGGACCGGTCACCTTCGCAGGTCATTCGGGAGACGAACTAAGTTTGGGGCGTGATCGCCGGGGCCGGCGAAGCGGGGAGAGGGTACGGCTGCCCGTCCGTGGAACCGGAACGGGCGCGAGTGGGGGCGTTCGGCCGACGTTACGAGGGGGTCACGCGACGAGGGCCGGTCGCTCCTGGACGCGGTCGCGGAGGCGACGCAGGATCCTGTTGCGGGTCGGGCCGATCGAGCCGCGGGGGATGCCCAGCGCGGCGCTGATCTCGTCGTAGCTCAACGCGGGCTCGTGCAGCAGCATGGCCAGCAGCGCCTGGTGGTGCTTGCTCAGACCGCGGAACGCTTCGAGCATGCGGGGGTCCTGCCACCGGTCGACGACGGTGTCCTCCACCGACACGGTGTCGTCGGGCCAGTCGTCGAACGGCGCGTAGTCGCCCACGGGCACGTGCCGGCGACTGCGCTCGATGAACTTGATCGCTTCTCTGCGGGTGATGGTCACCAGCCAGGACACGAACTTCGCCGGTTCGCGTAACCCTTCGATGTTCTCCACCACGCGCAGCCAGGTGAGCTGGCAGACGTCTTCGCAGTCCGCGCTTCGTAATCGAAACGATCGGGCCACGGACCACACGACGGGGGTGTACAGCTTGATGAGCTCGCTCCAAGCCCGCTGGTCGCCCGCGCGGCACGCCATCGTGAGCATCTCGCGCGGGCTCGGGCGGGCGGAGCGGTCCGCTTCCGCGCCGTTCACCTGAGCCGCATCCCCGTGCACGTCTGTCACTCGCCTGGTTTCCTGAACGGCCGCGTCCACTCGCCTGCCTCCTTCATGGAAACTATTACGATCGAAGGTAACATCCGTTGTGGCCAGATGCTTCCGCTAATGCGGGACGCTAGAGTTAACACCCGGTAACACTTGACGAGATGAACCGGACAGGGGTGCATCATTCGCTACGGTGCCCGATGGATCCGCGCGAACAACCGAGCCGTGGAGGGGTCGCGATGACTAGTTCGCCACGCCGTCAGAGGGTCCGCGACGCTACGCTGCGGGAACTGATCTCCGTGAGCCGCGAGATCCTGACAAGTCAGGGGCCCGACGCCCTGACCATCCGCGCGGTGGCGCGTGAGATGGGCATGACGCCACCGGGCATCTACCGCTACTTCGACAGCCATCGCAAGCTCATGGACGCGGTCATCATCGACACCCTCGAAGAGCTGACCGAGTACATCAACTCCGCGATCTCCCAGCTCGACAAGGCCGACACGGCGGGCCGGCTCATCATCGCCAGCCGCGCGCTGCGCCACTGGGCCGTCGAGCACGCCCAGGAGTTCCAGCTCGCCCTCGTCGTCTCCTCCCCCGAGGAGGAGGACGCGTCGGTGGGGGAGGCGCGGCGCCAGGTGGGCGGCCTCTTCGGGGACGTCTTCGTCGACGTCTGGCACGACTACGAGCTGTCCGCGTCCGTCCCGGGCATCTCCTCCGACACCGAGGCGCTGGCCGACCGTCTACTCGAACGCCTGCAGATCCCCCTGCCGTCCACCGAGGCCGCGGTCACCTTCACCCGCTGCTGGCTGAGGCTGTTCGGCATGGTGTGCGTCGAGTCGCTGGGCCTGACCCGCGCCATGGGCGACCACGGGGGCGCGCTCTTCGAGGCGGAACTCGCCGACCTCGCCCGCATGCTCGGTCTGCCAGAGTCCGCGCTGAACACCGGCCGCTGACGTGCCTCCACCCCCGCCGGGCGCAAGACTGGTCCCGGCCCACCGGTTCCATCCGGCGGGCACGACAGTGATCCATTCCCGCCTCGGCGGGGTATCACTGCTCCGGCTCGCCGGTTGGGTCCGGCGAGCGTGACCCCCGTCCCGGCCCGCCCGTTCGCCGACTTCCCGCGATCATGTCCCCCACAGGAGAGCCATGACCCCCCTGCAGCTCAGCCAGGAGACCCAGTACATCGCCGGTGCCATCCTGCTGACGATCGTGACCATAGAATTCGGAGGCTGGTTCCTCACCAGGATCGTCCGCGGTGAGGTGCCCATGACCCCCTTCCAGCAGGCCTTCGCCCGAGCCGGCCACGCCCACGCCGGGGTGCTGGTCATCCTCAGCCTGGTAGGCCTGCTCTTCGTCGACGCCACCGACCTCGGCGGCGTCGCCGTCTGGATCGCCCGCCTCGGCGTCCCCGTCGCCGCCATCCTCATGCCCGCCGGCTTCTTCCTGTCCTCCCTGGGCCGCGACGTCACCAAGCCCAACCGCCTGTTCGTCCTTTTATGGATCGGCGCCCTGTGCCTGGCCGCGGGCGTCCTGACCCTGGGCATCGGCCTCCTGACGAGCTGACGCCCACCCCCTCACACCGAAGGCCGCCCGCGATCCTCGTCGTGGGCGGCCAGCGAGGTGTAGCGCAGATGGGGGCGGCCATCGGGCGACAGGCTCACCGTCGCGCGGACACGGTAGACGCGTTCCATCCACTGTTCGGTCAGCACCTCGGCCGGAGGGCCGGAAGCGACCAGGCGCCCGGACTCCATCAAGAGCAGATGGTCGCAATACTGCGCCGCGAGGTTGAGATCGTGCAGCGAGGCGACGACGGTGGTAGGGGCATCGGCCAGCATCCGCAGCAGGTCGAGCTGGTGGTGGATGTCGAGGTGGTTGGTGGGCTCGTCCAGGAGCAGTTCGGTGGGCCGCTGGGCCAGGGCGCGGGCGATGTTGACACGTTGACGCTCCCCGCCGGACAGCGTCGACCATCGGCGCTCCCCCCATCCGGCCAGGCCGCACCGGGCCAGGGCCTTCTCGGCCTCCAGCACGTCGTGCGGACCGTCGTGGCTCACGCGGGCGAGCCCCGACCTGTGCGGGATGCGACCCAGCATCACGACGTCGGTGACGGTCATGTCGACGTCGGTGGAGGTCTCCTGCGCGACCACGGCCAGGCGGCGGGCGACCTCGCGCCGCGGTAGCGCACCGAGCCGGCGCCCGTCCAACAGCACCGTTCCCGCGCGCGGGTGGAGCAGCCCGGCCAGCAGGCGCAGCAGGGTCGACTTCCCGCTTCCATTGGGTCCCAGCAGCCCGGTGAGACGGCCCTGCGGTATCGAGAGCGTGATTCCGTCGATGATGGGCGTGCCGTTGGCGCTCCAGGTGAGGTCGTGGGCGTCCAGGCTCATCTCGCGGTGCTCCTTCGGCGCATGACGGCCGCGAAGGCGGGCACGCCGATCAGCGCGGTGAGCACGCCGACGGGTATCTCCCGAGGGGCGAACAGCGCCCGCGCGGCGGTGTCGGCCCACAGCAGGAAGATCGCCCCGTACAGGGCGCAGGCCGGAAGCAGCACGCGGTGGCGGGAGCCGACCACGAAGCGCACGGCGTGCGGCACGATCAAACCCACGAACCCGATGGCTCCGCTCGCGGCCACCAGAGCCGATGTGCACAGCGCGGCGGTGACCAGCAGCGTGAGCTGCGTCCTGACCGGGGAGACGCCCAGGGAGGCGGCGGCTTCGCGCCCGAAGGCGAAGGCGTCCAGGGCGGGGGCGGCGGCCCAGCAGAGGGCCAGGGCGATCCCGGCGGCCGCCGCGCACAGGGCGGCGCCGCTCCAGCTCGCCGAGGCGAGCGAGCCCAGCAGCCAGAACGTCACGCTCCGCGTGCTGTGCGCGTCGCCGGCCCAGATGACGATCAGGCTGGTCACCGCGCTGAAAAGTTGCGACACCGCGACCCCGGCCAGGACGACGCGGATGGAACTCGTCATCCCCGCGCCGGCCAACGCGAGAACGCAGCAGAAGGCCACGACGCTGCCGGCGAAGGCCCCCGTCGTCAGGGGGACGGCGGATCCGAGGCCGAGGATCAGGACCGCCACGGCCCCGGTAGAGGCGCCGGAGGAGATACCGAGCAGGTAGGGGTCGGCCAGCGGGTTGCGCGTCAACGCCTGGAGAACCGCCCCGCACACGGCGAGGCCGCCGCCGACCAGCGCCGCGAGCAACACGCGCGGCAGGCGCAACTCCCAGACGATCGCGTCCTGCAGCGGGGGGAGCGACGTCACCGGCAGGCTCAGGTGTGCCGCGACGCTCCGGAACACCTCACCGGTCGACAGGCCCGCCGCGCCGACGGTCACGGCGAACGCCACCGACAGCGGGAGGGCCACCAGGCCGGCGCCGCCCAGCCACACCGCGCCCGACCGCCTGCCGCGCCCGGCGGTGCCTGGCGCCGCCGGGCCGGGTTCTGTGGTTCGCAGGGGTGCGTGCGAGGTCATCGCCGGGCGAAGACGACGTAGTCATCCAGGTACTGCCAGACGGTGCCCACCTCCGTGAACCCGGCGGTCCGCAGGGCCGCGAGGTGGAACTCCAGCGGTGCGAGTGGCTGCGGCGGGCGGTCGGCGAAGCGCCGCTCGCGCTCGGGCAGCAGGGGGGAGAGCTCGGGGTGGCGGGCGGCCAGCTCCCACCACTGTTCCCAGGTGGCGGTGCCGCCGCCGAACGCCTCCCGCTGGACGGCGGTGTCGTGCTCGGCCGACAGCCGCCGCAGGACCGGCCGGTCCGCGTCGAAGCGCAGGTGGTCGGCGTTGAGCAGCACGGCCCCTGGCGGGAGCAGCCGCGCCAGCTCGGTGTAGACGGCCAGCAGTTGCCCGGGCGACAGCCAGTGCAGCGCCGTGGAGCTGAGCACGGCGTCGAAGGTCCACGCCGACAGGGCTGATGACCAGTCGGCGCTCGCCAGGTCGGCTTCGACCACGGTGGCGCGGTCGTCGTGCCGTGCGAGCACGGACCGGGCGATCCGCGCCAGGACCGGATCGTAGTCGGTGGCCACCGCTCGCGCGCCCGGGAAGCGGTGCAGCACCCGGTCGGCGATCGACCCGGGCCCGCAGGCCAGGTCGAGCACGGTGGGACCGGCCTGGCAGAGAAGGTCGAGCACGTCCAGCATGACCTGGAAGCGGCTCTCCCGGTGGGCCACGTAGGCGGCCTGCTGCAGCTCCCATTGGGAGAGCAGGTCCTCGAAGGTCGGCGGGGTGAGGGAAACGGTCATCGGGGTCTCCTGGGGACGGCGAGGGTGAGAGATGCCGGACGGGAGGTTTCCGCGGGGCGTCGGCCCGGATGCGTACGGCTCGGGTGTGTACGGCCCAGGTGCTACGGCCCGGGTGTGTACGGCTCGGGCGGGCGGCTCCGCCGAGGATCAGCGATAGAGGTCCTGCAGACCCTTGCTGACCTGCTCCACGGCGCTGACGCTTCTGATCGAGGGATCCATGGCCGAGCCGGGCACGACGATGAAGCGGTCGTTCTTGACGGCGGTGAGCTTGGAGGCCACGGGATCAGAACGCAGGAAGGCCTTCTTGGCCTCGGCGCTGTCGCCCTCGCCGCCACGGGTGAGGTCGGCGAGCACGATCACGTCGGGGTCGCGCCGGGCGATCGTCTCCCAGTCGCCTTCCGCCCATTGCTGGGTGATGTCGGAGAACGCGTTGCCGGCGCCGAGGAACGTGCTGATGGTGTCGGGGAGCCCTCCGCGACCGGCGATGGCGGGGGTCTTGGTGCCGGAGTAGTACCACATCAGTTTCACGTTCGTCCCGATGCGAGCCGCGGTCTTGGCCGTGTCCAGTCGTCGGCGCAGGTCGGCCACCACGTCGCGGCCCCGGCCCTCGACACCGAAGATCTTCGCGATGTCACCGATCTCGGCGAAGACGGCGTCGAACGACACCGAGGCCGGGATCAGCGCGTGGTCCTCACAGTCGTTAGAGGACAGGTAGGCCGGCACGCCGAGCTTGGCCAGGTCCTGACGCGTGCCGCCGGCGTCGGGGGCGTAGGCGGAGGCGCGCATCGAGTAGACGAAGTCGGGAGCGGCGGCCAACAGGGCCTCGCGGCCGGGATACTGGCCGGCCAGGACGGGGACCTTGTCGTAGTCGCCCTTGAGCTCGTCGAGCACCGGGTCCGTCCGATAGGCCGTGCCGGCCATCCGGTCCGCGAGGCCCAGCGTCAGCATGATCTCCGTCGCGCCCTGCTCCATGGAGACCGCCCGCCGCGGCGGTGAGGTGACGCGAAGAGGCAGGCCGCAGCTGGTCAGCTCCACAGCGGCGCGCGGGGAAGGGCTGGGGGTACCGCTGGAGGACGCGCCACCGGGGCCCGCACAGGCGGCAAGAGCCACGAGCAGGCATCCGGCCACCCCGATGGAAATGGTTTTCATATTCGCGAACTGTACAGGAAGGGAGTGGTGGTGCAAAAGCGACGAAAGCGTCACGTGGTGCACTTCACGCCGCACCCACCCACACGACGCGGTCGCCCTCGGGCGGCATCACCTGGCACGCGCCGCAGCGCACGGCCGACCGGCGGTCAGCGGGCGATCCACCCGGTGGCGACGACGGCCCCCACCGCCGTCCACAGGAGCACGGAGGCAACGGTGACGGCCCAGCGCAGCCGCGGACGTGGACCACGGGCCGTGGGTAGGTGCGGCCGGCGCAGCGCGCCGAGGACGACCGCGCCGGCGAACAGGGCGGCGGCCAGCGCCCACAACGGTGGCCAGAGGAGTTTCCAGGAACCAAAGGTCCAGGCGATGCTCAGCAGGACGACCGCGCGCCAGCTCATCGAGGCGACCTTGAGGCGGTCGGGCTCCGGGAGCAGTCGGCGCCCCCGCCGACGCGTGGCGACTTCGAGGGTCCGAGCCGCCCCGATCAGGCACAGAACGGTCAGCACCGCTGCCGGAAGCTCGGCGGTGAGCATCTGTGCCGGAGTCGGCCCGTCCTCGCCCAGCAGCCGCATGCCGATGTACTCCACGGACGCGGAGGTGTTCCCCAGCACGACGGCACCGCGTTGGTGTTCCGGGTCGAACCCGACGAAGCTGGAGAACCCTCCGGTGCTTCCGTCATGCCAGGTGACGCCGTCCGTGGTCCGCCACGCATAACCGATTCTGCCGCCGTCGGGCATGGCCCAGCGGGGCCGTGCGGCGTCCGCCCCCGGCGCGGTCCCCTTGATCGTGGCGGCGAGGAAACGGGCGAGGTCCGCGCCGGTGGTCCAACCACCCGCGCCGGTCGGGGCGTAGCCTTCACTGGACCAGGGCTCCGCCTCGTGCCCCGAGGTGATGTAGCCGCGGGCGGAGCCGTCCGGCACGTCGGCCGGCCGGGCGACCAGGACGGTGTCCCGCATACCCAGGGGGTCCAGGATCCGACGCTGCAGCAGATCGCGGTAGCTCGTACCGGCGTGAGCCGCGAGCGCCTGCCCGAGGATCGCGAAGCCCAGGTTGGAGTAGGCCACTTCACCCTTGCCTTCGGCCGTGGACCGCGTCGCGTCGTCGATGACGTCCTGCACGGTCTGGCCGCGATAGGGATTTCCGCCGAGCACGCTGGCGAGCAGGTTCACCGGCCCGCCGATCGATTCCGGGACACTCGGAATGCCCGAGCGCTGGCCGGCGAGTTCCTCCAGCGTCGTCGCGGCGACTTCGGGGTCCCGGAACGTCCGGCCGGGAAAGATGTCACGGAGCCGGGTCCTCGGGCTGAGCTCCTTCTTGGCCACCATGTCGGCAAGGATCATGGCGGTCATGGTCTTGGTGACCGAGCCGAACTCGAACCGGGTGCGGGAGTCGACGGGCCGGCCGCCCGAAACGCGGGTCGTGCCGAGGCCGGCCAGCCGGACGGTCCCGTGGTCGATCAGTGCGACGGACAGCCCCAGGTGGCCGGCGGAGGGCCAGGCCGCCTGCCGGACGGTCCGAACCAGTGCGGTGTCGCCGGTGCTCTCCTCGCCAAGCCGGATGCCATGCGGCATCAACAGAGTACTGAGCAGCAATGCCATCGCGATGACCGAGGCGGTCACCACTGCTCGGCTCCGCGGCAGTGGATGCGTGGGCATGGATGGTGTCGTCGTGGTCGTCGGCAAAAGGTCCACCTCCGGGCCTTGAAGGTAGGGACCTCCGGACCGGAGTCGAACCCTGTCGGCCACCGCGGATCGTGCGGCGGTCGACCGGAGGAGAACTGAGGACGGCCACGTGAACTGTGTGGATAACCTCATTGCCATGCCCGCCCGACGCGTTGCCATAATCCCGGGCGTGACCTGGAAACGCCCCCTTGCCGCGGTGATCGCCCTGATCGCCGTGGCCGGCACGGTGGTCGGCAGCGTGCTCGAGACGGGCGTTCCCGTCCCCCTGTCCCAATGGCTGTTCGCCATGGCCGGGTTGCCGCTGCCCGGCCTGGGGTGGCTGATAGCCAGTCGCCGGCCCGCCAATCCCTACGGCTGGCTGATGCTCGCGACCGCCGCCTGCTTCGGACTCGGCGGAGCGGGGGTGGGCTATCTGCTGTACGCCGCCCGAAACGGAGCCACCGGCCCGGAACTCGGCCTCGCCGTGGTGGCTTCGTCGCTGTTCGGTGCGTACTACGGGCTGGTCTGGATCTTCATCCCGCTGCTGTTTCCCGACGGCCGATTGCCGTCCCCGCGGTGGCGCCCGCTCGCCTGGGCCGGCGGCGCCTGTATCACCGTTCGCGCGGTCGGCATCGTGCTCACCCCGGGAAGCCTCGATTCGGACGTACCGCTGGCGAATCCGCTGGCACTGTCCGGCACCGCGGGCTCGGTGGCGCTGCGGTGGCCGCCATCGCCACGATCCTGACACCGGGTGTCGCGATCGGAGCGCTCGGCGGGCTGTTCGTACGATGGCGCCGGGGGACCCGGGCAGAGCGGCGACAGCTTCACTGGATGACCGCGGGAATCCTGGTCAACATCTTCGGGTTCGTTCTCATTCTGGCCATCGACGGCCGCCGTGTTCCGGCGCATCTGGACTGGCTCGTTGTCCTCTCCGTTCTCGGTGCGGTGCCGGCCGCGGTGGGGGTCGCGGTCGTGCGACACCACTTGCTCGACATCCGCGTGGTGATCCGCAGGTCGCTGGCCTACGGTCTGCTGTGGTCCGCGATAGCGCTGCTCTACTCGGGCGTGGCCACCGCGCTGGGCGTCGTCGTCGGCGAGCGGTTTCCGGTCACCGTGGCGGTGACCCTGTCCGTCCTGGTCACGCTGGTATTCCAGCCCGTACGTGCGTGGCTGGAGGCACTCGCGGACCGGCTCGTCTTCGGGTTCCGGCCCTCAGCGGCCGAACTGCTCATCGAGGTCAGTACGACGCTGGATTCATCGGCGGATTCATCGGCGGAGTCCGGCAGCCAGTTCGGGCACCTCGTCCATGTCGCCCGGTCCGCACTCGGGGCGGCCTGGGTCGCGGTCGAACTCGACGATGGCACGCGGGCCGAGGCCGGTACCGCGACCGACAGGCCGGCGATGAGGGTCCCGATCAGAAGTGAAGGGCGGACCGTGGGCCGTCTCTCCTGTGGTCCGAGGACCGACGGCACCATCACCGACCGGGACCGAGACCTGCTCACAGCCCTGGCCGCACAGGCCGGCCTCGCCCTGCGCAGTGCGCGTCTGGCCTCCCGGCTCGTCAACGCCCAGGAGACCGAGCGGCGCCGGATCGAGCGCAACATCCACGACGGCGTGCAGCAACAGCTCGTCGCACTGATCGCCGGACTGGAACTCGCCCGTGCGGTCGGCTGCCGTCCCGAAACCCTGGTGCGGCTGCGCGAGCAGGCCCGGGCCACGCTTGAGGACCTGCGAGAACTGGCCGCGGGAATCCACCCGACCGCACTGGCCCAGGGCGGCCTGGTCGAGGCGGTGCGGGAGAGGTGCAGTCGACTGCCCATCGATGTCGAGGTCGTCGTCGCCGACGGGCTGAGGCGGCGACGGTTTCCCGACGAGATAGAGAGCGCCGCGTACTTCACCATCGGCGAGGCTCTCGCCAACGTGCTGAAGCACGCCGACGCGTCCCGAGCCGAGGTACGACTGGCACAACGTGACGGCCGTCTGCTGCTCGACGTCTCCGACGACGGGTCGGGGTTCGACCCGCTCACCGTGCCCCGGCGCGGGCTCGGGCCGCTCGCGGACCGGCTCACCGCACTCGGAGGCAACCTGCAGGTGCACAGCGCTCCGAAGGAGGGAACCCGCGTGAATGCCTGGATACCGGTCGATGAGTGATCGGACGCGCGCCGTGGTCGCGGACGACCACTACCTGGTCAGGGAAGGTCTCCGGCAGCTGCTGGAGACGACCGGCGACATCAGTGTCGTGGCGGCGGTCGGAAATGCCGATGACCTGCTGGACGCGGTACGCCGGTTCGAGCCTGATGTGATCGTCACCGACATCCGTATGCCCGGCTCCGGACTCCGCTCCGGACTTGAGGGAGTCGACGCCGCCCACCGTATTCGGGCCGAACGCCCACACGCCGGTGTCGTGGTGCTCTCCCAGTACCGGGAGGCGCTGTTCGCCTTCGAGCTGTTCCGGCACGGCACCGATGGACTCGCCTACCTGCTCAAGGACCGGGTCGGGAACCTCGATGACCTGATGGGGGCGATCCGGGCGGTGATGGAGGGCAGTTCCGTGATCGACCCCAAGGTGGTCGACGGCCTGATCACGCGCCGGATCAACCGCAGCCGCCCGCAGCCCGACGGTCTCACCTCCCGGGAGCGGGATGTCCTTGGCGAGATGGCCCTGGGCAAGTCGAACGGAGCCATCGCCCGCTCACTGCATCTGTCGGTGTCGGCCGTCGAGAAGAACGTGAACGCGATATTCCATAAGCTGGGCCTGGAGAACGCCCAGGACACGCACCGCCGGGTCGCGGCCGTCGTGCGGTATCTCGGCGCGGAGCTGTAGCGACGACGCGCGTGGGCCGCGGCTGCCGGGGGTGGCCCGCTTCGGATCTTGAGCGGGCCGCGGCGGTCTTCGCCGGTGTGCGGCCGCGCCTGTCCGGGTCGCGTAAGGGGGCCGCTTCACGGCTCGCTGGGGCTTGAGGATCGCGGCCACGATTTCCCGTACGGACGCCGCCCGGCGACGGTCGCCATCGTGACGGCGACCAGCAGCACGCAGACCGTCGAGATCGCCGCGACCATGGCGGCGACGCCGGCCCAGGCCGTCGCGAGTGGCAGTGACAAGACGATGGCGACGCAGCCCAGAACGGCAGCGGGATGGAGGGTGGGCTCTGTGACGACGAGCGCGTGTACCGCCCAGAGCAGGGTGAGAAATACGCCGACCGGGATGGCGATCGCGTACCCGAGTGCCACCGGTGATGCCTCCACCGCGTGCCCGCTCTGCTCCACCGCCACCTCGAGCCCGGCGCCGAGGGCCGCGAGGGCCGCGAAGATGCCGTAGTGGCCGTATCCCCAGAGGAACGACCGATGACGGCGGTCACGGAGACCTTCCCCGGCCTGGACGAGGAAGTAGAGCCACCAAAGAGCGAACAGCAGGACGAGGCTGAACAAAGCGATGACGACGAAGGGACCACTGACCTCCCCCGATTCGAGCGCTCCTGCGACTCCTCTGCTCGCGGCCAGGACACTCTCGCCGAGCAGAATGATCGTGAACAGGCCGTAGCGCTCGGCGATGTGGTGCGGGTGCCAGTTGGTGGCCCTGACCCGTTCCGCCCACCATGGCACCGCGAGTTCCAAAGCGACCAGGCAGCCGAAGAGCGGCAGCACGGAGAACGAGGGCAGGGCGCCCGTCTCCGCGAGGAGGTAGCGAAGTATCCACCCCACCTGCACGACGGTGATGCCGGCGGCGTAGCGCAGCGCGGTGCGGCGGCTCGCCGGGTCTTCGAGACCGGCCCGCAGCCATTGGGCGACGAGCGCCATCCTCATGATGAGGTAGCCCAGCGTGACGACACCGAAGTCGGAGTGACCGGCTGCGGCGGGCACACCCGCGGCGAGGACCAGCACGCCGGCCATCTGCACCATGGTCAGCAGCCGATATGCGACGTCGTCGGTGTCGTAGGAAGAGGCGAACCACGTGAAGTTCATCCACGCCCACCAGATCGCGAAGAACACCTGGAGGAACGGGACCAGTCCGGTGAGGCCGTGGCCCTGGGCGATGGTGTGCGCGAGCTGGGCGGTGACGGCCGCGACCGCGACCACGAAGGTGAGGTCGAACAGGAGCTCGAGCTGGCTCGAGACGCGGTGAGGCTCGTCGATGGGGCGAGCGCTCATCCGGACTCGGATCCGAAGGCTCGTACCGGCTGGTGGCAAGGTCTCGCTCCTGTCGCTCCCGCGGCTGCTCCTGGTGAAAATACAGGCCGGCATTCCGATCTGTGACAAGGCGGGCGCCGCGATCTGCTGCTGATGCATCCTCGCGGCAGGTCAGCGGGCAGCGTTCAGAGCAGAGATCTTGATCGTTGTCGATGGCTTCATCGGCGGTCAGAAATTTTCCGGCAGCTGTCACAAGTCTGGAGGGCTGTCCTGTCTTAGCTGGCGACCGGTCGGCAACGGATGCCCCGGCGGACAGGAAGGGGAATCGTCGTGAAGATCGTGGTCATCGGTGGGACCGGCCTCATCGGGTCGAAGCTCGTGACGAAGCTGGGGGAGCACGGTCACGAGGCGGTCGCCGCGGCGCCGAGCACCGGAGTGAACACCCTCACCGGCGAAGGACTGGCCGAGGCGCTCGCGGGCGCGCAGGTGGTGGTCGACGTCTCGAACTCCCCGTCGTTCGAACGGGCCGCGGTACTGAACTTCTTCGAGACCTCCACCCGCAACCTGCTGGCGGCGGAGGCTGCGGCGGGCGTCGGCCACCACGTCGCGGTGTCGGTCGTGGGCACCGAGCGGATGCCGGAGAACGGCTACTTCGCGGCGAAGATCGCTCAGGAGACGCTGATCGAGAAGTCGCCGATCCCGTTCTCGCTCGTCCACGCGACGCAGTTCTTCGAGTTCGTCCGCGGCATCGCCGACGAGGCCACCGACGGCGACACGGTGCGGATCGCACCCGTGCGCTTCCAGCCCATGGCGGGCGACGACGTCGCCCAAGCGGTCGGCCGGGTCGCGGTGGGCTCGCCACTGAACGGCCGGATCGAGATCGGCGGGCCCGAGCAGTTCCGGATGGACGAGTTCTTCCGCGACGCCCTGGCCGCCTGGGGCGACCCGCGCGAGGTGGTCACCGACCCGCAGGCACGCTACTTCGGCAGCGTGCCGGGCGAGCGGACGCTGGTGCCCGGTGACGGCGCCACCCTCGGCGAGATCCGGTACCGCGACTGGCTCGACCGGACCGCCGCCGGAAAGTAGATCAACGAGAGGGAGTTCCATGCCCACGTCGAGATCGACCGCCTGGCAGACGGCGCTCACCATGCTGCAGGAGGCCGAGCCGGCCTTCATCCCGGAGGGTGCCCACGCGATGACAGTGGTCGTCGAGTACCCGCCCGGCGACCCCGGAGCGCCGCCGCAAACCACGAGCAAAGGAGGCACATCATGAGCGGACACAACGTCCTCACATGCCGCTGACCGCTCGACCGACCGTGTGTGGGAAGGTCGCACATCGGATTGAGCGCGCCCGGATGGACAGTGGCTTACTGTCGCTCAGCAGCAGGCGAGTCAGTCGTCGAACTCGAAACCGTCCGCCTCGGCGGCTGCCACGAGCCGCCGCATGAGGTCGGCGTCTGTCGCGATGGCCGCCATCCGGGTGCCCAGCTCCTCCAGGGCGCCGCGGTCCGTTCCGTACGCGCAGAACATGCCGCCTTCGGGATCGTACGAGAACCGGCCTTCCAGGGCAGGTGCCTCGGTGCTGACGAGCACCTGCGCGACGCCTTCCCAGAAATATCCGTTCGGCTCGTGACCGAGCTCCTCGATCACGTTGTCCACTTGCGTGGTTCCCGCGTCCAGCAACAGCGAGTACTTTCCCGGGGTCGACTCGATGAGCCTCAATGGATGCACCGGCGCATGCTGCCACTTTCGATCCCGAGCCGCAAGGCGGTCGTTCAGCCTGGAATTGCGACTCGCGGACCGTGCGCGGTTCCTCCTGAACCCACGCGAGCACGTACGATCTGGGCAGCGCGCCCTGCGACTAGGATGAACGACACGGGGGGTTGTACGGCTTGTCGGGGAGGTAGTGTTTCCACTGCTTACGGGTGATGGGGTCGCCGACTCCGTCGCAGAGGTCTTCGATTACGCGTTCCGGTTTGGTGTCCCAGATGTCGACACCCGCCGAGCCCCTGACGATGGCGAGGGAATCGGCGTCGCGGGTGAACCCGAGTGCGTAAAGCTGCCCGGACGAGTTGCCGGGCAAGTAGGAATGCAGCTTGGGGGATTTCGGATCGGTCAGGTCCCAGATTTCCGGGCGTGGGTTGGCACTCAGGTCTTGCCGCGCGATCAGGGCGAGACGGGCTCCGTCGGGGCTGAAGGCGATCGGGCTGTCGTAGATGCCAATGTTGACGCGGGACACCTCTTCTGTGAGCCGGTGCTTCTCGACGTGCCACAGTCTCAGGGTTCCGTCGCTGTAGTAGGCGGCGAGTAGCTTGCCATCCGGCCGGAACGCGACGTACACCGAACTGATTCCGCTCGGTACGCTCCGCCCCCATCGCTTCTCCGGGTGCGTCGGGTCCGTGAGGTCCCAGCCCTGCAACTGATCCCTGGCCTGGGGTTGGGGATCGTCGGGGTCGGCGAAGGGGGAATCGGTGAAGAGGAGAGTCTCGCCGTCCGGGGAGAAGTCGAGGTGCGTGGTCGTAACCCCGATCCGGGCGATCTGCCGTGGACGCTTGGGGTCCGCGATGTCGTAGATCCGTACGACCGGTGGTTTGCGGTTCCTGTCCTTCCAGCCGTTCATGTCGGACACCGCCATAACGGGCTTGGTGGGGCTGAAGGCGATCGCTTGCACACCGTTGTCCAACTCGTCGATGGTGGACAGCAGGGGTGCGTATTCGCGGGCCGTGCGCAGCCGCAGACCGACGTATTGCTCCTTCTTGCCCTTCTTGTCGACCTTTTTGCCCTCGTACACCTCCACATCGGCGAGGAGGCGCCCGTCGGGGCTGAGGGCGATGTCGGAGCCCGTGAACATGTCAGGGGAGCGCGTCACGGCCAGAACTACGAATGAATCCGGTGTATCCGTTATGTCAAGCAGATAGTTCACGCCCACCCCTTCGAGGGCGAGCAGTTGCTTCTTGCCCGCCAAGCGGTAGTCGAACTGACCTCCGGTTCCGGGCTTTGCCGGAATGAACGTCTCGGCCCCGAGCTGGGCGGAGTTGCTGAGGTACCAGACGCGAACGCCGCGGTCGGTGGCCTGCAACAGCCTCTGGGGATTGCTGGGGTCGAACAGGACCATGCCTGGCTCGTTTGTCGTTCCCCCGCCGCCCCCGGCCGACTCCCCGGCCAGAATCGCGCCGGGAATCAGGGTTTTCATGTAGATCCGGATGTGCCAACTGCCGCCGCAGGTCCCGACGACGTACTCGCGGACCGGGCTGAACGCCACGGAGTCCACGCCCTCGTAACACTGCATGAACGAGTAGTCGTCCGTCGAGCTCTTCGCCGCCGGCCCCATCCGCTGGGGATTGTCGGGCGCGTCCAGCTTCCACAGCCCGAGCCCATCCTTGTTCTTCCCGGCCACCGGTGCCGCGAGCTTCCTCCATGGGGATCGAAGGCCACCCGGTGCAGCGGCCTCGGGTTCACCGTTGTGTTGCGGTCGTACTTCGCCCCTTCGAGTACCGCGACCCGCTCGGGCCGCCCGGAGCCCGCCGCCTTCCACAGCTGGATCCGGCCGTCCACGCTCATACTGGCGAGCAGATCACGCTTGGGGGACACGGCCAGGGAGTCGACCCGCGCGGAATGCGCATTGAGGGTCGGCAGCGGCTTCGGTGCGGCCCGGTCGCCGATGTCCCAGACGCGTATCCCACCGATCCACAGGCCGCCGTACAAAATCTTGCCGTCCGTGCTGAGGGCGAGCGAGTGAACGGCCTCGTCCAATTGGGGCGCGGCGGTCTGCCGTGGGTGCGTGGGATCCGATATGTCCCACAGCCGCACCCACGCCGTCTTCGGCCGACGCTCGTCGTACGTGACCGCGGCGAGTGTCCGGCTGTCCCGGCTGACCGTGACCGGGCCGATCACGCCCACTCCCTTGATCCGCTCGGAACCGCCCTTAAAGCGCAACTCGATGGCATCGCCGACCGAAATCGCGAGGATCCGGCCGTCACCGCTGTAGGCGAGGTCGTGGGCCGGCTCCTCCCCGTTGATCACGCCCGGCGTGCGCCTGCTGTTGAGCAGCGCGCCGCGCCCCGCGTCCTTGTTCGTCCGGTACGAGATCAGGCTGAGCTGCTTGGCCAGGCCGGGCTGTTGGTCGCGGAGGCCCTCGGCCTCGGCGGCGAGGTACCGGGCCAGGTCGCGTTCGCCCGCCCGCTCGGCCCGCCGCTGGAAGATGACGGAACCGATCAGCCCGGACGTGGCGAGCACGAGCAGGGCAACGAGGGACGCCACCACGATCCGGACCCAGCGGGCTCTCCGGCGCTCCTGCTGCCAAGAGGCGTCTACGAACTCGGCGAGCACGGACTCGGGTTCGACCGCGCTCGCCGGTGACGACTCGGCACGTTCCCGAACAGCGGCCAGCCTGCTCCCCCGATACAACAACGACGACTCCCGCCCCGCCCGCTCCCACGCCCGGGCATCGGCGGCCAGTTGCTGTCGGGCACGTAGCCAGTCCCGGTCCGCATCGACCCACTCCGCCAGTCGCGGCCAGGCGCGCAACAGCGCCTCATGACTGATGCGGGCGGAATCGTGGTCCAACGTCAGCAGGCGGGCCCGCGTGAACCGGTCGATGGCCCGCTGTCCGGCCGAAGTGTCGGGCAGGCCGTGCAGAAGCGCGGAGCGGTCCACGGGCTGGGCCGTGTCGGCGGAGTCATCTCCTACGCGCACCAGCCGGGGCAGCATGAGCCGTACGGCTTCCCGGCCCTGCCGGTCGAGTCGGTCGTACGTGTCGTCGGCGGTGGTCTTGATCGCCTCCGCGATGCCGCCGGCGGCACGGTACTGGGCGACGGTGAGCCGCGATCCGACGCGTCGCAGCCAGGTCGCCCACAGGACATGGGACAGCAGCGGCAGCGCCCCCGCGGCCGGCTGCCGGTCGGCCGTCGCGCCGAACTCGTGCAGGATCACGTCGGCGAGGCCCTCGTCGAGGACCAGCCCCGCGGCGGCCGCCGGTCTCTCGATGGCGGCGTGGAGTTCGTCAGGGGTCATCGGCTCGACCAACAGCTGGGTGTCACGCAGAGCGGCGAGCAGTTCGGGGTGCGCGGCCGCCTGACCGTAGAAGTCCGCCCGGAGCGCGAGCACTACCAGCGCCCCCGGTCGGCCCCCGCCCGAGGGCCGGGCCAGGGCGGTGACCGCCCGCAGGAACGCAGTGCGTTCCGACGGGTCCGGGCACAGCGTGAACAGTTCCTCCAACTGGTCGACGAGGACGATCAGCCGCTTCTCCGGCCGGTCAGCCAGCAGCCGTTCGGCCAGCTCGGCCGTGCGATCAGGGTCCTCCCGCACCAGATCGACGGTCTCGGGGCTGGTGTCGAACCGAGCTGCCAGCCGTCGGAGCGGGCTTCTGTCGGGGGTGAGGCGCAGAGGGAGCCAGGAGGTGGTGCCGAGCAAGCCTCGCTCGCGCAGTCCGGCCGTGAGACCGGCATTGAGCAGGGAGGTCTTCCCCGAACCGGACGGGCCCACCAGGACCAGCGGGCCCGGCTCATCCGCCCCGGCCACCTCCGTCAGCGCGGCGAACACTCGCTCCGTCATGCCGTCGCGCCCGAAGAACACGTCAGCGTCGTCCACCCCGAAGGCGTCCAGGCCCAAATACGGGCAGCGGCCGGGCGCGGGCTCCGCTTCCTCTGGAGGCCCCGGTTGCGCGGGCACCGCCGGGTTCGGTGCGATGACGAGGTGCCCAGAGCGGTCCCCGGCCTGGCGCCGGGGCAGCGGCCCCTGCCGGTCACTCATCGCCCGGAAAACCCCGTCGAACACGGCATCCAGGGTCAGCGGCTGGAGCCCGCGTGGGTCGCCGTGCGTCAGCAGCTCGATGAGCGCGCCGGTGAACGCGGTGTGTGCGGCGTCAGGAGGCGCGAGGGCCAGCTGTTCCGCGGATCCCATGAGGTACATGCCGTGCGCGGGCGTCATGGTGAGCGCAGGCAGGGACTGGCTGCCCCTCAAGGCGGCCCGCCCGGAGAAGCAGCAGTCGAGTACGACGACGACGGACGACGCCCGGCTCGCCTCCAGTGCCTGCCGCAGCGAGGAGAACGACAGAGCCTGGTGCTCGGCCATCCCAGGGGTGAGGCGGTCGGTGCCGGTGGCCGCGAGGTACAGCTCTCCGTCCGGGCCGAGCAGACCGTGCCCGATGAAGTAGACCAGCAGCACGGTGTCCGCACGCTGCGCCTCCTCGGCGACGGCCCGTGCCATGGTCTGCGCGTCGACCGGGTCGAGCAGCGTGCGCAGGCGGTCGGGCCGCACCCCGCAGCGTTCGATCAAGGCCGTGCGCAGATCCTGGCAGGAGGTGGCGACTGCGGGCACCGACGGCAGCAGGGGGCCCTCGTGCGTGGCGGTCGCGATCAGCAGGACCCGTACGCCCGCGCCGGACAGGTCCGTCATGGCAGCTCGCGACGCTCGGGCTCGTCCCTGTCCCCTTGTTGCCGACTCAACAGGTCGGCGACTTCGGTCACTTGCTGCTGCAGAGCGCCGGTGTCGAGACCGGAAACGCGCTTCGCGGTCAGCTCCAGCGAACTGCGGTCCGGGAGCGTCACCTTGATGTGCACATCACCACGGCGGGTGCGCAGCCAGGCGATGAGACCGGTGGCGAACGCGGTCGCCGCACCGGCCGGGCCGAGTGCGACCGACAGTGCGTCCAGCACCGGACCCAGCGTGCCGATCTCCGGCGACCGCTCCACACCGTCGACCCGCCCCCGTAACTCCTGAGAATCGACCAACCAGTCCCGCAGAGAACGGAGTTGGTCCCCTCCATCGGGGCCTTCCGCGATCACCGCAACGTCCATGGCTACCCCGTTCTCACCGCATGAGATACGCGGCTGTCAACGCGACCCGTCAATTGCTGTACCCGAGGCTAGCGATGTTCGCCGCTGCGAAAAAGGCCACACCCGGACGGGCGTTCCTGGCCCGGATTGCGTGATGGGGCGAACGCCCGTTTCATGACATGGTGGTTCGACGTCCGCGCGGAGTTGGTAGCGGCGACGGACCGAGCGGGTGGCCGATCTGCCGCCGGGTACCGCGTCACCCGCTCCTCGCCGGTGTTCCACAGTCGCCGCCGCATGGTGAGCCGGTAGGAACAGCCGTCGTAGTGGAGCCGGGCGGCGTCGTGTTCGACGACGAGCGCGGAACCGACTGCGCGCGGTCGGGGTGCCGTCGGCCGGGCAGAGGCGTGCTGGCTGCAGATCGCGCGCGGCCTCACGCCGCACGGGTTGCGGCACACCCACAAGACGATGACGGACGAGTTCGGCGCGCCGCCGAAGCTCAAGGACGAGCGGATGGGGCACGAGGACGGATCCGTCCAGGCCCGCTACTCCCACGTCACCGCCGAGATGCGCCGCACGTTGATGGACGACCTCACCGGGGTGTGGGAGGCGTCACTCGCTGCCCGCCGGGAGATGTCGCCAGGCTCGCCCGTGAAACCGAGGTATGACACGAATGGAACACTCACAACCGCAGCGGGCCGCCGCTGCCAGCGCATCGGCACGGATCGACAAGCCATGCCTTCACCGCGATGGCGGTGGAGCCGGTGATCGGCTGGGCCACGAGCGTGGCGGTGCGGCCGTCCGTGAGGGCCATCCTCACCACTGCCGCCCGGCCCTGTGCGACCAGCCGCACGGCGGCGTCCTCCAGGGCGAGCCGATCACGGCGGCACAGGTCCAGGGGTGTGGAACCCGTCGCGGCGCCTCCATCCGGCGCCCGGAGGAACTCCTCCATCAAGGCCCGCTCGTGTTCGGCCGCCATCTCGAACAATCGCCGCTCGACGGCGGCGGCCGATCGCCGGGCCAGGACCATCATCTCCGCGTTGGCCGTGTCGTTCGGCCCGACGACGCTGATGACCCCGTTCACCCGCCCGCTGAGCGGGTGGCGTATCGGGGCGGCCGCGCAGGTGAGGCCGCGCAGTTCCTCCGCGAAGTGCTCATTGCCGGTGACCTGGCAGATCCGCCGTTCCACCAGCGCCGAGCCGAAGGCGTTGGTGCCCATGTCCGCCTCGGCGTAACGGAACCCGGGCGCGGCG
Source organism: Sphaerisporangium sp. NPDC051011 (assembly GCF_040653595.1). Classification (NCBI taxonomy): domain Bacteria; kingdom Bacillati; phylum Actinomycetota; class Actinomycetes; order Streptosporangiales; family Streptosporangiaceae; genus Sphaerisporangium; species Sphaerisporangium sp. NPDC051011. The sequence goes on along the minus strand of NZ_JBFAGG010000008.1, from coordinate 275 downwards.
CCGACCGCGTCCAGAGTCCGGCACAGCGCCGGTTCGCCCTCGTTGCGCAGGAACATGACCCCACTCGCATCGCCCAGGAACATGCTCACCGGGGTACCCGAGACGACGGTACGCAGCCGCTCGAACACCGGCCGGGCCGCGCGCACCACTCCGCAGTCGAAATCAAGATCACCGAGCAGGCGCGGCTGCACAGTGCCGGGCGTGAGTCCCGCCTCCTGGCACCGCCGCCACGAATGCAAGATCGCCGCGCGTACGCCATTCCCCGTGGGCTTCCC